>JALYHQ010000156.1 GCA_030776455.1 Acidobacteriota bacterium | reverse complement strand
AGCCCGTTGTGGAAGCGGCTCCGCCGCCGCGTACGCCTCCCACGCTGGATGAAATCTTTCGCAAAGTGTCGCGCTCGCTGGTTTGGGTTCACAAGTTGGACGAGAGCGGGCATCGCACCGATACGGCAACGGGCTTCATCCTGGAGCCTGGACGGATCGTCACCGCGTTTCAGGCGGTGGATTCCGCGGCCCGCCTCGAGCTCGAATTCCCCGGCGGTCGCAAGGTGACGGTGGACGCGCTGGCAGGCTTCTCGCGCAACGGCGACTGGGCGGTACTGCGCGCCGATACGGGCGATCTGCCTGCCATTCCTCGCGGCGATCCCAAAGCTATCGCGGTGGGCGAACGCCTGATCGTCTTCAATGTGGAGTCCGAGGCTCGCGTCATCGGAGGAATCGACGTAGGCGGCCGTCGCTTTGTGCCTGGGTTTGGCGACCGTATTCAGCTTTCGCCCGGAGTCGCTCGCGCCGCCGTGGGTGGACCTCTGCTGGATGCTTTCGGCCGCGTAGCGGGTGTGCTGGGCGGCAGCATCACGCCGGGTTCGCGCTTTGACGGCCGCAGCATGGGCGTGAGTCCCGCTCTGTGGAACAACTTGAATGCGAACAACGCCGCGGTGCCCATCACCGAAGTCACCGTGCCCGCCAGTGCTGAACCGGCAACCTTCAAGGCGCTGCTCGATGCCGGCACGCTCACCGCGCCCATCACCGCCATGCCCGAGTTCATGTATGGCGGCACCACGCAAAGCCTGCCCAAGAGCGCCACTGGTCCGACGCCGCGCGACGCCAGCGAATTTGCACGGACCGAGCCGCAAGTGTTCGTGTATTCGTTGTGGTCGCGAAAAGGGAAAATCGGCAAGGGGATGCTATCGGCGAAAGTGTACGACTCGGGCAACCGGCTCGCCGTCGAAGTGCCGCCCAAGAAGATATCGCTGGGCGAGATCCCGATCCGCTCGGCCTTCGGCTTTTCTCCGGCCACGTTGAAGGGCGGAATGTACCGGGTGGATCTGCTGTGGGATGGCAAACCGGTGTGGCGGACGTTCATCGTGATCACGGAGTGATTCGGCGCGCGCAATCTAAGCATGTGGCACCATAGCGGAGATGGAGCTCCGTGAAGATCCTGAATGGGTGACGAGGGCCGCCCGCGCGCACGTGCATTATCGCGTGGCGGGCATGGAGCAGGTTGTTGTACGGCGGAACACGGGGCCGGTGGAATTTGATTTATACAGCCCGGCAGCGACGCCTGCTCCGTGTGTGATTTTGATTCACGGCGGGCCGCTGCCCCCGAATCTGCTGACCACGCCGAAGGATTGGGGATGGTTCCAGTCCTACGGACGGCTGCTCGCAGCTTCGGGCATGGCCGCCGTCATGTTCAATCACCGTTTTTTTGGACCGGACAAGCTCCCCGAGGCGATAGCGGACACGCAGGATGTTTTCCGGTACGTTCGCGAGAACGGCGAGACGTTGCAGATCGACCCGGAACGGCTCTGCTTATGGGTGTTCTCGGGAGGCGGGCCGATCGTCAGCCCGTTTCTGCGCGAGACTCCGGATGCGCTTCGCTGCGTGGTCACCTACTATGCGGATCTGCACGCACCGGCAATACAGCTCTCAGAAAATTCCGGCCGGCTCCCGGCCCTGCTGATCGCTCGCGCGGGGCTGGATCACCCGAAGTTGAATGAGTCGGCGGATTTCTTCATCCAGCAGGCGCTCAAAAAGAACGCCGATCTGGACGTTCTCAACCACGCCAGCGGCCAGCATGGGTTCGATTGCCGGGATGACAATGCTCGAACACACGATATCCTGCGGAGGACGATAGAGTTTCTTCACGCGCATCTCTAATCACGCCATGGACCGGCCCACCCCTTACCTGCGGATTCACGCGTTCAACATCTACGTGCGCGATCAGGATCTGAGCGTGCGCTTTTACGTGGATCAGCTTGGATTCAATCTGGTCTTCGACGCGAGGCTCCAATCCGGCGGCCGCTGGGTTGCGGTGTCGCCGCCCGATGGCACAGCCGTCCTTATGTTGATCGCGCCCGCGCCGGACACTAAGGACTATCAACTGATCGGGCGGCCGACACAAGTGGTTTTTCTCACCGAGGATGTCACTGCCCAGTTCCGCGAATGGAGCCGGCGCGGAGTTCAATTTCAAAACACGCCGCGCTTGAAGCGCCTCAAGTACGCCGACGGGTTCGTCCCGGCGGCCCCGGTATGGGGCGCGGTCTTCACGCGCTTCCGGGATCCGGACGGAAACTCGTTCGCGCTGGTGGGCTTTGACGAAATGGCGCGTGAGCTCGAACAGCAGCGCCGCGCGGCTGCCGAAAAGCTGGAATTGGAGCGCCGCGCCGCGCAAGAAATGGAAATCGCCAAGCAGGTGCAAGCCCGGCTCTTCCCCCAAACTTTGCCGCCGCTCAAGACCCTCGAATACGCGGGTGTTTGTATCCAGGCTCGCGAGGTGGGCGGCGACTACTATGACTTCCTGGACCTCGGGCAGGAGCGGCTTGGGTTGGTGATTGGCGACATCGCCGGCAAGGGAATCGCCGCGGCGCTGTTGATGGCTAACTTGCAGGCCAACCTGCGCAGCCAGTGCGCCACCGCCACGGATCACCCGGAGCGATTCTTGAAATCGGTGAACCAGCTGTTTTTCGAAAATACGATCGACAGCGCGTACGCCACGCTGTTCTTCGGCGAGTATGACGACCACGCGCGCCGGTTGCGCTACGCCAATTGCGGGCACCTGTCGGGCCTGCTGCTGCGGCGCGATAACACCGTCGAGCGGCTCTGTTCTAATTGCACCGTGCTTGGAATCTTCAAGGAGTGGGATTGCGCCATCGGCGAATGCGGCCTGTCGGCCGGCGACACCCTGGTGCTCTACACCGATGGGATCAGCGAATCTTTAAACGAGGCCGGCGAAGAGTTCGGCGAGCAGGGTCTGCTCAAAGCGCTGGCCCGCCGCGGCGATATGTCCTCGCAAACGCTGGTGTCATCGGTTGTGGATGAGGTACAAAAATTCGGCCCGCACGAACAGCACGACGACATCACCCTCATCGTCGCCCGCTGCCACTGACATGTGGGGCGGGACCCCTGTCCCGCAGCCAGCCCCCCGGCTGGCTTCTTCCGCCATTCACGCAAAGCAACTACGGGTGATGTCTCCGGGTTGGTTCGGAATCGTCGTTTAGCGATTTGTCTGATTTAACCTGGCAACCGCCGCCGGCCTCGCGAAGCGCTCGGTCCACCGGATACGCCCGGTCATCTGCATCACCACGAACAGCGTCAGGATCACGCCGATGGTGACCGCCAGGCCCGTGAAGCCTTTGAAGAAAAAAGCATACGAGAACAGGACCAGGTAGATGAACTGCGCGACGCCCGCCTCGCGCACCGCGAAACGCGCGCCCACCACCAGGCGCAGATAGGTGACCACAAGTGCGATGGAAACCGCGGAGCAAATCATGAATGCGAAGTGGATCGCGATGTGGTCCACCAGGTAGGCGAGCAGCAGGTGAAACGCCAGGAACGCGGCCGCCAGGAAGAAGTAGTTCATGGGATGCAGATCGATGCCGCGCATGGTTGTAATGATGAACATCAGGAAGAAGAAAAAGAACAAAGAGACTGGGGCGAAGAAGCTGATCTCGCCGGCCAGCGGGCCGGGCTGCAGCTTCTCGGGCATCTGGACCGCGATCTGATAGCCGGAGACCAGGTTCTTGTAATTCCAGGTGAGCGTCCAACCGTTGGCGGTGGTCTCTTTTCGAACCGGCGAGAGCGTGTTCTCGGGGAAGTCGATATCGCGGAAATTGGTGGTCAGGTGTAGCGTGAAATCGCGCGCCTGGGCGATGTCGCCGCCGAAACTGTAGCGCCACTGGCTCAAGCCCTGGGAACCGTACTGTACCTTCAGGAGGACCACTTCGCCGTTCGGCACACGCAACGCAGCGGACGCATAGCCCTTCTGATTCTCCACTGCCAGGGGCTGCCCGTTCGCGAAGAAAAGCAGATCGTCATACACGGCTTTTTCAGCGGGATAGGGCCACTGCAGCGTGATCGTGCGATCCTGCCCGGAGCTGTTGCGGAAACCGTACTGGCCGTCAAAGCGCACCCGGTAGGTGCTGTACCACAGGAGGCCTTTCTGCCGGTAATCCAGGTCCAGCGCGACATTGACTCTGGAACTTTCCACGGGCAGCGTGCAAATCGCGGTCTCTTCCTCGGTTTCCTCAATGCGCCGGCCGTCCGTGATGGTTACTTTCGGATGCGTGGTCTTGACGATATACGTGGCCTTCGGCGCCGATTGCTCGTGCGGGCTGCCCCAGGTGGAGGCTACCTTGCCGGTGAGTTCGGACCGCGACGTGTTGGTGCGGTTGACGATGGTGGCCCCCAGAATGGCCCAGGCTATGGCCGTGAGATGAAGATGAACACGATGGCGGCGATCCGTTTTCCCATGCTTCGAGTATCGCCCCGTAGTTCTGCGATGTCAAGTACTTTGTGATACAGAGTAAAGCGGTCTTCAGGCTAGACTAAGCACTATGTTCGGGAGCGCCGAATAGAGTTTGGAATGCAGGCGATGAATTCGGCGGTGGTCCGGTACGGGGTGGCCCTGGTTTCGGTGGGCGTCGCCGTAATCCTGCAGCAGCTGCTGGTTCCCGTGGTGGGCCATGAGACGCCATTCTTGCTGTGTTTCGCCGCCGTGATGTTCAGCTCCTGGTTTGGAGGCTTCGGCCCCGGGCTGCTTGCGACGGCGCTATCGGCGGGCGCGGCGAACTATCTGTTCATGGCCCAGCCGCACCAGTTTTCGCTGTCTGCCCGTCCGCTGACCCAGACCGCGATCTACATCGCCGAAGCGGCCTTCATCAGCGCGCTGAGCGAGGCCCGCCGCCGCAGTGCGGCGCGGGCCGAGTCGGCCTTGAAAAAGCATCAGCGCGTGGAGCGCGAAGTGCTTCTTCTGGTGGAGGCGTCTGGCGCCCTGCTTACCTCGCTCGATCCTAGCCAGATGCTCGAAAAAATCGTCGAGCTGGCGAGTAAATTCGTTTCGGCGGACGCCTACGCGGTCTGGAGGCTGGTGCGCGGGACCGATTCGTGGCAGGCATCCGCGTCACGGGGATTGTCCCAAAGTTATCGCGATGCGATCATCCCGGCTTCCAGTTCCTCCAGCCCGATGCCGGAGCAGCCCACGTCGATTGAAGACGTGAACGAATCGCCCATGCTAGTGCACCGGCGGCCGCTGTATGCAAGCGAAGGCATCCGTTCATTGTTGGTGGTTCCTTTACGCATCCACGGAGAGAGCAGCGGGACTTTGACGTTTTACTATCACCAGCCCCATCGCGCCACCGAGTTGGAGATTCAAGTAGCCACGGCGCTCGGTAATCTCGCCGCTGCGGCCCTGGGAACCGCCGATCTCTACGAAGACCAGCGCGTCCTGCGCGCTCAGGCTGAAGACGCCGAGCGCCGCGCGTCCTTTCTGGCCGAAGCCAGCATCATTCTGGCGTCATCGCTGGACTACGAGACGACGCTGCAGAGCGTCGCCCGGCTGGCGGTGCCGCGCTTTGGCGACTGGTGCGCCATCCACCTGCTGGATCCGGACGGCCAGGCTCGCGCCGTGGCGGTGGCGCACATTGACCCTCAGAAAGCGGAGGGCGCGCGCGAATATGACCGCCACTTCCCGCCGCTGCCGGAGGACCGCCACGGCGTGACGCAAGTGATCCGGTCCGGCAAGTACGAAGTAGTGAACGATGTCCCGGATGCGCTGCTGGTGGCTACATCCCGCACGCCCCGTCAGTTGAATCTGCTGCGCGAGAACGGAATGCGGGCGTATCTGTGCGTACCCCTGCGGGCGCGCGGCCGCATCCTGGGCACGCTCTCCTTCGTGACGGCCTCGGGGGATCGCCGCTTTGGGCCGCAGGAGATCGAACTGGCGGAAGAACTGGCGAGGCGCGCGGCCGTGGCTGTGGACAACGCGGTGCTGTACCGCAGCGAAGAGCGCGGGCGTCAGGACGCTGAGCGCACCGCCGAGCTGCTGCGGCAGTCGAATGAAGATCTGGAGCAGTTCGCCTACGTCTCCTCGCACGATTTGCAGGAGCCGCTGCGAACCATCGCCAGCTACGTGCAACTGCTGGAACAGCGCTACCAGGGGAAGCTGGATTCCGAGACCGAGCGGTTTGCCGGTTTCGTGGTAGAGGGCGTGGACCGCATGCGCCGCCTGCTGCACGATCTGCTCGATTACTCGCGCGTGGCCCAGCCGGGCGAGCCGATGCAGCGGACGGATTCCACAGAGTGCCTGCAATCGGCGCTGGAAAATTTGCGGGCGTCAATCGAAGAGGTGCAGGCGGCCGTGACGCACGATGCATTGCCTGCGGTGAAGGCGCATCCGCAGCAGTTGACGCGGCTGTTCCAGAACCTGGTAGGGAACGCCGTGAAGTTCCGCGGAGCCGAAGCGCCCCGCGTGCACATTTCCGCCGAGCGCGGCGGCAGCGAGTGGACCTTCGCGGTGCGGGACAACGGCGCCGGATTCGACCCCAGTTATTCCCGGAAAATCTTCGTCATGTTCCAGCGCCTGCATGGACGCCAGCATGGCGGAACTGGGATCGGCCTCGCCATCTGCAAGCGCATCGTGGAACGGCACGGCGGGAGAATCTGGGTGGACTCGGAGCCTGGCGCGGGATCGACGTTCCGGTTTACGCTACCCGCCGTGGACTGAAGAAGCCGACTGACGCCCCGACTTCAGCGCTTCCATCGCGTCCGGCTCGGAATCATAGCAGGGAATCACTTTGGACAAGCGTGTGAGATCCAGCACTTCGCGAACGCGCTGATTCGCGCAGGTCATGACGAACTGCCCCTCGGGCAGCTTGCGCACGCTAGTGTAGATTCCGATCAAGAATCCGATACCCGTGGAGTCGATGTAGGAGACGCCGCTGAAATCCATCAGCACTTTGTTCTTGCCGGAAGCTTTGATCTCTTCCGCTTTGGTGCGCAAGTAGCTGGTGTCCTGGCCCGTGGCAAAACGCCCCCGCAGCCGCAAAACCAGGATATCGCCGGCGTATTCAAAGTCGACGGTCATACGAATGCCTATTATCGTGGAATCCACGTTGCCAGGGCAAGTGGCAGAGCCGCGCCCGCAAGGAAGCGTAACGACTCCTGTGGCTTTACGCCTTCCACGTGCTAACGCGCCCAGTTATCATGAACGGGTTGACGCTTCCGGCATTCTATCCCGTGCTCGATACCGAATTGGCTGCGCGGCGGGGGTTTTCGATTCTCGACGCGGCCGAAGCGATCCTCGAAGGCGGCGCGGGCATCCTGCAGCTCCGGCACAAGGGATTCTTCGGACGCGACCTGTTTCAGTGCGCGGAACACATCGCGCGCCTTTGCCTGCAAGCCGGCGCCCGCATCGTCATTAATGACCGCGCGGACATGGCGCGCCTCCTGGATGCCGGCCTCCACCTGGGCCAGGACGATTTGTCCCCGGCCGATGCGCGTAAAGTAGTGGGGAGCGGCGCAATAATTGGTTTCTCGACTCACAATGAATCGCAGCTGCGGGCGGCAGCGGCACAGCCGGTGGATTACCTCGCCTTGGGGCCGGTATTCGCCACCGGATCGAAGGCCAATCCGGACCCGGTGTTGGGTCTTGACGAGTTTCGGCGGCTGCGGCCGATTTCGAAACTCCCGCTGGTGGCGATCGGCGGCATCACGCGCGCCACAGCCGTGCAAGTGCGGTCCGCCGGTGCGGATTCGGTGGCAGTGATCGGGGACCTGTTCCCGGAAGAAGGTGCGCGGAAGGGACTGCGCGCCAGGACGGAAGAATGGCTACGACTACTAAGCAAGTAAGCCCAGGTCTGGTGAAGGGCCTCGGGCTGATGGACGCCACCACGCTGGTGATCGGTTCGATGATCGGCTCGGGGATCTTCATCGTCTCGGCGGACATTTCGCGGCAGGTGAATTCTCCCGGTCTGCTGATTATGGTGTGGGTAGCCACCGCACTGCTGACCATCGTGGCGGCATTGTCTTACGGCGAGCTGGCCGCCGCCATGCCGCGCGCCGGAGGCCAGTACGTGTACTTGCGCGAGGCCTTCGGACCGCTGACCGGATTTCTTTACGGCTGGACCATGTTCCTGGTGATCCAGACCGGAACCATCGCGGCTGTCGCGGTGGCGTTCGCGAAATTCGCGGGCGTGTTCTGGCCCTGGGTCTCGGCGCAGAACTACTTGTTCGGCGCGGGCAAGCTGGGCGTCACCACGCAGCAACTGATCGCCATCGCGACGCTCCTGCTGTTGACCGCCGTCAACACGCGCGGGCTTCGGACCGGAGCCATCGTTCAGAACATCTTCACCGTCGCGAAGGTGGCCGCCTTGCTGGGACTGATCGGCATCGGCTTCTTCGCGGGCCGCAGTCCGCAAGCGGTGACCGCGAATTTCACGGACTTCTGGCGCAACGCGAGCTGGGGCTGGACCACTGTGCAAATAGTCGGCGTAGCCATGGTGGGGTCGCTGTTTTCCTCCGATGCGTGGAACAACATCACCTTCACCGGCGCCGAGGTTCGCAACCCGAAGCGCAACCTGCCGCTAGCGCTGGCGCTGGGCGTGGCGGCGGTTTCCACGCTCTACATTTTGTGCAATTTCGTCTACTTGAACGTGCTGACGCTGGACGCCATCAAGACCGCCGCGGAAGATCGCGTGGGAACGGCCACCGCGGCCGCGATCCTGGGCCCGGTGGCGGTGCAGTTGATGGCCGCCGCCATCATGATCTCGACGTTTGGATGCATGAACGGGCTGATCCTGGCCGGCGCGCGAGTTTATTACGCGATGGCGCTGGATGGGCTGTTCTTCAAGAAGGTCGGCCAGCTGGATCCCGTGCATCACGCGCCGCGCACCTCGCTGATTGTTCAGTGCATCTGGGCCGCGCTGCTGACGCTGAGCGGTACCTACAACGACCTGTTGGACTACGTGATTTTCGCCGTGGTGCTCTTCTACATCGCCACCATCACGGGACTCTTCGTGCTGCGCCGCACCCGCCCGGACATGGAGCGGCCATACAAGGCGCTGGGCTATCCGGTGCTGCCTGCTTTATATATCGTGGTTGCGGGCCTGATTGAAGTGCTGTTGTTGTTGTACAAGCCGAACTACACGTGGCCTGGGCTGATCATCGTGCTGCTCGGCATTCCGGTGTATTTCTTGTGGCACCGGCGCAGTCCCGCGCGGATTACTTCTTGAACTTGAATGTCACCGCCACGGTTGTATCGGTTCCATCGCTCCCGATCACGATGGCCGCTGTATGATCGTCCGATTTGTCGTGGGCGGTAACCACGCCGCCGGTCGTCTTGCCGTTCTCGCTGGTCATATTCGTGTTGACTTCCAGGCCGCCCGACTTGAAGCTGTCTTCATAGAACTTTGAAACCTTCTCGGCGGCATCCTTGGTCTTGAACGCGTAAGTCCCGCCGGTGCCTTCGGCGGACTGCGCGGAAAACGTTCCTTGCGGCTGCGACCCGGGGTATTCGGGAATCCAGGCTGGGATCTTGGTATCGCCCCCAATCTTCACGCTTCCCTCGGCCGACTTGAACTCCACCGTCCCCTTGTCGCCGTCGCCCGAGGCGGTCACCGTTACCGCGTCTTTGCCGTCTTCCTGCAGGACCAGCTTCCCCTTCTTGGCATCCTCGAAGTTGACCGTGTAGGTCTTCCCCGTGCTCTTGTCCCGGACCGTGACTTTGTTGGTGCCGCTGTCCACGTTGACTACGTCGAGGTTGGGATTGGAAGCCGTGATCACTTTCGTGATCAGATACGCGGGTCCTTTCGACTTGAGGTACATCATTCCGCCCACCATGGCGATGGCGCCCAGGAAGATGATCACGGCGCATCCGCCGAGGATCCAAAAGAGCGGTTTGCCTTTGGTGGAAGGCTGGACGGGAGCTGCGGGAGGTACGGTTGCCATAGTGTTTCAGGATACACCTTGTAAGGCGCTACGTGGCAGTCGGGAGAGCCGCGAGCCTTAGCGACCGGGACGTAGTGTTCGGTTTCTCAGATGGCCTTTAGTTCCGTCCGGGTCGCTGACGCTCGCGGCTCTTCTTGCGACGAGGCTGCGCACGGTCGCCGATCCGGCGCGTGAACCGATCCGTCGCACCGGCCAGGCTTGCGGGCGCCAGCCCGTCACCGGATTGAGCGAGCGCATCATCTGGTCCCATAGATTCGTTACATTGGATCTATGCGCCAGATCACTTACAGCATGGAGTTCAAAGGCACCGCCACCCCCGCCGGAGACGAGCCTGGAGTGCTGAAGGCCACCACCAGCGCCACCAGTTGCTCACTGGTCACGGTGGTGGGACCGGACGGCGTGTCCGGATCGTTTCATCCCGCCGAGGGCGACGTCGCCTATTTCGAATCGGAGGTGCGCTCTACGGGCAAGGATGTATTTCTGGAGAGCGGCGTCATCACGTTCGGGGAGAGCGGGCACGCGCTGCGCTTCAGCACCGTGGGACAGGGTCACATGGGTCCCAGCGGGCAGGGCAAGCAACTGGCTGGAGCGGTGAGCTGGAAGGTGGAGGGCGGGGAAGGCCAGTTCCAGGACGCCACCGGACTCATCACCTCCAACTTCCTGGTGAGCGAGTCCGGTGAAGTAATGGACTGCCAGTTCGGCGTGATCTTCGTAAAATAGCTGGCAGCTTAGACCGAAGGCGCGCGCTTGGCTGCGAACTCCTGCGCCGGTCCCTGGCCGCCGTCGCGTTGCTGCTTGAAGTTGATGGTGTCGCCGTCCACCTTGCCGGTGTAGTTGATCTTTACGGTGTTTCCGTTGAACTCGCGAACCACCGTGAAGGTGATGGTGTCGCCGTCCACTTTGCCGTCCTTGATCTCGGTGTCGCCGCCCATGGCGCTTACGGTGCCCGTAAGAGCGGCGCCGTCGGCCTTCAGGTTCATGGTAATTTCGCGCGACTGGCCGTTGCGGCCTTTTACTTCCGCGGTCCATTTACCGGTAACGTCGGCGGCGAAAGCGCTGATTGCCAGCGCGAGTGTAAGAAGAGTAAATCTGAGTTTCATAGTGTGTGGGGTCTCTCTACTATTTCAACGCATTTGGCGGCCTTCTGTCTGTAAAGAAGCGTAACGCCGGCGACGTTGGTAACATGAAGGCGATGGGGACGAAGACGCTGCTGACGCTCGAACAGTTCCTCCGCCTGCCCGACGATGGCATGCACCACGAGCTTAACCGGGGGGAACTGATAACCATGCCACCACCGATGTCGGCACACAGTGAGATTGTGCGCAGGGTCCATGAGGCGTTGCTGAAATATGTGCTCGGCCGGGCTTCTGGACGGGTGTATGTGGAGGCAGGATTTCTGCTTCACACCGAGCCGAGAACCATTCGGCAGCCTGACGTCTCTTTTCTGTCAGCGGACCGCGCCGAGCTTTTCAGCGAACACCGGTATTTCGAAGGCGCGCCGGAGCTGGCGGTTGAAGTGGTTTCGCCCGCGAACACCGCGCAGGACTTGGAAGACAAGATCGAGCAGTATCTCGCATTCGGCGCCAGAGCGGTATGGGTGATCTATCCGAAGCAGCGGCGTGTGCGCATTTATCGGGCCGGCGGAGAACACACCGCGCTCTACGATACGGACGAGATTACGGAGACGGAGTTGTTCCCGGGCTTATCGATTCCAGTGCGGGAGATACTCGGGTAAGCGCAAGCGCTACTCTTCGCGCAACACTTGCAGTGGTTTTTGCCCCAGGATGCGGAAGCTGGCGAGCCAGCCCGCGGCGTTTGCGATCAGGGCTGTGAGGGCCACGGCCGAGAGGCTGTCCCCGGCTTCGAAGTGCAAGTGGGCATCCAGGAATCGTTTCAGCAACAGGCCTGAGAAAGCATTGGCGAGCAGCGTTCCCATGATGCCCGCCACGGCGCCGAGGATCAGAAACTCCACCGAGAAGATTCCGCTCACGCGCCAGCGCGTCGCTCCCAGCGTCTTCAGGATCACCACCTCGCGAATGCGCCGGAAGCGCGTTCCGGCGATGCTGGACGCCAGGATGATGGCCCCGGCGACAATCGCGAAGAACGATATAAAACGGATCACCGTCGAGATCTGGTCCACCACGCCCTGGAAAGTCTCCAGCACATCGGCCATGTTCATGACGGTGACCGTGGGATACCGGTCATAGAGCGCCTGCTGCAGCGCCGGCACGGCGGCCGCGCGCGCGCGCAAGCTTCCGTAATAGATCATGGGGAATCCGTCGAGCGATCCCTTGCTGAACACAAACTCGACGCGGCTGGCCAGATGGATGGAGTCGATGCGGTGAATCACGGCCACGCGCGCCTTTACCTCGCGCCCCCCGATCAGCCACGTTGTCGATGAGCCGGGCGACAGCTTCAGGATCTTGGCGGCCTCCTCGGAAACGGAAACCTGCGGATCGCCATGATAATCGGATGGCCACCAGAGTCCGCTGCGAACATCCAGATAGTCGGGCTTGGGGCCCGTGGAAGTCAGGTTTCGCGGAAACTGGAAGCGGCGCGCCCAGCCGAGAAACTTCATCCGCTCAATGGTCACGCCGCCGGCTTCCATCAATTTCCCGGACACGCTGCCGACGAATTCGGGCGCGCCTTCGAGTCCAGGCTGCTT
>JALYHQ010000155.1 GCA_030776455.1 Acidobacteriota bacterium | reverse complement strand
TTGAAACATAATGCCCTAAAAGTGTTCAGGATGTGCCCGGTATCTTTTGTCCAGTATGTGCCCGGTATATACCGGGCCCCCGCGCGGGCCGGGCGGCCCGCCCCACATTAGAAGCGGAATTGAGCGCCGAGTTCCGCGGAGAAAGAATGCGGAATGGTGACGCCGTTGGGCGTGATGTATCCTTGCGGTTTGCCGAAGCTCGCCGAACGGACCGCGCCGCTGTAATTGTTGCCGTAGTTGGCGCGATTGGTCAAGTCAAAGAACTGAGCGATGAGGTCCAGCTTGGCTCGCTCTCCGAAACGGATCGCTTTCGAGATGCGGGCATCCCACTGGAAGAATGGCGTGCCGCGCAAGCTGTCGTAGTTGGACCAGATACAGTTGCCGGAAGCGAGGCAAGCCTGCGCCTGAGCAACCGTATACGCCGCCGTAGCGGTGTAATTATTGGGATCGCTCTTCAGCAGCACGGCGGCGTTGACGCCGGCGCGGCCCTGTCCGATGACATCGATTCCCTGGGTGGCATTATAAGGACGCGCCGACTCGGACTGCAGGAACGTGGTGAACATGAATCCCCACGGCAAGTCTATGATCCCGCTGAAGACGAAACGGTGCGTGGAATTGCTGGGCGTGGGACCCAGATCCTGCGGCCGGAACAGGTTGTTGACGTCCGATGGGCGATTGCGGAAGGCCGCCGCGGAGCCGTTGTAGGCCAACGACCGCGACAGCACATAGCTGCTGTTGATGCTAAAGCGGTGGCTCAACCGGCGCCGGTAGGACACGTTGAAGCCGTCATAGCGCGACCGCCCGACCGATTCCTCAACTTGAACGCTGGTGAGCGGCGGCAATCCCTTCGCCGCGAAGGCCGCGTTGAGGATGCGAGGTCCGCCGTTCAGCTTCGGATTGATATCGGTAGTCTTCGATTCGCGAAGCCCCAGCGAGTGAATGTACTCGACTTCTACCACGTTGGCATTGTCGAACTCGTGACTCCATCCGATGTTGAACTGTTCGGTGTACGGGTTGTGATAGTTGGGATCCATCAATCGGCCCACTTCGCCACCCTGAAACTGCGTGATCGCAGGGAATGAATTGGGAAGCGGATCGACGCCATAGCGGAAACTGCAGAGGCTCTTGCCGGTGCTGGGCACGTTGTCGGAACGAGCCGGATCACAGGTGGTTCCGGGGCCGCTGGAGCCGATGGAGAGAACAGTGGCGAACAGCGTTGGGTTCAGCTGCTGCAGCATGAACAGCGGAATATTCAAGAACGTCTGGCCGTAGTAAATACCGGCGCCGCCGCGCAGCACATCCTTGCCTTTGCCCGTAAGGTCATAGGCAAAGCCTATGCGGGGGCTGAAATCTTTGTTGTCGTCTTGCGGCAAGGCCCCGGTATAAGGGCTGCCAATGGCTTTCAATTGCAGGTAGGTGCGATTGTTGGCCTGATCCGATCCGCCGATCAGGTTGTAGTCTTTATCCCACCGCAGCCCGAGATTCACCGTCAGCCGGCGGGTGACCTTCCAGTTGTCCTGGAAGTACAGGCCGAACATCTTGGCGCCTCCGGGCAAATTGAAGTAAGGATTGCCGGAAGTAGCCGACATGCTGGTCACCGCGCCGGGCGTTGCGAAGCCTTGCGGGTAGGTAACCTTGTCCGCGAGAATCTTGCTGGGAAGGTCGGCGAAATCTACCTCTAGCGTGGGGTTGAATTCAAAGAAGCCGCCAAGTTTAGGCTCCCACAGATAATCGAAACCCATCTTGAAACTGTGCTTGCCGCGGGTGATAGATAGATCATCCCGGAACTGCCACTTCACTTGATACGACTGTTGCGGCACGTTGGTATTGGTTCCGAAGGTGATGCCACCCGGGAAGGTGTATGTGGGCACCTTCTGAGTAGAGTCAATGAGATTGTTCCAATACTGATAACCGGCGGTGAAGGAATTCACAACCGACGGCGACAGCACCGAGTTCAGCGTCGCGTTCGCCAGAATCAACTGGTTGGTGGTGAAGTTGCCGGCCGTCAGATCATTGGTTGAGCCGGATTGATCGTTTTCGCCGCGGTTGTTCTGGTTGGCGTAGCTGAGGAAGAAAGTGTTGTTGTCGTTGAACCGGTGATCATAGCGTCCCAGGTAGCGCCAGTCAAAATAAGGCGTCGGGATCACGCTGGCTGGCTTGGCGCCGAACGCGGTGACCAGGCTGAGTTCCTTGAAAGCGGTGCCGTCCACGGGGATACTCGTGTTCTCGCGCTGGCGTTCCAGCGAGAAGAAAAGAAAATCCTTGTCCTTGCGGACCGGACCGCCGATCGCTCCGCCGAATTGCTGGCGGCTGTAGGGCGGCTTATCCGCACCCGCGGCAATTGAGAGCGCGTCGTTGGCGTTCAGGGCCTGGTCGCGATCGAAGAAATACAGTGTTCCGTGAAAGGCGTTGGTCCCCGACTTGGTAATCACGCTGACCGCCGCGCCCTCGCTGCGCCCGTTGGCGGCCGAGAATCGCTGGGTGCTGATGTTAAATTCCTGGATGGCTTCGAGCGGAAGCTGCATCACCGGCCCGCCGACGGTATTGTCCTTGTTGTCGATGCCGTTGACCGTAATGTTGACGTTGCGCCCGCTGGAACCGTTCACCGCGAAGACGCTGGTGCGGTTCTTAGTGGGGTCATAGGAATCCACCGGCTTGGCGCCGGGAGCGAGGAACGCCAGGTTGGCGAAGTCTCGGCCATTGAGCGGGAGGTCTTCGATCTGCTGCGTCGTGATGGGCAAGCTGACGTCGGTCTTGTCGGTATCCACCAGCGGGGTGCCGGTGGATTCCACGGTGACGGTGGTGGCCTGCGAGCTGGGCGATAGAGTCACGTCGATGGTGGTGGTCTGGCTGACGGCGACGCCAACGTTCGCAAAAGACGCGGTGGAGAAGCCGGCCACCGTAACTTTCACTTCATAGGTGCCGGCCGGCAGCAGCTCAAACCGGTAGAGGCCCGATCCGTTGGTTTTCATGGATCGTGCGAGGCCGGTGGCCGAACTACTGATCTTCACGTCGGCATTTGGCACTACAGCGCCGGTTGGATCGACCACGGTTCCTTGTAATGACCCAGTGGAGTTCACCTGAGCCGTCAGGCTGGCGCACGCAAGGCACACCATCAGCAGGAGCAAAAAGAAATTCTTCAACATAGTTCCCTCTCCCCAGACGCCGCGAGTGACGTCTTTAACCCTGAATTCTAATCAAACAGCTGGTCCCAACAACCACGTTAGATAGGAAGCATCATACCACAGAGTGGACAGGCGGTTCGCCTGCCCGCCTAGAACACGACCTTCAACGCCAGCTGAACGTTGAACGGTTCGCCGGCCCCGATGCCGGTCGCGCCGTTGTAGTCGCCGATGGTATCCGAGATGCGCCCAAAGCTCCCCGAACTGAAGGTCGCGTTCGGTACCGGGTAGTTCTTCCGGTTGAACAGGTTGAACATTTCGATGCGAAGCTGGGTCTTGATGCGCTCCGTAATGGACGTATTCTTGAACACCGAGAAGTCGACATCGGAGAAGCCGGGACCGCGGAACATGTTCCGCCGCTCATTGCCGAACGTGCCGGGCGCCGGCAGCGCAAACGCCGCCTTGTTCAGCCACAGCACGTACCCGTTGGTGAGCGAATGGTCGGATACATAAGGGTTGCCGGTCACGTCGACGCGGTCCTTGTTCTCGAACGTTCCGCTGATGTTCTTGCCGGCTGTCACGGTGAAGGGCAAACCGGTATAAAACGACATCAACGAGTTCAACTGCCATCCGCCGAGCAGCAGCTTCGGACCCGCGTGGGGCGAAGGCAGATCGTAGGTGATGTAGCTGGTGAATGTGTGGCGAACGTCGAAACTGGAATCGCCGTAGTCGAAGCGAAGATTCCGGCTGTGGGTGGGTGTGAGCCCACGCACCGCGGAAGCATCATCCACCGAGTGGCCCAAAGTGTAAGAAAACTTCGAGGTGAGGCCATGCCATGCGTTGGTGCGAATGCTGGCGATGAGGCCGTTGTAATGCGAGTTCGCGCCGCTGCCAACCTGGTTGATGGTGGCGAAGTTGGGGAACTGCGCATAGTACGGCCGGAGCTGGTTCTGCGCCGCGCGAGTAGCGGCAGTGCCCAACACCGAAGGCGGAGGCATGTTGATATCCAGAACGTCAAGCAAGTGATGCCCCAGACTGCCGACATAACCCGCCTCGGCAACCACACCATTGCTGATCTGGTATTGCGTATTCAGCGAATAGTTCTGGAGCGAGGCGTTCTTGAAGCCCTGGTCCACGGAAAAGACGCCGTATGGTCCCGGCGGCAGCGTGGGATTTCCGAATACCAGCTGATCCTTCACGATGGTGTAGTTGGAACGCGTGGTGGAGAAGATGGGACTGGGTCCCGCCGGATTGTAGATGATTCCGGTTGCGCCCGAGTTCGGCGGACGGTTATCGCCGAACGCATTCAGGTTGGGCGAATCGTAATAGATCCCGTAGCTGCCGCGCACCACGAATTTGCCCGCGTGGCCTGGCGAGTACGCGAATCCGAACCGGGGTGCGAAGTTGTTCTTGCGCGCCGGGTAGAGCGAATCGATGTCCTTGCCGACAAAATTGATACCGCCCTTGCTGGGGATGAATACGGAGAAGCGTTTGTTGTGGTCGTAGAACGGCCCGAAATACTCCCAGCGGACGCCATAATTCAGCGTCAGGTTGGAGTTGAGCTTGAACGTATCCTGCGCGAAGACGGCGCCGGAGTTCATGTAGTAGTCGTCCTGCATGTGGCCTACCTGCAGGGATGAGGATGATACGTAGCCGGCCAGAAAATCTCCGAGGCTCTTCAGATTGTCGGAGACGGTGGCGTCATTGGCCCACGGCCCTTGCGTGCCGTCAAAGGAGAATGCTCCGCGCGCGTTGCGCTGGTAAAACACGTCCAGGCGGGCCCGGCGGAATTCGCCTCCGAACCGGTATTGGTGCCGTCCGGTGGTATAGCTGAGCGACTGGGTGAGGTGGCCGGTGGTATCAATGCGGCCAAGCGGCGGCGTGAGCCCGATCTCGTCGAAGCCGCTAATGGCGATATCCGGCGATCCAGTCAATCCGGGACTGGTGACGCCAGTGTTCAGACCGGCTGCAACAGGATTGAAGCCGGTGTTGAAATCGTTGAAGGTCTGTTTGAAATAATTGACGCCGGCCAAAGTCTGGCTCACCAGCTTAGGCGTGATCACGCTGTTGTAAACCAGCGAGTAGTTTTGCATGCGGCTGGGCGCAACCTGGTAATAGTCGTGGTAAGGCGAGCCCACCGGCGCGGTCTGCGCTCCGGTGCCGACGAAATAGCGGAAAGCGATATTATTCCGCTCGTTAAAGATGTAATCCACTTTGCCGACGCCGTTATCGCTGTAATTGTCGCTGTTGTCCGAGCTGAAGAAGTTATTGGTGGTGGCGGGCCCCGTGCGCCCGCGCGCCGGCCAGAATGTAAGCAAGTTGGTTGAGACCGGGTTCACCGCTACTCCATACCGGCTCAATACAGCCGTCGCCTGCGTCACCCAGGCGGCCGAAGGCTCAGTGGCGCTGGTGCCGTTTCCGACGATGAACTTCTGGCGCTCATAGGTGAGGAAGTAGAACAGCTTGTCGTGAATGATGGGACCGCCCACGGAACCGCCGAACTGGTTGTTCTTCAGCTTGGGTTTGGCCGACCCGGCGGGCGCAAACGGCGTATTCGCGGCCAGCGCGTCATTGCGATTGAAGTAGTACAGGCTGCCATGCACGGCGTTGCTGCCGGACTTGATCACCATGTTGATGGAGCCGCCGCCATTGCGGCCGGCCTCGGCGTTGGCATTGCTTTGAACCGAGAACTGGTCGATCGCGTCAATCGGAAGCAGCGTGCCGGCCACGCCGGATACGCCGCCCTGGTTCACGGCCGCTGAATTGTGCCAGGCGTCGTTGTTGTCCGCGCCGTCGATCTGCCAGTTGTTCTGCGCGATGCGCGCCCCGTTGATGGAGCCGGCGCCGTTCACGCCGGGCGCCAGCTTGATGAGCTGTGTAAAGTCGCGGCCGTTGAGCGGCATATCCTGCACGGCTTTGTCCGGGATCACCTGGTTCAACGTGGAAGTGTCGGTATCGATCATTACCGCCGATGCCGCCACCTCAATCGTCTGCGTCTGGGTCGCTACCTTCATCGATAGCCGCAAGCCTGTGACCTTGCCCACCTCGACCGCCACGTTTTCAGCGCGAACCTTGTCGAAACCGGTATGGGCCACGGTCACCTGATAGGATCCGAGGGGCAGATCCGGAAATGTAAACTCGCCCGTGCCGGTGGTGACGGTGTCGCGGCGCAGTTGCGTGGCGAGGTTGATCGCCTGCACCTCTGCTCCGGCAATTGCCGCGCCGCTGGTATCCGTTACGCTGCCGCTGATACCGCCGCGGAAAGTCTGGGCGAAGGCTGAAAAGCTGAGAATAGCCGCCAGCGCGAGACCAATGGAAAACCGATTCTGCATGACGTCCCCCTTTTGAAGTGGCGTGAAGAAAAAAATAGCTGCACGACGAGGGCAACCAGGTAAGGAATTCCGAACGAACACGGTCAGATTGCAAGCATGGTAGCACATTCGATTGCCGAAGACGGGTCCAGGCGGCTACCCTTGGGAAAGTGGCGTCTTTCGACCTGATCGTCCTCGGCTCCGGACCGGCCGGACAGCGCGCGGCCATACAAGCCTCTAAGGCGGGCAAGAAGGTGGGGCTCGCCGAGAAGCGCGAAGTGATCGGCGGGAACTGCATCAATACCGGCACCATCCCCAGCAAGACCATGCGCGAGGCCGTGCTGCATCTGTCCGGCTACTACTATCAGAACGTTTACGGAAGCAATTACCGCGTGAAGGAAAAGATCACGATGGCGGACCTGGCTTTCCGCGTGCAGCGCGTGATCAAGACCGAGATCGACGTTATTCAAGCCCAGCTTTCGCGCAATAACGTCGAGATGCTGTTCGGCGTGGCCAGTTTTGAGGATCCACACACCATCCGCGTTGAAGGCGCGCGCGGCAGCCAGACGTACACCGCCGACAAGATCATCATCGCCACCGGCACCAAGCCGGCGGTTTCACCCGCGGTTCCGCTGAATGGCAAGAACATCATCAACAGCGACCAGATTCTGCAGATGCCGGAGATACCCAAGACGCTGATCGTGGTGGGCGGAGGCGTCATCGGCGTGGAATACACCTGCATGTTCGCCACCCTGGGCGTGCGCGTGGTGCTGGTGGAAAAACGGCCCCGCCTGCTGGAATTCGCCGACGCCGAAATGGTGGAGGCGCTCTCCTATCATCTGCGCGACACGCGCGTCACACTGCGGCTCAATGAGGCCGTGGCGAGCGTGGAGGATCTGCCCGATGGCACCGTGGTGGCGTACCTCGAAAGCCAGAAGAAGATCTCAGGCGATGCGGTGCTCTATGCGGTCGGCCGGCAGGGCAATGTTGAGGAGTTAAATCTCTCGGCGGCTGGAATCGAAGCGGACGACCGGGGGCGCATCAAAGTAGACGCCGACTACCTCACCTGCCAGCCGCATATTTACGCCGTGGGCGACGTGATCGGATTCCCCAGCCTGGCTTCGGTCTCCATGGAACAGGGCCGCATCGCCGCGGCGCGCGCCGCAGGCCGGGACACGCACTCCAATCCCGCCACGTATCCGTACGGCATTTACACGATACCCGAAATCTCATTCATCGGGAAGACCGAAGAGCAGCTGACCGACGAAGACGTGCCCTACGAGGTAGGCGTATCCTACTATCGAGAAATCGCCCGGGGCCAAATCCGCGGCGATACAACCGGACGTCTTAAGCTGATATTCCACCGGGAAACCAAGGAAATTCTGGGAGTTCATATCATCGGCGAAGGCGCATCCGAGCTGCTGCATATTGGCCAGGCGGTGATGATTCTGGGCGGCAAGATGGACTACTTCGTCAACACGGTTTTCAACTACCCAACCCTGGCCGAGTGCTATAAGGCGGCCGCCTTCAACGGGCTGAATAAGCTCTCGCGATTTTAGAGCGGAGATTTTCCATGCGGCGAATTATCGGAGTAACCACGGCCGACCACGTTGCAGCCGGGTTGGTGCAGGGCAACCAGCTCTCCAGCTCGCTCCGGGTGTATCCCGGCGAAGGCTGCGCCGAAGAACTGAGCACCATGCCAACCGAGGAGATCGCGCAGTGCATCCGGCGCGAAATCGAAGCCCTGGCGGCCGGTGGACCCGTGGATGCCGTGGGCATCGGCTTCCCCGGCATCATCAGCGCGGGCGTGATCGAAGAATCTCCGAACTTGCAGCAGCTCAAGGGAGCGCGCATGCAGGAGGTGGTATCCGCGGCTCTGGCCGAAGCCGGAATCAATGCCCCGGTTTCTATGTATAACGATGCGGACATCGTGGCGGCCGGACTTGCCGCCTCGCGCGGGCAGTTGGATCAGCACATTCGCGTCTGGACCGTCGGCAATGGCATCGGATTCGGCGTGTACCCGTGGCGAGAAGGCGTGTGGGAGGGCGGCCACGTCGTGGTTTCGCTGGATCCTGCTGAAAAATACTGCGGCTGCGGCGGCCGCGGGCACCTGGAAGGCATCATGGGCCACCGCGCCATGCGGCTGCGCTTCCTCGACATGGAGCCGGAAGAGGTCTTCGAGAACGCGGCCAAGGGCGACCAGCGCTGCGCGGATTTTGTGCGCTTATGGCATCAGGCCCTGGCCGCCGCGACGGCCAACTCCGTTCATATGGTGGGACCCGGGAAGTTCTACATCACCGGTTCGCAGGCTCACCACGTCGATATCGCCGTTCTGAACAGCTATATGCACGAAATGGTGAAGATGAGTCCGCTGCAAGGCTATGTGTTCGAGGTAGTGCGCGGCAGCGATGAGATTGCCATCCTCGGCGCGGCAGTCAATGCGGAGCGTGGCGCGTTTCCGGAGTGACCGTCATCGCCGGGAAGGGTTCCGTGGTCACTCCGGATCCGGTACTTACTTCGGCGGTGGCGTGGAGGTGTCGCCCGAGGATTTCTTGCTCTTATGCTTCGTCTTAACAGTCGATTTGCGATGCTTCTTCGCGGGAGCCCTGGGCGCATCCGCGGGCTTGGGTGCGTCATCGGTAATGCCGGCGCCGGTATTCGCGAATGCCACGGCTGCCGCCAGCAGGGCTCCTAACAACATTTTCTTCATGGTGTAATCTCCTTAAGCTCGCGGCGATTCGGACTCACCGCGCTATTAGCATTCCAGTCTAACGTGAAACGGCCCTTAATACGAAGTTAAATCGCCTTCACTTGGAAGACACCACAAATTGGTTTCCGTCCGGATCGCGAAACATCGCGAAATGGCCCCACGGCTGTTTTGTGGGAGGGGCCAAGAACTCTACGCCGCGGGCCAGCAACTCGTCATAAGTGCGCTGCACGTTGTCGCAATAGAACGTGGCGGGCGAAAAGGTTCCGATCCGGCCGGCATGGCCGTCGGGAGTGAAAAGGACGACAAGGGTTTCGGCTCCTGGTATGGAAAGCTCGATCCAGCGCTGCTTGTCGTCGAACGGCTTATCGGTGTTGATCCGGAAACCCAGTTTGTCGGTGTAGAACGACAACGCGCGGTCCTGATCCGTGACGGGAATGCTGATAAACTTGACGCCCTTAATCATGAATCGAGAATACCGGAAGGCTCCGGTTCCGTCAATCCATTATCGGTTACTATATGTTATTCTACTATAGTGTCTAATAAGATAGCGGTCGATGAATACGTAATAACCGTGTTGATGCGGGATCTGGTGGGTCATGATCGCATGCCCTCGGCGTTCCTGGTGTACCTGCATTTGTGGGGCGAGTCCGAACGGCTGTCGAAACTGTCGGTCCGCGCGAGCCACCAGATGATGGCCGAATCCACTGGACTCTCCAAGAGCGCCGTGCAGAAAGGAATTCGCTGCCTGGTGGGCCGCAAGCTACTGCGCACGCAAAAAGAATCGCCCACCGCGATTCCCGAGTATCGCGTGGTCCGCCCCTGGCGCCGCTAGTTCTGCCGCTCGATAAAATAGAACAGCGGAGAATCCGATGTTTCGAATTTATATTCTGACGGCCGCGGCCTTGTACGCGCAGCCGCTGCCGAGCGAGGCCCGGCAGCAACAGCGCATCCAGCAATACGAGCAGCTGACCCGCGACAATCCTCGCGACGTGGAATTCTGGCACATCCTGGGTGGTCTGTACCGCGAAGCCGAGCAGTGGGATAAAGCCATCGCCGCCGAGACGCAAGCGATCCAGCGCCATCCGAAATATGCGGTGGCATTCCACGGGCGCGGCAAAGCCAGAATGGGAAAAGAGGATTATGCCGGCGCAGTGGAAGACTTCACCGCATCCATCAAGCTTTTCGAGTTGCGCGGAGGACTGGAGATCTATCTCACGCTGGAGCAGCCCAGCGCGGAATACATCGACTGCTATCGGACGCGCGGCGTGGCGCTCTCGCATCTCAACAAATACAGCGAGGGTATCGGAGATCTGTCGATCGCGATCCGGCTGCGCAAGGACGATCCAAGACTGCTGCATGACCGCGGCTACCTGGAGGAGAAGGCCGGCCGCAAGCAGGACGCGATCGGCGATTACCAGCGCGCCGGCTTGCTTTTTGCGGATGCATCGGCCCGTGCGGCCGCGCAGGAATGCGTCGAGCGTCTGGATGGACTGGGAGCAAAAAAGGAAGCCGATGCGGTGCGCCTCAAGCTGGCGCCTCGGTCTCCCAAGTCGGATCTGCCCAGATAGGCCTCCCATGGGAATTCGCTGCATTGCTTTTTTCCTCTGCACGAGCGTAGCGTTCTGCCAGCCTCCGGCGATCGTCATCGGCTTCGTCGGTGGTTTCGTCAAGCACGACAACCGGGTCCATAGCGTGGTACAGGTTGCGGCGCATTTACGCGCGGATTATCCCGGCGTGCATGTCGAGGTCTTTGAGAACCGGCACCGGGAAAAGGCGCACCGGCGAATCTTGCAGCTGCTAGCCGCCCGTCGCGAGGGCGCACGCGTTATTATTTACGGCCATAGCTGGGGCGCCTCGGAAACCGTAACTCTCGCACGCGAACTCGAGAAGGAGGGGATCCCCGTCCGGCTCACCATCCAGGTGGACAGCGTCAAGAAGATCGGCGAAGAGGACTCGGTGATTCCCGCCAATGTCGCGCGGGCCGCTAATTACTATCAGCCACGCGGTCTCATACGTGGCCGGCCAGAGATCCGCGCCGCCGATGCAACTCGAACGAGCATTCTGGGAAATTTCCGTTTCGACTATGCGTCGAGGTCTATCGTCTGTGACGGCTATCCAAGATTTTCACGGGTCGTGATGAAACCACACATCCAGATTGAGTGCGATCCGAACGTTTGGAACCAGGTGGAAGCGCTGATCCGCTCCGAATTGACGGCAGAGTATTGAGACAGGGCTAAACGGGCTTGAGCTCTTCTTCCGGTAGTCCCACTTGTTCCCAATCCAGGGTTCGATGCGCCCTGGGAATGACCTCAGTGAGTGTTGGATAGAATCTGGGAGTGTCTCTCGCGGCGATCAAGGAATGGATCAGGTCGTATTATCTGCGCGCGGTCTACTTTCCATTGTTCCCGCAGGCCAAACCGCACTATTTCGCCGACTCCTGGCGCTATCCGCGCGCGCAAACGGGGCAGCCGCCGCGCTCCGGACTGCGATTCCTGTTCCTGCCGATGACGGACTGGCACACTCGAATCCAGCGTTCACAGCACCTGGCGCTGAGTCTTGCAAAGCTGGGCCACGAGGTTGTTTACCTGAATCCGCACTTGGGGCGCGAGTACAAGTACCCCTGGCGCTGGGGCGAGCGTCCCGAATTACGACAACTGGCGCGGGGCATCACCGAATTGCACATTCATCTTCCCCGTGAGCCGGTGTTTCACCACCGCACGCTGTCGCTTTCCGAGGAGCATCGGTTGGAGCAAGCGCTGCTCCAGGCGTTGCCTCAACACAATCGGCTCTCGATTGTGGTCAGTTTGCCGTTATGGCGTCAGGCTGCGGCGAAATTGAAGGAACAGTCCGGCGCTTCACTGGTGTATGACTGCCATGACCTGCTGGATGGCTTCGCCGGCATGGCGCCCGAGATCATAGCGAAAGAAGACGAACTCTTGGACCTGTGCGACATCGCCGTGTTCTCCTCTGCGCATCTAATGCAGCGGAAGCTGTCGCGCAAACCGGCGCTCGCCTCGAAATCAGTCCTGATTCGCAATGGAGTGGATCGCGAGCACTTTCGCGGCGCACAGACCCGCTCGAATCCAACGCCGGTTATCGGCTACGCGGGCGCTCTGGAGGATTGGTTCGATGCAGAACTGATTGAACGCGCGGCGCGAACTCATCCCGAATGGCGGTTCGTTCTCATTGGAAGAATCGAGAATCCAAAAATCCACCATCTCCGTGAGCTCCCCAACGTGCAGCTGCCAGGGGAAGTGCCCTATTCCGATTTGCCCAGGCATCTGGCGGAATTCACGGTGGGAATAATCCCCTTCGCGATAAACCAACTGACGCTGGCCGCCGATCCCATCAAGCTGTATGAATATTTCAGCCTGGGACTACCGGTTGTCACTACCGCCCTCCCTGAAGTGGAGCGACACGGGGACCTGGTCTATATCGCGGACCGCGATAGCTTTGTCGTTCAACTGGAGCAAGCTGCGTCGGAGTGCGACGAGGCGCTGCCACGCCGTCGGCGGGCGGTCGCCGATGCCGAGAGCTGGGGCCGCCGCGCCGAAGAGTTGATTGCGGCGGTGAACTCGGTGAATGGGAGAGAAAGCCGGGCGAAAACGCACTAACCTGCGTGACCTGCTTGAGCGGTGCATGGCTGATTGTTTGGCTGCCGGCCTGCGCCTGGGCCGCGGCGCCATCTCCTGGATTTACGTCCTCGCGCGGCGGCGGCTTCGAAATCGCCTATCCGGGACTGCGTTTGCTTCTTCAGCCGGGCCACGAGGAATACCGCCTGGGACGCGCAACCGTGCGGCTGCGTTTTCTGGGGGCGCGTCAGGATGCCCCGCCGGAGGGAATCGATCCGCGGCCCGGAGTGGTCAGCTATTTGATCGGCTCCGATCCGTCGCGCTGGAGATCCGGGCTGCGAACCTGGGGCGGCGTGCGCTACCGCGAGCTCTATCGGGGAATCGATCTCATCTGCCGTGCCGGACCCGCCGGGTTGAAATCGGAATTCGTGGTCCGGCCGGGGGCTGACCCGCGGCGGATACGGATGCTGTACGACGGCGCTTCGAGGCCGCGAATAGATGCGCTTGGATCGCTGGTGGTGACTTCGAGCTCCGGCGTGTTGCGGGAACATGCGCCTGTCGTATATCAGGAAGCAGGCGGCAAGCGCGTGCAAGTAACGGGGCGGTACCAGCTGCTACCGCATGGCCGCGCAGGTTTCCGGCTGGGGAACTATGACCGCCGCTCGGAACTGGTGATCGATCCGGCCCTGGTGTACAGCACGTACTTCGGCGGCAGCGGACACGATGCCGCAACCGCCGTGGCGGCGGACCCTGCCGGCAATCTCTACGTCACCGGCTGGACGGAATCCACGGATTTTCCCGCGAGCGGCGGACTGAGCCGCGGCGGCGGCGTGGATGCGTTCATCGCGAAGGTGAACGCGGCGGGAGCGCTGGTCTATTGCACCTATCTCGGCGGCTCGGGCGACGATCGCGGGCTGGCGATCGCCGTGGACGCGCAGGGCGGCGCGAATGTGGTTGGCTCTACCGGGTCCGTCGATTTTCCGCTGATAACGCCGCTGCAGGCTACGCTGCATGGTTCCCGGAATGCGTTTATCGTAAAGCTGAATGCCGCCGGCACCGCGCTAGTGTTCAGCACTTATTACGGAGGGAACGGATCGGACTCGGCGAATGCCATCGCGCTGGATGGCGCGGGTGCGATTTACGTCGCCGGCGCCACAACCTCTACGGATTTTCGCGTGGTGCAGCCCGCGCAGGCGGCGCTCGGAGGCAAGCAGGATGCGTTCGCGCTGAAACTCTCGGCGGCCGGAGACAATATCGTCTACTGCACCTATCTTGGAGGTTCGAGCGATGACTCCGCGGCGGCCGTCGCCGTTGATCCCGGGGGCCGGGCTTATGTGACCGGGGCGACATCCTCGGTCAATTTTCCGCTGATGAATCCGTACCAAGGCATTCAGCCGGGAAGGCAATCGGCTTTTGTCTCGAAGCTGGCAGCCAGTGGCGATACCTTGCTATACAGCACCTATCTGGGCGGAAGCCGCGCCGACGCCGGACATCCCGAATGGGCAGCGGCGATTGCGCTGGACGTCACCGGCGCCGCGTATGTGGCAGGGGTCACCAGCTCTTACGATTTCCCGGTTTCGAACGCTCAGCAGCCCTTTTTCGGCGGCGACACGGATGCCTTCGTCGCCCGGCTGAGCCCTGGAGGCAGCCATCTCACATTCAGCACCTATTTGGGCGGCCTGGGGCGCGACTTAGCCACGGGAATCGCGGTAACCGGCACCAGCGTTTACATCACCGGTTACACATCGTCCGCGGATTTTCCGGTAGTCGCCGCAGTGCAGCCATCGCTGGGTGGCAGCTACGACGCGTTCATCGCCCGGCTGGATTGGGGCGGCGCAACCATCTGGGCGACTTATGTGGGAGGCACTCTATCCGACGCGGCCAACGGGCTGGCCTTGGACAACGCGGGAAACATCTACATCGCGGGACAAACACTCTCGAGCGATTTTCCTCTGCGGAATGCGATCCAGACCGTGAATAAAGGAAATTTCACAACGTTCTTAACCAAGATCACGGAGGTTCCGTGCCCCTTCTTGGTATCCCCCGTGAACCTCACCGCCCCGTCCGGTGCGAGCACGGTTTCCACCACTGTCTCCGGCCTCTCGGGATGCGGCTGGACCGCCGTCTCGAACGCCGCGTGGCTAACGGTGCAATCGGGAGCATCCGGCCAGGCTTCTGGAAGCGTAGTCATCGCCGTATCACCGAACGTAAATGGCTCACCGCGCAGCGGTACGCTGACAGTCGCGGGCGCCCAGATAGTAGTCAGCCAATCCGGCCTGGGCTGCCCATAGACCCGTGCCGTTACTTCGACGCTTCCACCGACCCGCTCAGCAAGAATCGCAACAACGCGGAATTGAACGGCCCCGCGCACTCCATCTGCGGCACATGCCCGCAGTTATCGAAGATAGCGATCTGCGCGCCCGGAATATCCTTGGCGAACATTTGCCCGGATGCCAGCGGGGTCAGCATATCGCCGCGGCCCCAGAGTACCAGCGTCGGCGACTTGATCCCACCCAGCTTGCCGTCGAGAAAATCTTCCCCGCGCAGAATGGACTCAATAAACTGGTCAATGGTGTACCCGTCGTTCTTCTTGAGGTGGCTGGTGAAGAACGCTTCCGCATTCGCCTGCGTGGCGAATGATTTGTTCGCGAAAATAATTCCCAGCACCGCCTTGCTGCCCTCGATTGTGGATGGGTTTAACCCCTGTAGCGCCTGTTTGGCCGGCTTGGGCGTGCCGCTCTTCTCGAACGAATAGCCCGCGCTGTCCACCAGCACCAGCTTCTCCACGCGCTCGGGATGAGCCAGCGTAAACGCCATTGCGGTCCATCCGCCCAGCGAATTGCCCACCACCGTCGCTTTGTCGATGCCGGCCTTCTTGCAGAATCCTTCGAGAAAATCCACCAGCGTGCCAACTCGATACGGGATCATCGGTTTGTCGGATGCGCCGAAGCCAATCTGATCGGGTACCCAGACATGAAATTTCGTCGCCAGCGCGGATGTGGTGGCAATCCAGTTCGTGGAATCGCCGCCCAGGCCGTGCAGCAGGATAACATTGGGGCCGGCGCCTGCCTCCAGGTAGTGAATCTTCTGGCCGAACACTTCCACTTGTTTGCTGGCCTGGGCTTGGGCCCAAAGCGGCGCAAATAGAAGTAGCAGCGTAGCTGTAGCGATAGTGAATGCTTTCATGGCAGGTCCTCTGTCCCACTAAGCTATCATGAGTGCGGACGCGCGCGCCTTGGCGTGGGTCCTAAGAAAGGACTGTGAACCATGCGTGTGGCAATCCTGCTGTTTACGATGTTTGGCGCCGCGTTGGGAGCCGCCGGCACAGGATATCACCTGGTGAAGAAAGTGCCGGTGGGCGGCGAAGGTGGCTGGGACTACCTCATCGTGGACCCAGGTGCCCGGCGAGTCTATGTTTCGCATGCTTCTGAAGTCGACGTGCTGGACGCCGATTCACTGGCGCTAGTGGGCAAGATCGAAGGTCTGCACGGCGTGCATGGAATCGCCATAGCGGCCGACCTTGGGCGCGGCTTCGTCAGCAATGGAGGATCGTCCACCATGACCATCTTCGACCTGAAGACACTGGCCAAGATCGGCGACGAAGTGGCCACCGGCCAAGGCCCGGACGCGATTCTGTATCACTCCGGCACGCAGCAGGTATTCGCCTTCAATGGGCGCGGCAAGAGCGCGACCGTGATCAACGGAAAGACCGGCGCGGTAGCCGGCACCGTCTCCTTGGGCGGAACGCCGGAGTTCGCGGCCACCGACGGATCGGGAGCGGTGTACGTGAATATCGAGGACACCAGCGAGGTGCTGCGTATCGATCCGAAGAAGCGCAGCGTGGAAACGCGCTGGAAGCTGGCGCCCTGCGAGGAGCCCAGCGGAATGGCCATGGACGCGAAACATCAGCGGCTGTTCGTGGGCTGTCACAACAACATGACCGCCGTAGTGGATGCGGCCAACGGCCGCGTGATCGCGACGTTGCCCATCGGCAAGGGCGTGGACGCCACGGCCTACGACCCGGGAGCCGGTTTAGTATTCAACTCATGCGGCGACGGGAACACGTCCGTCACGCGTCAGCTGGGGGCCGACGATTACAAGAAAGAAGAGCCCGTGAAGACTGCGCCTCGCGCGCGAACCATGGCGCTTGACCCGAAGACGCACCGGTTGTTCCTTCCGATCGCCGAGTTCGAGACGGCGGCGCCAGGACAAAGGGCCAAGATGAAGCCGGGCTCGTTCGCGGTCCTCGTTTACGAACCATGACCGGACTGCTGGCCGATCCCGTTTCGAAGCGTCACAACCTGGGTCCCAATCATCCCGAACGTCCGGAGCGGTTCGGTGCCGCGCTTCGAGGCGTCGCGGGTCAGAAGCTGGCGCCAGTCCCCTCGCGCGCGGCGACTGTCGAGGAACTCGCGTTCTGCCACACTCGCGAGTACATCCACTTGGCGCAGCGCGAGATCGGCGCCGGCGCGCGCGAGTTGAGCACCGGCGATACCAATGTGTGCCCCGATTCGCTGGAGGTGGCATTGCAGGCCGCCGGCGGCGTGCTCAATGCAGTCGACCTTGTGATGTCGCGTGAGTTGGAGAACGTCTTCTGTATTGTCCGGCCTCCGGGCCACCACGCGACTCCGGACCGGGGCATGGGCTTTTGCGTGTTCAACAACATCGCCATCGCCGCACGCTACGCACAGCAGCGACACGGCGTTAAACGGGTGCTGATCGCCGATTGGGACGTCCATCACGGCAACGGCACGCAGGATATTTTCTATTCCGACGGCTCGGTATTCTTCTGCAGTACGCACCAGTCGCCGTGGTACCCGGGAACGGGTGACGCGGAAGAGCGCGGTGAGGGCGAGGGCGAAGGAACCACGCTGAATTTTCCGTTCCCCGCCGGGTCCGGTCGCGCCGAGATCCTGGGCGCGTTCCAAAATCACTTGGCGCCCGCCATGGAGCAATTCAAACCCGAACTGGTGCTGATTTCCGCCGGCTTCGATTCCCGCGCGGGCGATCCGCTGGGCGGCTTCACGCTAACCGACAACGACTTTGCCGATTTGACCGGCGTAATGATCTGGATCGCCGAAAAGTACGCGGGCGGCCGGGTTGTGTCGGTGCTGGAAGGCGGATATAGCCTGGGGGGCTTGGAGATGGCCGTGAAAGCGCATGTGGAGGCGCTGCAGTTGTGGGTGTGAGGGAGAGTTGTTCCCGTGGAGGTGCTACGCTGGACGCATGCCGGTTTGGCCAGACATCGTGGTTACAAAGCCAGACTCACCCGAGGTTCTACTCGCCATCGAGGTGAACGCTGACATTGCGGGCGCCTATGCCGCCGAGGCAGAAATCAAGGATTACATGATCCGCCAAAGCTGCCCGATCGGGATGCTGGTCACGCCGGAGAATACATTCTTTTTTCGGAACCGTTATACGGGCTATGAGTCCGAAACAGTTCTGAAAATTGGGCAGTGCAACACCAGCGAACTGCTGGATCCTCGTCCTGAAAAGGGGCCGCTTCCGGAGGCCCACTTAGTGCGGGGGATTGAACAATGGCTAGAGCGCTTGCGTGCCGGCAGCCGTCGATCCTGGCCGCCGTCTGCTTTTGAAGCCATCGAGTCGTATGTGTTACCGGTGGTGACGGGTGGCGTCATTCGTGCCGCAGGTCCCCGGTGGCGCCGGACCGGCTCATGAACAAATGCGGCATGTTTTCGTGGAGACCAACTGGGTTTACGCCTATGCGGCGCCCGCCCACCACAAACGCCTTGACGCCTTAGATCTTTTGAAGCGGGCACGAGCGGGTGAGCTGCAGTTGCATCTTCCCGCTCCTTGCCTTACTGAAGCTCGACATCCAATTCTGACTAAATGCCAGCCGCGAAACGAAGCCGATGCGGTCGCCGGTTCCTCTTGCGAGCAAGAGCGGAGCAGACCGTGTCGTTAGAGCAGGAAAACGCGACTAGAGAAGTGCTGGACCGTTTCGAAAAGCAGATCCACTCAGAACTGAGACAACTCGACGATACTCTCGCCTCCCTTCCTCGCGAGCAGGGCCTTGAAGTCTTTCCGCTGAACGAAAACATGCTAGATCGAGCGGTGAGTCTATCCGCCCTGGATCTTTCACTCAAGCCTTTTGATCAGGCGATTCTTGCGGCAGTTCTCGTCCGTGCCGGAGAATTGCGACAAGTTGGCGAAGTAGACCTCTGTTTCTGCGAGATGGATTCCGATCTGCAGCCTTGGGACAAACACGGCAACGCGAAGCAGCCGTTGACGGATCTGTACGATAACGCCACGCTGTGGGTATATGGCGATTTCTCCCTGCGTGCTCCGGAACGACCCGAGCAATGGTTAGATTGGCGCCAGGTGTGTCTTGTTAAGTGTCCCTTCGGTTCAATCCTCACTGCCATTCCACCCGCACAACCTCCCTCCGATACAACACCAGCGCCACAAAATCGAATCCGTTCTTGATGACATAGCCTGGCGGCGTTGAAGCCGGGGATCCAGCGCACAAGCTGTTCCCGCGGATTACTCCAAAAACAGGCAGCCGCGAGGGAGTCCATTCCCCGCAGCCAGCCACCCATCCTGCCCGCTTGCCCGGAAGAGCGATCCAATATGTCTGAGATTTCTTGCCGTTTCGAAGCACCAGAATCATAGCGGTCCCGTGTAATTCCCGGTACAGCGAGCCATGCGGCGGGACGCCTTCCGTTTTGATTCGTGCCGATGGAACCATTAGAAACCACGTCACTTTCCGATTCATTAGAACCGCACCGAGCAGGAGCGCGACGGATGCGCTGAGAGTGGCGGCGATCTTTAGTGGCGTCATGCACTCTTTGAGACAACGTTGAATAGAAAGGAGTTCCCGTCGCAGAGCGAAAACCAGGTGTTTTCCCCGAGGGACACCAAATTTTCGTCGTAGGCACTATAAGGTAGGGGTACCTTCGGGCCGATATATGACCTGGCAGGGAGAAGAAGTGAACCTCTTGTTGGCCGTGCGCCGGAAACTGATCGAGTGGCAAGCCGCTCGGATCTTGGATCCGATAGAGCGCCTGCGCTACCTGCGGCAACACGCGGAACCGGTGTGGGTCTGGCAACGGCAACGGTGGAGAACGTCGGCTTGGGCAATCGCGATGTTTATGGGTCTAATGTTGGCGGGAATCACGATTTCGAGCATCAACCGGCCGGTGGAAGCGCTGACGCTGCAGCCCGAACCGGTCTCCCGCGAGTCCTTCGCCAATGTGTGGATGGTGGATAAAGCGGCGCAAGTGGAAACCTACAGTAACGGACTGCGCGTGGAGACTCGCGACGCAATCTCAACCGTCCCGCGCGCATCGTATCGCGTGTACGGCCGCGGCGAAGTCAATCCCGCGCGGCCGGAATGGCGGTCGCAACCCGCCGGCATCGTTTTCCACACCACGGAGAGCGATCTGGCGCCCTTCGAACCCGGCCAGACGAAACAGTTGAAGCGGATCGGCGTCGAAGTGCTCGCGCTCATCCGCCAGAAGCATTCCTATCACTACATGATTGACCGGTTCGGACGGGTGTTCCGTGTCGTGGAAGAGTCCGATATCGCCAATCACGCGGGCAATTCGATCTGGGCGGATGACCGCAATACGTTCGTGAATCTGAACGCCAGTTTCCTGGGAGTGGCCTTCGAAACACAGTCGAAGGCGGGCGGCGAGCGTCCCACGGCCACACCAGCGCAGATCCGGTCCGGCCAGATGCTGGCTGAGATGCTGCGCACGAAATACCACATCCCGAAGACGGCCTGCGTCACGCATGCGCAGGTATCGGTGAACCCGGCCAACATGTTGATCGGCTATCACACCGACTGGGCCGGAAACTTTCCGTTCCTGGAAATGGGCTTGAGCGACAACTATGAGCTGCCGCCGGCCAGTATCTGGGCCTTTGGGTTCACTTATGACCCCACCTTTGTGGAGTCCACCGGGATGCGGCTATGGCAGGGCGTGCTGATGGCCGAGGACCGGTTGCAACGGCAGGCCGCGGCGCAACGCCTGTCCGCGCCCAGGTACAGGCTGATCCTGCAGCAACGGTATCGAGAAATTTCAGCAGCGCTCAAGAGTCAAGCGCGTCAGCAAGGGGAGCTAGAATGAAAAATAACGACCGCCAGAATCAATCCGCGATGGGCCTGGACGTGGGCACCAGCCGCGTCTGCCTCGCGCAGCAGACGGGAGAAGCCTACGACTTCAAGACCCAGTTGAATGCCTTTGTCACCATCCCGTTCTCGAAAATCACACAGAACGTGCTCACCAAGGAAAACATTCCGCACTCCATCCAGGGCGCCGAGATCGTAGTGCACGGCAATGAAGCCGACCGCCTTGCGGATCTGCTCAGCATAGAAACCCGCCGCACCATGACGCGCGGCGTGCTGAACCCGGTGGAGCCCGAGAGCCTGTCGATGATGCGCAAGATCATCGGATCTTTGGTTGAGCCTGCCCGCGGCGATCAGAAAATCTGTTTTACCGTGCCGGCCGCGCCGCTCGGGTCCGAGGATAACCTCACGTATCACGAAGCCACGCTGCGCCAGATCCTGGAAGAACTGGGCTACACGGTCAAGAGCATTAACGAAGGCCTGGCGGTGATCTATTCCGAGCTCGAGAGCTCCAACTTCACGGGCATCGGCATCAGCTGCGGCGGCGGTTTGTGCAACGTCTGCCTGGCGTATCTCTCCGTGCCGGTTATCAGTTTTTCGATTCCCAAAGCCGGCGATTACATCGATAACAGCGCGGCATCCGTCACGGGCGAGCGCTCCAACCGCATCCGCATCGCCAAGGAAGATTCATTCCACTTCAACGGCTTCTTCGGCGACAAGCTGCACCAGGTGCTGGGCGTGTACTATGACGAAATGATCCAGGCGCTGGTGCAGGGCTTGAAGGAATCGCTGGCCGGCGCGCGGAACATCCCCAAAGGCGGCCGCCCCATCCCATTGGTGCTCAGCGGAGGAACCGCGCTGCCACAGGGCTTCCGCGACCGTTTCGAAAAGGTCGTCCGCGAGCAGGATCTTCCCATCACGTTCTCCGAGATCCGCATGGCGTCTGACCCCCTGCATACCGCCGCACAAGGCGCCTTAATCGCCGCTCTAACCGACTAACCCAATGCCCAACAGGGCCGCTTGGAAAGCGGCCCGCAGGTTGCTAACCTGCCCCACATGTTTACTTCACTGAAATTGTGGGCCCTGCCGGACTGCTCGCGCTCCCGATAATCACACTCACCGGCACCGCATTCCCCGCTGAAACCGTCGCTGGAATCCTCGCATTGATCTGCAGCACGCCCGCGATCAGGCTCGGAGCTTCGCCGGCATATAAGACTTCCGCCGTCTGCCCGCCAATCGTCACCGTCACCTTCTGCGTCAGCAGCACTAGCCCTCCGGTAACGCTTCCCGTCACCCCCGCCGGATTCGTCTGGCCTTCACCGGTTCCGAACAACGTGATCACCGACCCGCGCGCCGCGGGCGTCGATGGTTGATTGAGCGTATTATCCTGATTCAGCGCGGCGGCCTGACCCAGCCCGTTCGACGTAAGCGTGAAGAATCCCGGACTCGCCGCCGTGACCGCCAGCGTGATTTGATTGGACGGCACGCCCTGATGGATCACCTGCATTACGGTTTGACTCTTGCCCGCCACTTCGTACGGAACCACCGCGCTCACCTGGTTGCGCGTGACATAGACCAGCGGCGCCGCCACTCCATCAAACAGGATATGCGTCGTTCCCAGATTGGCGCGCACAAAGCCCTTCGCGTCCAACTGAAGCGTGGTCAAACTGGGCGGCCCAATTTCGGTCCCGAAGACTGTAACTATTTCTCCGGGCGTAACGGCTCCTCCCGCGAAGCTGGCCGCGTTGACCACGCCGGCTGTCGATATTTGCGGTATCGCCAGCGTGGCATCCGTCCTCGCAATGCGCGCCACGAAAGCATCGCCGCTTCCGCCGCCGAATTGAAGCTGCGGCGCTCCGATGGTTACCGGAAACCCCAGCCCTGCCGTCCCCGCAAAATAGAACGCGCTTCCGCGATCCACCGCGGCGGACAGCCCCTGATCCAAGCCCGGACCTCCCAGGAAAGTCGAATAGGTCAGCGTCGCGGCCCCCGGATCGATCACCGAAAAAAATGCGTCCCAGTCGCCGCCAGACGCGGTTTGCAGGGCGTCCGGAGTCACCGGAAAATCGGCTGACCGCGTTGCGCCGGTTATTCCGATACGATTCGAGGGGTCGATCGCCAGTCCCCACACATCGTCGTCGTCCGATCCGCCCAGGTACGTCGAGTAGACAACGTGGCCTCCGTCGGCTGACAGCACCGTGATGAATCCATCCCTGCGGCCCTTCAGAGCTTGTTGAAAACCGTTTCCGCTCAAAGGAAAATCCGTTGAGTCGGTGCTGCCGCCCGCCACTACGTTTCCAAAGTTGTCGAAGCGAACGCTGTGAACCGCATCGCTTCCGGTTCCCCCCAGGAATGACGACCACAATCCTGAGCCCAGATTGTTGATCAAGATCACGAATCCATCCGTTGGGCCGCCGCCAAAAGTCGCCTGCGCAGCGCCGGTGGGAGTTTTGAAATCCGTCGACGAAGTCTCACCGCCCACCACGGCGGTGCCGTCGGAAAATAACGAAAGACGGCTGGCCGTGACATCGCGGCCCGAGCCGCCGACATACGTGCTGTACACCAGCTTCGACGCATCCGGCGCCAGGCCGGCCACGAAGAGGTCGGAATCGCCGCCGCCATACGTTGACTGGAAAACATTCGGGCCAGAGCTTGGAAAATCCGTGGAACTGGTGTTTCCGCTGACGTAGATGTTGCCGCTGGAATCGAGAGCGATGCCCCAGCCATCGTCGCTTGCGCTGCCTCCCAGATAGGTGGAGATCTGGATCGCGCCCGTGCTGTCAAGCTTGGTGATGAACGCGTCACTCGATCCGCTGAGCGCGCTCTGAATGACGCCGGAAGTAGTCGGAAACTGCGTTGACGTCGTGGACCCGATCACGTAAATGCTGCCCAGTGTGCCGGGAGCCAGGTTGCGCCCGATGTCATCGCCTTCGCCGCCAAAAAAGGTGGAGTAGACTACCGTGTGCCCGTCGCGGCTGAAGTGCGTGACGAAAACGTCCTTCTTTGCCGGATGCGCGCCGGCCCCCTTGGGAGCGGGAAAATCGGCGGAATCCGTGGACCCGGTAATGTACGGCGTGCTGTCGGCATCCACGGCTACTCCGTTCGCGACGTCGAGTCCGCTGCCGCCGATGATCGTCGAATAGCTCAGGACGGGATCGATAGTCAACGAGCGCGAATGGTCATACGCGCCAATCCGGAACGCCACCAGATTGCCTCGCGAGATGGAGTAGCCACCTGAAACCGGCACGCGGCGCCCATGATCGAGTTGATAAATGACCGGCTTTCGCTGCACCAGTTCGCCGCCGGGCAGCTGCAGAACCAGATCGCCGCTCTCAGTCAGACGCAGTCGCTTGTCGATGCGCAAACGGATCGCCGCCGGATCGTGGCCCGCCAGGACCTCGAAATCGTACTCCAGCCTGCCCGGATCGCCGTAGAGACGCACTCCGATTCCGGGCCACACCTCGCGCGCCCGAACCGACGCGTATTGCGGAACCCCCGCGATCGCCTCGCGGCCGTGATAGTAATTGCTGATCCCCGGCAGCCGGCCTTCGCCTACGAAAGCCGTGTCTTTCCCGGCCTCAAACCGAATTCGAACCGTTCCTTCCCGCGCGCGCAAGGTTGCCTCATGCGCATTCAGGAACAGCATGTAGCCCGGCGCCCGGGCAATAAACGCGGCGCGAGGGTCCGTTTGGCCGCGGTTAGGCTCGAATGCGAGCTGAGTTCCGGGCAGGCCGGTGTTCGCCCACAATCCACCAGCGGCGAGCAAAGCCAGGATGAATTTCATGGTTGGTAAGACGTGAAGTAAAGGAAAGTCCGTTACCAATCTTAACATCCGTTGTGGGGCGGGCCCCCCTGACTCTTGTCTCACGCAAGATGAGCCTGAGCCGGGACCGGATTCTCATACAAGATGAGCCTGAAGGGGGAGATCGGGATGCTGGGTATTGATCATCAGCATGGACGATTCAGAAGCGGGGAGCCTG
>JALYHQ010000154.1 GCA_030776455.1 Acidobacteriota bacterium | reverse complement strand
AAGTACGGCGGCTAGACCGGGTGATGGGCATCGCGGGGCAAATTCTCGAATCCGAAGACGTTCTGCCTCAGTTCGCGGGTGACGCGGCCGACGGTGAGATGGAGCGCCGCCGGATGGATCTGGCGGTCAACCTGGTGGACCAGTACCTCGGTTTGGTGAAGCACTGGCAGTGGGGCGACGGCATCCTCGAGTGGATCAAGCAGTGCGAGACCACCTTCGATCAGCGCCTGGAGCTGCGTAATCTGCTGCATTACGATGTGTGGCCGCACGCCGGCCGGACCAGTTTCGTGATGCTGCTGAATGACAAAGACGTACACGCCGAGGGCGTGGATCTGGAGAAGGCAGTCGGTCTGCGGCTCACGTTCCGGCAGCCGCCCCCCATCTCCTGTTTCTCGAATCAGTTCCTCTTTTACCTGAACGGAACCGTGGCGTCGACGGCGTATCAAACCTGGGCCCACATGAATCCCGACCCCGTTTCCTCGCTTCCGCCTGAGCGCTTTACCTTCGACGTGGTGAACTTCTCCCTGCAGTAGATACAGCCCTGGGTGCGCTCAGCCGATATCTGCTGAGAGCCCCCATGAGCGCCGCTGCCGCTACTCCACCGGTCCCGTTTCAGACCCATTGGATCGTATCCCGGCGCGATGACCTGATCTGGTTCATTGGCTCGGCCGTGCTTAGCTACCTCGCGCTCGGACTCCTGGCGGCCGGTACCCCCATTACCCTCATCTACCTTATCTGGCTGGTCGGCGTGGATGGCCCTCACGTCATCGCTACCGTGACACGCACGTACTTCGACAAGCAGGAACGTCGGAAACTCGGCTGGCTGTTGTGGATGATTGTTCCGCTCATGCTGGCGGGTCCCGTAATGGTCTCACTCGGCCAGGCTTCGCTGTTTTATCTGATCGCGGTTTGCTGGCAGCACTTCCACATCGCCAAACAGCACTTCGGATTCGTGATGTTGTGGAAAGCGAAAAACAAGGAGCGCGATGCCACGGACCTCCGGCTGGATCGCTGGTTTCTGCTCGCCTCGACTATCCTTCCGCTCGCGCTGTTTGTCGAGCGGACGCGGTTCCCATTGCCGTGGTTAGAAGCCGCCGCGCTAAGCGCTTATGTCCTGTTAACGGCCGTCTATGTGGGCCGCCAGTGGAACAAGTTCAAAGCGGGGATTCCGCTGAACACGCCCAAACTCCTGCTGCTCGCCGTTCTGGTTCCGCTGCAGTGGCTAGCTTTCGCGTATGCCGCCAGTCTGGGCCCGAAAGGCATCGTGACGGCCGGCATCACGCTGGGCTTATTTCATTCGTTCCAATATCACCGCTTGATGTGGTTCCATAATCAGAACCGCTACTCCACTCCTGACGCTCCTGGCAAACATGGAATGGCGGTGGTGTTCGGCCGCAGCTTCGCGTGGTACATCGGTGTCGCCATCGGGCTGCACTTCGTGCTGATTGTTCTGCCGTCGACCATCTTCCCCGCGGCCGAATGGATCAAAGCCGGACTGTGGGGTTTCGGATTCACGCACTACTTGCTGGATTCGAAAATCTGGCGCGTGCGAGGCGATCGCGACTTGGCCGCCGCCCTGCGCCTGTAGCGTCCGCCTCAAACCTCGGTGGAGGCCCCTTCAGGCCGCGGCAGCACATCCCGGTCGCCCGCGATCCACACGTACAGCGTCGGCAGCAGATACACGCCCAACACCAGCGCGCCTATCAGCCCGCCCACGATGACGATCGCGAAGGGCCGCTGCGAATCGGAGCCGATTCCATGCGACAAGGCCGCGGGCAGCAATCCCACGCTCGCCACCAGCATCGTCATCATGATGGGACGAAGCCGCAGAACGGACCCTTCCACCGCGGCGTCGCGTACGCAATACCCGCGGGCGCGCAGCTGGTTGATATATTCCAGCATGATGACACCGGTCTGAACAGCCACGCCGAAGAGCGCTAGAAATCCCACGCCCGAAGATACGCTGAAATGCGTATTCGTCAACAGCAGCGCCAGCAGTCCGCCCAGCGGGGCCATCGCAACGTTGGCCAGCGTCAGCAGAATCCACTTGAACGATCCGAACATGGTGTACAGGATCATGCAGATCACCAGAATAGTGATGGGCAGCACGATCATCAGCCGCTTCTGGGACCGCTTCTGGCTTTCGTACTCGCCGGCCCAGTCGATGTGGTAGCCCGCGGGCAGCTGGACGTGTTGATTCACGGTCTTGATGGCTTCTTCCACCGTGCTTCCCAGGTCGCGCACGGGCACGCTATACTTAATGGCCACGTACCGCGAATTTCCTTCGCGATAGATCTCGGAGGCGCCGTCCAGAACTCGCACCGTACACAACTGGGCCAGCGACACCCGCTCGCCGGAAGGCGACAGCAGCCGTATATTCTCGATGGCTTCCCGGGTATTGCGGGATTGCGCTTGATACCGCACCACCAGATCATAACGTTGTTCGCCTTGCAGCACCTGGCTCACCGCTTTGCCGCCCACGGCAGTCTCCACCGCGTCTTGAACGTCGGCCACGTTGATTCCGTAGCGCGCCGCCTGTTTTCGGTCCACCACAAATTCCAGATTGGGCTGCCCAATGACGCGAAACAAGCCGAGATCCGCGACCCCCTGCACTTGCCGCAGCAGACCAACGATTTGATCGCCTTTCGATTCCAGGATCTTCAGATCGTCGCCGTAGATCTTGATGGCCAGCTGTCCTTTGACGCCGCTGACCGCCTCTTCCATGTTGTCGGCGATGGGCTGCGAGAAGTTCCATAAAGCGCCGGGAATCTTCTCAAGCTCCCGATTCATGGCGGCAATCAGCTCTTCCTTGTTTTGATCGAAAACCGGACGCCATTCGCTTTTCGGTTTCAGATCGACGAAGTATTCGGTATTGAAGAAGCCGGTGGTGTCGGTTCCATCGTCGGGACGCCCCACTTGCGAAACCACCTGCGTTACCTCGGGAAAAGATGCCAGGATGATGCGACCCTGGTTCATCACGCGCGCGCCTTCAGTGGGTCCGGTGCTGGGGGCGAGAGTTGCGCGAGCCCAGATCGCGCCTTCATCCAGATGCGGCAGAAACTCCGAGCCGATCAATCCGCTGAAGCTGAGGTATGCCGATATAGCCAGCGCGGCCGCCGCGATACCTAGCGTGAACCACCTGAAGTCAATCGCCCATTGCACCGTTTTTCGATAGAGAGTCGTCATTGCCGTCATGGCCGGATTGCGCCACTCGCGCACCTTCTTGCCGAAGACGAAACTCGACACCGCGGGCGCAATGAGCATCGAGAATATCAGGGCGCCCAGCAGCGCGAACGATACGGTCCACGCCATCGGCTTAAAGAGCCGCCCCTCCACCCTCTGCAGCGTAAAGATGGGCACATACGCAGTGATAATGATTCCGATGGAATAGAATACCGGCCGTTGTACTTCGTGGGCAGCATCCCTGATCCGGCTCACTGACGTTTCGGTTTCAACGTTGCGGTGGCTGAGATAACGGATGATGTTTTCCACCATTACTACCGCGCCCTCCACCACCATGCCGAAATCCAGCGCGCCCAGCGACAACAGATTCGCGGGGATCCTGCTGGTGTTGAGGCAGATGGATGCGAACAACAACGAGAACGGAATGGTGAGCGCGACTATGAATGCGCCGCGAATGTTTCCGAGAAAGATGAACAGAATCACGGTCACCAGGATCATGCCCACGGTGAGATTGTGCAGGACGGTCTTAGTGGTGTAGTGCACCAGATCGCTGCGGTCGAGGAAGGGAACTATCTTTACTCCCGGCGGCAGAATGCGCTCGTTCAGTTCTTTCACTTTCTCGTGAATCGCAATCAAGGTGGAATCGGAATCGGCGCCTTTGCGCAATAGCACAATGCCCTCGACAACATCGTCGTTGTCGATGATCTTGCCGTCCTTGCGATGGATCGCTTTGCCTATTTCCCCCAGCCGGATTCTAGTTCCTTGCGACACAGCCGCGACGTCCGCAATCCGCAGCGGCGTTCCGCTCTGCGTCTTGATCACGGTCTGTGCAATATCCTCCACGCTTCGGAACAGTCCGATGGACCGCACGTTGATTTGCTGCATGCCCGCCTCGACAAAGCTGCCGCCCGCATTCACGTTGTTGTTGGTAAGCTGCTGTTCTATCTGGGCCAGGTTCAGCGCATGGGAAACCAGCTTGTCAGGATCGATGCGCACCTGATACTCCCGCGTTACGCCTCCGAAACTGACTACATCCACGACGTTGGGCACGGACTTGAACTGCTTTTCCAGCGTCCAATCCTGCAGCGACTTCAGCTCCATCAAGTCGACCTTTGGATTGACGCTGTTCAGCGTATACCAGTAAATCTGGCCTACCGGACTGTAATCGGCGCCTATCTGGGGCTGGATGCCATTGGGGAGCGTGAGCTGCGACAGGCGCTCCAGAACTTTCTGGCGATTCCAGTCATTCTGAGATTGATCGTCGAAGATCAGCATCAGGCTGGAGAGTCCGAAGAGCGAAGTGGACCGCAGATGGTCCAGATGCGGAATCCCGTTCATCACGATTTCGATGGGAATGGTCACCTGCTGCTCCACCTCCTCGGCGGCGCGGCCGGGCCACTGGGTGATGATCTGAACGTAATTATTGGCTACGTCCGGATACGCTTCGACAGGCAAGTTGTGGAATGAGATCGCGCCCCAGATCAGCAGCAGGATCGCGGCCAGCAGCATGAGGAAACGGTTATTCAGCGCGAAATCGACCAGCGCGCGAATCATCTACTGTTCCACCGAGTTTTGCAGAACCAGAGCGTTCGATACCACCTGCTGGCCGGGAGACACGCCCGCCAGGATTTCCTGCAAATTGCCGGGCAGCATTTTTCCCCCGGTGACTTCTACCCGCTGGAACCGTCCGCTCCCTTGCGGCGTGTAAACCCAGTCGCGATCGTGCAAGTGCAGCACGGCCGATGCGGGCACCACGGCATGCATCTCTTTTTGCTGCCCGTGAAAAGTCGCCGTCACAAACATTCCCAACCGCATCAGGCCGGGATTGGCCACCTCAATACGCACCTTGGCCGTTCGCAGCGCCGGGTCCATCACGGATCCGATGTCGCTTACCCGCCCGGTTAGCGGTCTCCCGGGATAGGCGTTCAGACGGATGTCGGCGGTCTCGCCCAGACGCACGGCTGCGAGATTGTTCTCGTAGACGTCGCATATCACCCAGACCCGCGACAGATCGGAGATCGTAAACAGATTGGGCGAATTATCCAGAGTCTTCACGCCGCCGGAGGAGACCGCGTTCTGCTCTGTGATAACGCCGGAAACCGGCGCGTGGATTTCGACGATGGGGGAAGGATGATCCTTATCCGCGCCCAGCACCCGCAAATGCTCCGCGGCAGTTGCCACCGTAACCCGGGCCTTATCGGCGGTGCTCTGGGCCACTTCCAGATCCTTCTGGGCGATGGCGCCTTTGTCATAAAGCAGCTGCGATCTGGCAAGCTGGGCCCGCGCCAGGTCTTCGTCGGCGATGGCATGCTGGTAATCGGCGAAGGCCTGGGCAATGTCCGCGCTTTGGACCTTCAGCAATAGCTGGCCTTTCTTCACGGTGTCTCCCAGCCGCGCATCGATCTCCACAATGCGGCCGGAAGCAAGCGAGACTACCGGGATAGTTCGGGACACATCGGCGGCTACCACGCCGGTGGCGTTCATCTCGGGAGCCGAACTCCGCTCTACCGCGGTAGCCAGCGGAAACTGCTCGGGATGATCCACTTTTATCAGACTGCCATCGGACGCGCGCTCGACGTTCGCGGGCGGAGGCGCTTCAGCGGCGGCGTCAGCCTTCACTTTCGATCCACACGCGGCCAGCGAAAGCGCCAGCGCGCCGCACAACGCTGCTTCGATGAAGACGGTCCGATTCATTGGATCGCCTCGCGGCCCACGGCGAGGTTCAATTGGCTGGCCGCGGTGAGATAGGCCCCGATCAAGTTCAGGTAGTTGAGCTGAACGCTGCGATAATCCTGCTGCGCCTGCAAGAAATCGAGCAGGGACGCGCCGCCATGCTGGTAAGAGTAGGAAATGGTCTCGCGCACATCGCGCGCCTGCTCCAGATACCTGGCCTTGTACGGCCTCAGCAGAGTCAGGTTGCTGTTGAGCGTGGCGTAAGCCGAATCGACGTCGCTGAACACGAGTGCCTCATTCGCTTCGCGCAGCCTTTCCGCCCGGGTGATTTCGAGTTGGGTGCGCAGTTTCTCTCCTAGATTGCGGTCGAAAAGCCGCAGCGGAATACTCACGCTGACGCCAAAATAGGCGGGAATGGGAGGATTGCGAGCCACATCCACGCCGAACGTGGGGTCGGTGGAACCGTTGGCTATCGCCAGCCGGTGATCGGTCCGCGCCTTGTCGACGGCCGCCAGCGCGGCTCTCAGGTCGGGCCTGGTATCGAGAGCGATGCGGTGAAATTCTTCAAGCGCCGTGATCTGCTCGGCGAAATCGAACAAGCCGGTGACATCGAACCGCTCCAATGGTGTGCGATCGTTCAACAGCGTCAGCAGATTGATTTTGGCCGTGCGCAGATTTACTTCCGCGGTTTGCAGGTCCGATTGGAATTGAATGCGCTGCAGTTGGAGGCGCGTGAGGTCGATCTTCGCGATGTCGCCGGCTTTGTATCGATCGTCGCTCACCGCCAGCAGCCGGTCATAGTACGCGAGGTTCTCGGCGGCGAGGCTCAAGAGCGCCTTTTGCTGCAGTGTTTGCACGAAAGCGTTGCGCAGGGTGAATAAGAGCGTTCGTTCCTGATCCGCCAGTTGTAAAACCGCGATAGATGTGGATTTCCGCGCGCTTTCGGTGCGCAATTCGCGCTTGTGCTGGCGCTCATGCAGGTAGCTGCCGGAGACCAGTGGAAAGGTATTCGCAAAGGGGCGATAGGGGTTGGTGGTAAACGGGTCAATCTGATCCAGGGTTGCGGTGAAGCCCGGATTTGGCCGCAGATGCGCCGTAATTTCTTGAGCGCGAGACTCGTCGATGCCGACTCGCGCGGCTCCGAGTGTCGGATTGGAGGCTTCGAACTTGTCCCGGATCTGCTGCCATGTGAACGCTTGCTGTGCGAACACGCTTTGCGCCAGGCACACCATTACCGGAAGGCCAAGGCCCCTTATTAAATCCCGCATGTCTCCTCTTCATTGGCACGCTTCCGGCATGCTCACAGCGGGCGGCGCGGTCGAGTGCTTACCCGCACCCGGCATCCAACGAGGAAACATGCGGGTGCATGGAGTTACCGTCAGAATACTCCCAATCCAATTCCCTTGAAAGCATTCGAACGGGCTGGGATCGCAATCTTCCGGATAATCGTTTGATTGGCCTTTCACCGAATGCGATAATGAGCAAACAGCCGGCTTGATGCTGCACGTCGAGAGGATCTGGGACCAGCGGAACCGGACTGCGGTCCTGCTGATTAGCGGCGCCATTGTCTTAGCCATCGCCCTGGTGGACTGGTGGACCAAGCCCTACGTGTCCCTGGGCTTCCTGTACTTGTTCCCAATCATGCTGACCGCGGGCTTCGTGCCGCGCTGGACGGTGGTACTGGTCGGCGTCGCGTGCGCTGTGCTCAGCGAGAGATTCAGCTCGCTGGATCCATCGGATGCGCCCATCCGTCTTGGATTTGAAACCCTGGCGCTGACCGGTTGCGGGCTCTTCGCGGCGGAGTTGATCCGCAACCGCCGTCTGACCTTTGAAGCACAGGAGCGATTGCGCATTCTGGTGGAGACAAGTCCGGCGGCGATTGTCACGGTGGACGAGCGCGGCTTCATCGAGCTGGCCAATCGCGCGGCGGCCGATCTGATGGCGCCACGCGACGGCCACCTGGTGGGGCATCCGATCGCGGCATTTCTGCCGGAACTGCATCATGCCCTGCGCTGGGAAGAAGGCCCGCAGTTCCGCACTTCGATGCAGTGCCGGGGCCATCGGGGCAATGGCGAATCCTTCCTGGCCGACGTCTGGTTTTCGAGTTACAAGGAAGGGGCCACTCCGAAACTGGCCGCCATCATCGCCGACGTAACCGAAGAAAGAAGCGCGAACGGTGGCAGTCCGGTCCCGTTGGACGACCAGGAGCGGACGCCGTTGAACAGCCGCGAGATCGAAGTGGTGCGGCTGGTGGTGCAGGGTCTGGCGAATAAGGAAATCGCGTCGCGTCTGGATATCTCGGAAAGCTCCGTGAAGAACACGCTGCAGCAGCTGTTCGCGAAGACCGAGGTACGAACGCGGGGTCAGCTGGTGCGCGTGGCGCTGGAGCGCTATCGGGACCTGTTGTGATGGGTACTCTAGTGCCGGAAGACGCCCCACTCCATCGTGCCTTCCACTTGGCGATTGTACGCGGCTGACAGGGATATGGCGAGTACGGTGCGGGTGTCGCACGGGTCAATGACGCCGTCGTCCCACAGGCGCGCGGTGGCGAACCAGCAATCGGATTCGCGGGTGATCTGGTCCTCCAGCGCCTTGCGGCCGGCCTCCATCTTGGCCTCATCAATGGGCTGGCGAGCCTTAATGAGAGCCTCGCGCTTGATGATATCCATGACGCCCGAAAGCTGCTGCGGGCCCATCACCGCGATGCGGTGGTTGGGCCAGGTAAACAGAAATCGCGGATCGTAGGCGCGTCCGCACATGGCGTAATTCCCAGCGCCGTATGATCCACCGATCATTATGGTGATGGCCGGGACGGTGGAGTTCGACACTGCGTTGATCAGCTTCGCGCCGTTGCGGATGATGCCCTGCTCTTCATAACTCTTGCCCACCATGAAGCCGGTGATGTTCTGGAGGAACACCAGCGGGATGTCCTGCTGGTTGCACAGCTCGATAAACTGCGCGCCCTTGCCGGCCGATTCCGACATCAGCACTCCGTTGTTGCCCAGAATTCCCACGGGGAAACCGCAGACACGCGCGAAGCCGGTGACCAGGGTGGGACCGTACTCGCTCTTGAACTCGGAGAAGCGCGAACCATCCACAATGCGGGCGATCACTTCGCGCACGTCGAAGGGAATGCGCGTGTCGGCCGAGGCGATGCCGCGCAGCTCCTCGGTATCGTAGAGAGGCTCTTCGAAGTCCTCGATTCGCGGCACTGGCGGTTTGGGAAGATTGAAATTGCCAACCACTTCGCGGGCCAGACGGATAGCGTCAGTCTCGTCTTCCGCGAGGTAATCCGACAATCCGGATATGCGCGAATGCATCTCGGCGCCGCCGAGCTCTTCTTCATCCGCGAGTTCGCCCGTGGCCATCTTCACCAATGGAGGGCCAGCCAGGAACACCTGCGCCTGTTTCTTCACCATGATTACGTAGTCCGACATGCCGGGCAGATACGCGCCGCCCGCGGTGGAGCTTCCGAACACCACGGCCACGGTTGGAATACGCTGGCGCGAGCGGCGGGTGATCTCGCGAAAGCCGCGTCCACCGGGCACGAAGATCTTGCTTTGCACGGGCAGGTCGGCGCCGGCGGACTCCACCAGCAGGATGGTGGTGAGCCGGTTCTGCAATCCGACGTCGGCGAGCCGCGCGTTTTTCCAGAGTCCGGCCTCGCCCGTGGACCCACCGCGGGCGGTGGCTTCATTGGCGATGATCAGACATTCGCGGCCTGCCACCAGGCCGATGCCGCCGATGACGCGAGCGCCGGGAAATTCGTCATCCATTCCGAGCCCGGCAAGCGGAGCGAGCTCGAGGAAGTACGATCCTTCATCGAGCAGCAATTCGACGCGATCGCGCGGCAGCAGTTTGCCGCGGGCGACGTGGCGCTGCGTGTATTTTTCACCGCCGCCTTCCGTAGAGCGCACCAGTTCGGCGCGCAGGCGCTCCAGGGAGGCTTCCATGGCGGCGTAGTTGGCCTGGTATTCGGAGGAACGGCGGTCAATGGCGGAGCGAATAGGTTCGGCGCGGGGAGCGGGCATGAAGGATCATTCTAATCTAGAGTTCCGGGGGAAGAGCAGGAGAGGTGAGGAGAGCGCCGTTCGGGCCGGAGTTGATCCGATCCGAACGGCGCCTTACTGAAACAGCTAGAACCGATAGCGCAACGATAACTGGATGATCCGAGGGTCAACGGTTGTGGTCACCTTACCAAAATTCACCGAGTTGATGGCTCCATTCGGGTTGCCGAATTGCGTGTGATTGAAGAGATTGAAGGCTTCGGCCCGGAATTCGAGCGTATGAGCTTCATACAGAGTGAACCGTTTGAAGGCCGAGAAATCAGAGTTCAGGATTCCGGGTCCGTGGAAGACGTTGCGGCCGAAGTTCCCGTACCGCCCCGCTCCCAAAGCGAAGCTGAGGCCGCTCCCGACGCGATGGAAGAACGGGTTGGTGGCAGCAGTGCTAGTTCCACCCCCGGTGCCATTAAAGTAGGCGTTGCCCAGGCCAGGGACCGCAGTGTTCGACCGTGGATCGTAGAATACAACATTGCCTCCGACATAATCGGGGCGATTGTTGCCGGCGGCGCACAGGCAACGGTCAGTGCCTTCCGTGATGTTAAACGGCAAGCCGGTCTGGAAGGTTTGGATTCCGGAGATTCCCCAACCACCCAGTACGCGTCCGGCGAAGCCCTTCTGGTCGCGCATGAAGGGTATCTCGTAAATGTAAGTCCCAACGAATCGGTGCCGGATGTCCTGTTCGGAATTACCGCGGTCGGCCTTGGCACTATACGGGTTCTGGCTCACTCTCAGGCCCGACCCATCATCAATGGCATGCGCGTAAGTGTAGGACATTGTGGTAGACAGCCCATGCGAGAACCGTTTTACCAACCCAACCTGCAGGCTGCTATAGAACGAGTTAGCGTCGCTTAACTGATCCGTAATGCTGCTGAACACGGCTCCGCCAAATTTCGCGTCTTGGGGATTCCCCTGATTGAAAACGCGCCGCAAGTCCGTATTGCCCGTGTTCGCGCCGGGACCCGGAATTGCAGGATTGATTTCACGCCGGTTCAACAGGTTAATGCCGGTATTGCCGACGTACCCAACCTCCAGCAACCAAGTTCCCGTGAATTGATACTGCACTTGCAGATTGAAGTTGTTCGAGTAGGGGGTCTTGAACTTCGGATCCATCACAGTCAGGCTGATCGGAGCGATATTAGTAAAATCGAATTTCTGGCCAGGCTGCACCGGAGAGAACGGGAACGGCGGTGGAATCGGGTTTATCAGGGAGCCGGCCCATGGATTGTTGATGGGCGTGAACAGGGTGAAAGGCTGAATGGCATATGGAGGCGACGTCAAGAACTGAAGCGTCAGTTCCGTGATTGGCGCGTCGAAGAAAATGCCGTACCCGCCGCGCAGGCTCAACTTACCGGTGCCGAAGACATCCCAGGCGAATCCGATACGCGGCGCGAAATTCCTCCAGGCCGCGCTATAGGTGGAGTCCGAAACGCCTTTGTCGCCGGGGAAGACCATGCCGATGGGAGCGTCCGGAAACACAGTGGACTGCTGGCCCGGCCGGAACGCCGCTTCGCGATTGTGTAATTCCTTCAGTGGCGAATTGTATTCCCAGCGCAGACCGATGTCGAGCGTGAAGTTGCGCGCGAGTTTCCAGGCGTCCTGCGCATACAGATTGGTCGAATGTGTGCGGTAGCCGCGCCGGCCTGCCGAATTCTGAACCACTTCAGTCGCAAAACCGTTTGCAAAATCGCTTTGCGCATCGCTCAATCCAGGAATCCGCTTGCCGATGCCGTTCTGCACACCGCTGCCGTCGATAATCAGATAGCCGTTATTGATGAAATCAAATACTTGGTTCTGGTCGTACCACCGTGCGTCGACGCCAAACTTAGCGTTGTGACGGCCTTTATTCCAGCTCACATTGTCGCCGTACTGGAAGGTGTCGTCATAGCGCCCCTGCGGTCCCTGAATCGTATTTCCGAACGTCGTGAACCCTGAGATATCAACACGTGGCGGACCTTCAGCACTCGGGTCATCTGGCACGATCTTGCCCAGGCCCAGCGAACTCAGTTTGGTGTGGTTCAGCGGGATTACGCTTAGGGTGGCGCGGCGATGAAAGGATGCCCGCGCTTCATTGAACAGATTCGGGCTGATGGTCCAGGCATCTCGCAGGATTATGTTCTGGAAGCGTTGATTTCCCGAGGTCCCGAATCCCGGAATGGTTCCTCCACCGAAAGCAAAGGGATCGGTGAAAACTTGCTGCTCGATAAAATAAGTTCCCGAAAGCTCATTGTTCGGATTGAAATAGTGATCAATGCGCAATACGCCTTGATCGCGGTTCAGCGAGTTCGATGGCGAGGTGAACAACGTGTTGCCAGTGGACGCTGCCGGGATCAGCGCCAGGAGCGCCTTGGCCTCCGGAGTGCCGAACTGGTTGATGAGCGAGCGTTGGGAGTCACTAGGCACCACGGCCGAGCTTGCTACACCTTGACGGCGCCGAAAACCCAAATATGATGCGAAGAAGAACGTCTTATCCCGAATGATGCGGCCGCCGAAATTGGCGTCGAAGTCATTCGTGTTCCATTGCGGTTTGCGAGGAAGTCCGCTGGCGAACGCGGTACTGGTGCCGCCCGGTACCGAGTTCTGGAAGAACGGAACAGCGTTCAGCTTAGTGTTTCTGAACGTCTCCGACGCGATGCCGTGAAAGGTGTTCTTGCCCGACGCGGTGGTCACCTCGATCACTGCGCCGCTGTTGCGTCCGAATTCGGCGTTCATGGAGCCCGTGACCAGCCGATATTCGGAAAGTGCGTTCGGGGAAATAACCGTTACCGCGTCCGGAACATTTATTGCAAGATCGTTGGAGTCGCCACCGTCCAGAAGGTAGTTGTTAGCCTGGGCCCGCTGTCCGTTTACCGAGAACGGCCCCACCTGACCGGCCGCTTGCACCCCCGGTAAAGTCAGAGTCAGCGCCAGCGCATTTCGGCCGCCCGCGCCCGAAAGAATCGGCAGACTCGGGATATCCGTGATTGACCGCCCGAGTTGCGCATCCACCGTGTTCACCTGTGTGGCCTTGGCATCAATGGTCACCGATTCGGTAACCTGACCGATTTCCAGGCGAATATCTTGCCGCAAGACGTCTCCAACGGTAAGCCGTTGCGCCGCAACCGCAGCCTTTCGAAAGCCAGTGGATTCCACAGTCAGAGAATAAATTCCCGGAGAGAGATTGGGAAACAAGTACGAACCCAGCGAATCGGTGGTTCCCACCGTTTCCGCAGACGTATCCACGTTTCGCGCCACTACTCTTGCATTCGGAACAGCGGCCCCATTCGGATCCGTGACGACGCCATTAATCGTGCCCGTTGTACCTTGTCCCCAACACATCGATGCGAGCGCGATGAGCGCCGCAGTGAACAGAACGATCCTTTTCGCAACAATCATGATTCTCCCCCTATTTCACAACCCAGCAGATGGTGAAGCTACAAGACCTGAATGAGTCTAGGTTAACGAACTTTACAAAGAGTTGCAAGAGAAAACACCATGCGGGCGTGGTGGTTTCTTTTTTGGTACAAAATTGCGGCGGGGACAGGAGTGTAAGTCTTTGGAAGCAGGGAACTAAAGTCCCAGCAAATTGGGCTCCAGTTTGGTGTAGCCGCGGTCGGAGGCCCACAGGGTCAGCGCGACTGTCGCGAGCTCATCCACAACGGGGATGGCGAGGCCGTCGCGGGTGAGGTCGACGGATTTGATGTAGGTCTGGCAAGTGTCGCAGGCCTCGACGCGGACGTGCGGGAACTCGGAGGCGGTGTAGATGGGGAGCTGGTCCTTGTTTTCCTGGCCGCACTTGGGGCAGAGAACGCGGCGGAACTGCCACTCGGTGGAACACAGTGAGCAGAGCAGCCAGCGCTTGGCGCCATCGCCCTCGCCGCGCAAGACGGCGACCACGGGGCGCGCGCCGCAGAACGGGCAGACAGGGTCGGTTGCCTCGGCGGGGATATCGCCCCGGGATGCGAGATATTCGGCGTAGGGTTGCAGCAGAACGCGAGCGTAAAATCGGCCCGCATTGGGATCGCCGCCGCTCTCCCAGGCGTCCACCAGTAGCTGCTCTTGTTCGGCGGGCGTTTGCAGGCGCTGCTCGCCGAATTCCACCAGCGGCGGCGGGCCGCAGCGGTGGACCAAGGCCAGCAAAGCAGGGAAGTGAGGCAGCACCGCGCGAACATCGGTGGCGCTCTTGGCTTGCAGTTCTTCGAAGACCGGTTTCTGGAACAGGGCCAGCTCGCGATAGAAAATCAGAAGTTCTTGAGCGGCTGGATGAAGCCTGGCGAGTTCGGCGGCCCGGGCGGCTCTGGCGTCCAGGCTCGCCTTCATTCCTTCGACGCCGTCTTGCCGGTCACGCGTTCATACCACAAGCGATGGTGCGAGCGGGCCCACGCCCGAGTGACGTATCCCACCGTCATGGCGGTCATGCTTCCGGGAACGAAAAATATTCCCATGTAGATGTGGATGACGAAGCCGCCGATGGTGGCGAGGGCGGCGGCTTCGTGGATCAAAATCATGAGCGACCGCACCCAGGCCACCTTGAACGAGATGTATTCGGGAAACCAGATGAAGATGCCTGAGACTAGCAGCACCAGCGCGCCATAGAACATCAGCCAGTAGAAAAGTTTCTGGCCGCCGTTAAAGCGCTCCTGCGGAGGCAGCAGATCGTCTTGATTGGTGGCGTACTTCTCGGATTCTTTCAGCCAGCGCTTATCCGTTTCGCTGACATCCATATCGCGACGCCAGATGCCGTGCATCCAGATGGCGCCCGCGAGGAACAGCAATCCGACGATGGGGTGCCAGAAGCGCGAGGTGGGGCCGCCGCCGAGCGCCAGGGCGATCCAGAAAAGATGCGGCGTGTAAAATGCGAGGCCGGTCGCGAGGCAGTACGTGTAGGCGAGCGCCGTCACCCAGTGGCAGACCCGTTCGCGGAACGTGTAGCGCAGAATGTGTCCGGCGGGAACGGTTTCGGGAACCGTCATTACGGTGCTCATTTCAGTTCCCCCTTCTTTTCCTCGACCGTTTCTTCCTCCACTCGCTTGGGACCGAAGCGTACATAGTGGGCCATGACGCCGACGATGCCGGCCACCATCGCAAAATTGCCCAGCCACTTGAGCGGTCCCTTCCACAAGCGGACCAGCAATGGAACATGCGGGTCCTTGGGCAGGCCGCCATAGGCCTCCGGATGATGGATATCGTGCAGCACGTAAATCACGTGCGTGCCGCCCACTCCCGGAGGATCATACACGCCGGCGTCCTTATGCGAGGTGTGTTCGTGCAGCTGCTTCACTCGCCGCTCGGCGAGATCCTTCATGTCGTCCTTGCTGCCGAAGTGCAGACAGCCGGTAGGACAGGCCTTGATGCAGGCAGGCTCGAGTCCCGCGCCCACGCGGTCCGAGCAGAGCGTGCACTTGTGCACCTTCTTGGTCTCGGGGTTGAATTTGGAAATGTTGAAAGGGCAGCCGGTGACACAGTACTGGCAGCCGATGCAGTGATCCTGATTGAAATCGACGATGCCGTTGGAGTATTGCACGATGGCGCCGTCGGCCGGGCACGCGCGCAGGCAGCCGGGATCGGCGCAGTGCAGGCAGCCATCCTTGCGCATCAGCCAGCTCAACGTGCCGTCCTCTGCGACGTGCTCATTGAAGCGGATCAGATTGTAGTAATTCCACGCCAGGTCCGGCATGGTCTGATAGGTGTTGTCGAATACCGTCTCGCGGAACGGATAGCCGTTCCATTCGAGGCACGCAACTTCGCAGGCCTTGCAGCCGATGCAGGTCGTAACGTCTATCAGCTTGCAGACATCGTAATCGCGCGATGCGTCATGTCCGGGGACTGTTCCGGCGTGCCCGGAGATGGCCTTGATTTCGAGTATTCCGTTGCTCATGGCGCCTCCGTCAAGCCTTCTCGAGTTTCACCAGGAATCCCTTGAATTCCGGCGTGTAGGCGTTGGGATCGGTGACCGTGGGCGAAAGCAGGTTGGCGATGGTGCGCGGCACTTTCCCGGCGTCCTCCTGGATTCCCCGATAGCCCTGATGTATGGGAAGCCCGATCTGATACACCTTCTTGCCGTCGATGGTCATGGGGCGGATGCGTTTGGTGACCATCGCTTTGGCGAGATAAACGCCGCGCGCGCTGGTGACTTTTACTTTATCGCCGCCGGCGATGCCCAGATCGCCGGCCAGTTCAACGGGAATTTCGACGAACATTTCGGGGACCAGCTGGACGTTCATTTGATTGTTCTTGGTCCAGTAATGATAGTGCTCGGTGAGCCGGTAAGTGGTGCACACGATGGTGAAGCCCTGATCGGGCGTACCGTACTTGTCCATGTCGGACTTGTACTTCTTCACCACCGGGTTGTTGGACTGCTTGGGATGCAAAGGATTGGCGATGGGGCTTTCGAAGGGCTCGTAGTGCTCGGGGAAAGGTCCGTCGGCAAGGCCGGCAAGCGGCGCGAACAGGCGGCCGACGCCTTCCGGATTCATGATGAACGGGCCCATGTGATCCGCCGGCGCTGAATCGGCTTTGAAGTCCGGCACATCGTTGCCGAGCCATTTTTTCTGGGCATCGTTCCACCAGACCTGGCGCCGATCGGGGTCCCATGGTTTGCCGTTCGCATCGCAAGAGGCGCGGTTGTAGAGGACGCGCCGGTTCATGGGCCAGGACCAGGCCCAGTTGGGATAGATGCCCAGGCCCGAGGGATCCTCGGTGCCGCGGCGCTGGGTGAGCGCGCCGGCTTCGGTCCAGGAGCCGCACCAGATCCAGTTGCCGCACGAAGTGGAGCCGTCGTCACGCAACCAGGCGAAGCCGGGCAATTGCTGGCCGGCTTTCATGGTGGTTTGGGTGGCGGGGTCGGTTACATCGCCAAGCGCCCGGCCGTTGAGCTCCTTGGCAACTTCGGTCAGCGACGGGTTGCGGGGATTGGTGTAGTTCCAGGCGAGATTGAGGATGGGATCTGGAAACTTGCCGCCCTCCTTCTGATAGAGCTCGCGAACCTTGAGGAAAATGCGCGCCAGGATTTCCTGATCGAGTTTGGCGTCGCCGGGAGGCGGCACGGCCGCCCACTTCCACTGCAGCCAGCGGGCGGAGTTGACGAAGGTGCCGTCCTTCTCGGCAAATCCAGCGCCGGGGAGACGATAGACCTCGGTCTTGATGTTCTTCATCTCATCGGTGGAGATGCCGGGAGATTTCCAGAACTCGCTGGTTTCGTCGGGATAGATGTCGCAGACCGCGAGCCACTCGGACTTTTTCAGCGCGCTAATCACCTTGTTCGAGTTGGGGCCGATGGAGACCGCGTTCATCCCGAATGCGAGGACCCCTTTGACTTTGCCTTGATACATGTCGTCCCAGATGTGCGCCCACGAGTACTCGCGGTCCACTTTGGGCAGATAGCTGTAGGCCCAGTCATTTTCCTTGGTGGCGGCGTCGCCATACATGGTCTTGAGCAGGGAAACGGCGAACCGGGGCGTATTGCTCCAGTAGTTGAACGAGTCCCACTCCTTGGGCTTGGCGGGCTTCGGAGTGATGCGTGTCATCCAAGCCGCGAAATCGGTGTCCTTGGGGATGGGCACTTTCAAGTATCCGGGCAAGTTGTCGAAGATGCCCGCGATGTCGGTGGCGCCCTGGATGTTGGAGTGGCCGCGCAGCGCGTTCACGCCGCCGCCGGCCCGGCCTACGTTGCCGAGCAGCAACTGGAGCACCGCGGCGGTGCGGATGATTTGGGCGCCGGTGGTGTGCTGGGTCCAGCCGACGGCGTAGATGATGGTGCCGGCTTTCTTAAGGTTTCCATCCTTGCGGATGGAAGTGAACAAATCGGCGGCCTTGAGGAACTGATCCTTTGGGATGCCGGTGATACGCTCTACCATTTCCGGCGTGTAGCGCGAGTAATGTTTTTTCAGGAGCTGATACACGCACAGCGGATTCTCGAGGGTCTGATCATTGTCGACCACCGCGGGCAGCGAGGGGGGTGCGGCATCCGGAGTGCCCGGCCGCGCAGCGCCATGGCCGCTGACTTGACCGGCTCCGCCTCCGGACCCGGCCGAGCCCTGATAGTTCCATGTCGTTTTGTCGTAGACCTGGGTGCCGGCGTTAAACCCGGAGAATACGCCGTCGTCTTCGGGAAGCTTGAAGCCGTCATTGACCAGAAACGCGGCGTTGGTGTAGTTGATTAAGTAATCCTTGGCGATGCGCTGGTTCGCAATCGCGTAGTTGATCATTCCTCCGAGGAAAGCGATGTCGGAGCCGGCGCGGATTTGCAGGAACATGTCGGCGACCGCGGCGGTGCGGGTGAAGCGCGGATCGACGACGATCATCTTTGCGTTGCGGACGCGTTTGGCCTCCACGGGCCATTTAAAGCCGCAGGGATGATTCTCGGCGGGATTTCCGCCCATGATCAACATCATGTCGGTGTTCTTGATGTCGATCCAGCCATTCGTCATGGCACCGCGTCCGAATGTGGGCCCCAAACTGGAGACCGTGGGGCCGTGTCAAACCCTGGCCTGATTTTCCAGGTAACAGACTCCCAGGCTGCGCATGGCCTTGACCGCGAGGAAGTTGAACTCATTGGTGTCGGTGCAGCCGCCGTTCCAGGCGATGCTCTCGACGCGGTTCACGGTGCGGCCCTGGGGATCGGTGGCGATGAAAGTCTCGTCGCGGGTCTTCTTGATATGGCGCGCGACTTCTTCGATGGCCTGGTCCCACGCGATGTCTTCCCAATGATCGGATCCGGCGCGGCGCACCTGGGGCTTGAGCACGCGGCGGTCATTCATGATGTCCTGCATCAGCGACGATCCCTTGGGACAGAGAGTGCCGCGATTGATGGGGTGATCGGGGTCGCCTTCGACGTGAACCACCTGCGCGGTGACGTTCTTGGCCTTGTCGCCGATGGTGTGTATGATGATGCCGCAGCTCACTGAGCAGTAGGGGCAGGTAGACCGGGTCTCGGTGGTGCGGGCGATTTTCAGTTCCTTCGCCTGGGCGTAGGCCGGCGTCAAATCGAAGCCAAGAACCGAGGCGACAATGGCGCCGGTTCCGGTCTTGATGAACAATCTACGAGTCGGGTCCATGGACGTCCTCCAGAACGTTGCGCGCGAGAAAGGTGTCTCGATAGATGTACTGCTATTTCAGAGATTTGTCAATACGCGACAGGGTGGTGTGAAAAGAGACAGGCCGGGAGGCCTGTCCCACGTTAGGTTTCGCTGTGGAGGCAGGGGAAGTCTTTTTCGACCAGGATTTTTACGGTGGTGCCGCCGGTGATGCCAACCTGGTCGGTGGTGGCCCAGGTCTGGGATTCGGCGGCGGGGACGATGATGAGGAGGGTATTGTTGAGGTACGAAACGCTGAGGGTATCGCCGGTTTCGAGCGCGTATCGGAATACGGGGGCGATGTTCAGGGTTTCCTCGATGCGGCCGGTTTCTGCGAAACGAGCCACCTCGGTCTGGCTAAGGCGCAAGCGCACGGAATCGGACTGGATTCGCAGCTTCATCGGATACGCCATCCTCCTGAGTAAATATTGAAGCGCTGGTTGCGAACAAAGCCAAGCAGGGTCATCTGAAAGCGGCGCGCGAGTTCGACGGCGAGGCTGGAAGGAGCGCCGACGGCCGCCAGCAGGGGAATCCCAGCCACGATGCACTTTTGGACCAATTCGAAGCTGGTGCGGCCGCTGACCAGGACCATACGGTCCGCCAGCGGGAGGCGGCCGGCCAGGAACTCGACTCCAATCAGCTTGTCGACGGCGTTGTGACGGCCCACGTCCTCGCGCAAGGAGAGCAGGCGGCCAGCCGGGTCAAACAAGGCAGCGGCATGCAATCCGCCGGTCTGATCGAAGACCGTCTGGGCCTCGCGCAGCGCGTCCGGCATGCCGTGGATGGTTTCGGGTGAAATGGCTAGTCCGGATCGAGGGAGAATCGGGCAGCCTTGGACTTCCAAGGCTTCGATCGACGCCTTGCCACAGACACCGCAGCTGGAACTGAGATAGAAATGGCGCTCGAGGCGGGCAAGGTCGATCTCGACGTTGGGTTTGAGGTCTACCGTTATGGAGTTGCCGGTCTGGCGGAGGTTTGAAGTAGCGGGTGAGAAGGCGATCCGCTCGATCTGTCCGTGGGCTGCGAGAATGCCTTCGGTGAACAGGAATCCGGCAGCCAGCTCGAAGTCATGGCCGGGGGTTCGCATGGTAATGGACACGGTCTGGCCCGCGATGCGAATCTCGAGCGGCTCTTCCACGGCCAGCAAGTCCTGGAGGGGAGTGGCCTTTCCGGACTCCACTCGTTCCACCGGCACGGTGAGGATGCTGCGCATTACGGCATCCATCGTATCGCACAGGAGCGGGCCACAAGGCGTTAAAGTTCTGTTGCAAAGAAATGAATTCTGTGTTAGAAATGCATGGTCACAGGTCCCGGCCCACGTAAGGAAGGCGAAATCATGAAGCCCTGTCTTGCACAGATTTTGTTGATCTGCCTGGTTGCTGCGCCGTTCGTCACCGCCCAGGATTCGGACGTCACCGACCCGTTGCTTCGGGTTCTGACAACGAAAGGCATCATTACAGCAGAGGAAGCCAAAGCTGTCAACGCCGCCGGCAGCCAAGCCGAACAGCGTGATCGTCTCGCGACGCTGTTGCGCGACAAGGGGCTGCTCACGGATAACGAGCTGGCCAGCGTCACGCAGAGACCGGCGGGTCCTCGGACCCGGAACGAACCTGTTCTGCTGGCGAGCGCATCCACGACGGGGATTGGGCTTCCGCCGGTGATCCAGAGTCCCAAGCCGGTGACCGCGGCTCCGCCCGCGACGCCGCCGATTATCGCCGCGATCGCGCCCATCCGGCTGCTGCCCATCGATCCGGTGAAAAAGGAAGGGCTTATTCCGGATATCAAGCTGGGAAGCGGGGCGCGGATCAAGCCCTACGGCTTCTTCAAGAGCAGCGTGATTTACGATACGTCGTCGCCCGGCGGCAACGACATGCCGCTGGTTGGCTTCCTGGGCGATACCGGGCCGGACATGTCGCCTGAGTTTCACGTGAAGGCGCGCGCATTCCGCATCGG
>JALYHQ010000153.1 GCA_030776455.1 Acidobacteriota bacterium | reverse complement strand
GTGGTGCGCATTCCCCCCAACATTCCGCACAGCGCCGAGGCGCTGGACGACTGCGTGGCCGTGGATATCTTCTCGCCCCCCCGCGAGGATTGGAAGAGCGGCGACGATGCTTATCTGCGGGGCAAGTAGACTACACGATTTCGCGTGACCAGAACGTAGCCATCGCGGTAAGGGAAGGCCGCGACGTGGTCTTCGCCAATGAGAACGGATGGCCCATTCGGAGCCGCGCGCGTCAGCAAGCGTACGTTACGTGGGGAGTGGTTGAATGACCGGTTGGCGTTCAGTTTCGGACGCGGTGGGGTGAGTAACACGGCGAGCGCGCGCGGATAGCGGAACACGCCCAGCGGCTCTTCCATCCATAGCTGCGTCGGATCGGCGGGCTTTCGAAACCGCGACACACGCCCCTCCGGAAGCTCCCCCTGCGCGACTATCAGATCCGAGCCGTCGAACGCGAGCCGCAGCGTCGCGCTGAGCGGCTCCTGGTTGTACAGCTCGATCGCGAAATCGTGCCATGGCAGATCCCAGTCGCCCGGATTCTTGATCCAGTAATTCCCGCACAGGATATCGGAGAGGCCATCGCCGTCAACATCCGCGACCAGCAATCCGCCCTGGCGCGAGGCGCTGTAAAAGCTGTACAACTCGCGGTAATGGAAGTCGGGATACTCATAAAATCGAAGCTCGATGCCACGCTGCACCATGAGCACGCCGCGACGTCCCAGCAGCGTTACCGCCAGACAGTCATGCATGTCGATGCTGGTATCGATCACGCGGGCCTTCCAATCCGGCGCTTTGCGATACACCAGCCGGGCGCCTTCCTGCAGGAACAGGCCGTTCTTTTCGTCATCCAGGCAGCCGGCGCCGAATGGTTCGGAGGGCCGCACCAGCTCTCGCCGATTCAGATTCGGAAGCGACCAGGCGAGCAGCCGGTCACCCCAGGTGTAGACGGTGGCGCCGTCGAACGCGGCGCCCTGTATCGCCAGCAGCAGCGCGGGCCAGATCATTTGATGGCCAGAATCGCATCCAGCGGCGAGCCGGTGCGCCGGAAGTCAACGCTGGAGAACCCCGCCGCGCGCAGCAGCGAATCGTACTCTTGCTCGGTGCGTTCGCGGCCTTCGGTGACCACCAGCATGTTCAATGACTGCATATGAGCAGGAACATTCTCGAGCAGCTTTTCGGCGATGAGGAGTCCGCCGCCGGCTGGAAGCGCGTGATAGATGCGGCTGAGCAGCGTGAGGATCTTCGGTTCGGACCAGTCATGCAGGATGCGGCCCAAGCTGTAGAGGTCGGCTTCGGGAAGCGGATCAGTGAAGAAATCGCCGGGCACCGTTCCGGGGAACAGTCTTGCCACCGAGGGAAGGTCGAAAACTACGGCATCCAGGCGTGGGTAGCGTTCGCGAGCGGCGGCAGCGAGGTGGCCGCTCGCGCCGCCCAGATCCACCATGCGATGGAACCGGCTGAGGTCGAAGGCGGCCACGACCCGCGGCGAGCTAAGCTGGCCGAAGCCGTGCATGCCATTGAGAAACTCGCGCATCGCGTCTTCAGCGCTGTAGAAATGCGAGAAGATGGGACCGTCCAGCCCAAAGGTCTGCTTCCAGCGGTGGCTGCCTTCGCGGACTGCGTCTTCCAGATTCGCCCACATGGGATACAGAACCCTGTTCGAATAATTGACGTAGCCAGCCAGCGTGTCCGGGCTGTCCTTGCGCAGGTACCGGTCCGATTCGCTGGTGTTGCGATACACGCCGTCTTGTCTTTCGAGCAAGCCGAGCGCGACGCAGGCATCAAGCAGCCGCCCGATCTCCGCGCCGCCTAGATCGGCCGCGGTAGCTGGCGTGCGGTCAAACACGCCCAGCGCAACGGCCGCAAACATGGTTTTGGAACGGCGGAAGGCCTCAATCAGATCGACGACGATTGCGGAAGTGGTCATATCCCAGAATCGGCAGCGGCTTTCCCCGATACTCTACCGCGCCCGGAGTTCCTTTCGCTATGACGCCGATGCGTTCGCCAGGCACGCGAACTCCGGGTGGCGCCGTGTAAAGCAACTCGTAATCTTCGCCGTCATGGAGAGCCTGTTGCTCAGTGGCGCTGTGGAGAAGCGGCACGCGGTCCAGCGCGGCGGAGACGCCGGAGGCCACGCACAAGCGGTGCAGATCCAGCGAAAGACCATCGCTGAGGTCGATCGCCGACGTCGCTTTCCCGCGCAGCTTGCGGCCGATATCGAGGCGCGGTGTGATTGTCCGGCGGGTCCGCCAGCCGCCTAGCGGTCCCGATACATAAACGATGTGCCCAGGCCGCGCGCCATCCCGCCGGATGGCTTTTCCGGCCGGCACCGATCCGCACACCATCACGTCGCACACGAGCTTTTCCGAATGCGAAAGGTCGCCACCGGCCAGCGATGTTCCGGTTTCGTCCGCAAGCTTCAACAGGCCGCGATAGAATGCGGCGGTCCATTTGCGATTCACCCACTCGGGGAGCGCCAGTGACACCAGACAAAAGCGCGGCCCACCGCCCATGGCCGCAATGTCGCTCAGGCTGCGAGCCAGCGCGCGTCGGCCGAGATCGGCTGGCTTCTGAGTGCGCTGGAAGTGCACATCCTCGAGAAAGAGATCGGTGGTGAAGAGCAAATCCTCCCCGCGCTGGGGGCGGAAGATAGCGCAATCGTCGCCGATGCCGAGCACCAGGCCGCCACCGCGGGTGCGCGGCAGCCGGCTCAGCAAGCTCGCCTCATTCACGCGACGCTCACTAGGCCCGACGGCAGCTCTTCGCCGAATACTTTGCCAAGATCCTCTTCGCGCTCGCCTTCGAGCGCCGGCAACAGCGCTTCGGGGATCTTGCGGCGGATCGCGTCCAGGGTTCCCGCCGGCAGATCGCGCGTTGCGTCGCCCGTGCGGCGCGCGATTGCAACCAGCGCATCGTCGGCGGCGGGCACTTTGGTGAGCGCATCTGCCCAGCGAGCCGCGGTGACGGCGGGAATCACCTGATTGTTGGGGCCATAAAACAGCTTGCGCGCGCCCAGACGGGAGAGACACCACAATCCGGGGTTTGTCTCACCGCCCTTCACGCGCGCGATCAGCGCGTCGCCGAGCTGCGTCTTGGTGGCGATGGGCAGCAATTCGAGGCTGGATGCCGTGCGCCACATTTCGCGCAACAGGCTATTGTTCAGACGCGGGCGCTTGCCGGCTCGCGGAAGCAGCGCGGGCGAAAGCCGCTGGAAAATATCCGCTTGCTGATTCTTGTTCAGCCCTCCGGCCACGCGCCCCCAGAAGATCCACCACTCGCTCTCATTCTGCACTTGATTCGCGAACTGCAATCCACCGGCATAGATGCGGCGCGCCAGCTCCAGTCGATAGTCATCGCCGGGAAAGCCGAAACCGGGACGCAGGCAGAATCCGCACAGGTTTAGCCAGCGCGCTTCCAACGCCGCCGATTTCTTACGGCCTTCGGCCTGTTCCAGCATGCGGTCCGCCATGCGGCGAATCGCGCTCAATGGCCACGAATTACGTCCCAACGCGAGCGTCTGCTCCAGCTTTCCCGGCAACTCCTCGGGCGCGAGCGACCCCGACTGGAATGCGGCGTCGAGCAACCCGAGCGATTTCTCCAGGGCTTCATCACTCACTACGGCCGCCGGACGCGACGCGCCCGCAGCGGTGGTGGCCGTTTTGCGCAACTCGAACTGCAAGCGCCAGCGATGCTCGCTGATCTTGGAATCGGCCCACAGCTCCAGGGTGCCCACTTCGGTCAAGTGCGCGCGCAGCTTCACCGGCACGAGCCTCTCGCCGGACTTCCCGAAGCGGATCACTGCGTTCAGCGGCGCGTGCAAATGGAGATCCGGAATATCGCTCTGCGACACGGCCTGACCCACCGTGTCATCGACGCGGGTCAGCGAGCTGAGCAGCTTGAACGATACCGGTTTGTTGGCCACCAGATGCAGATCCTGACTGTCCAGTTCCAGCGTCTGGCCTTCTTCCGTGCCGCGCGGCATCAGGCAAACCGCATCGCTGTCGCCGATTCCGACATAGTAGGCGCGGGGCAGGCCGCCGCGAACCAGCAGCCCCGCGCCGGTGGATCGCACGTACGAGTAATAGGCCGCGCCCACCGCCACCGCGAGATCCAGGTCGCGATTTTCGAGAATCAGCGGACGGCGGCCGTACCAGCGCTCCATCACATCGGCCACGCGCTGCTGGAGAATCTCGGGGATGAAGAATCCGCCGTTGAAGAGGATGGCATCGGGCCGGGCATCCTGATTGCTCGCAAGAAACGCGGCCAGATGGCGCGTCACCGCGGGATCGGATACGTAAGGCAATCCCAGCTCGCGAAACAAGCTGCGTTTCTCGTCCTTGGGCTGCTCGTCAAGGCCGCAAAAAGGAAGGAAGCCTTCCAGCGCAAGTTCGAGCGCCTCTTCGCGCAGGATTTCCGTCTTAAGCGTCCCGCCTACAAGCGAGGTCCCCGAACCGAGGACGGTGACTTCGACGCTTTTCAGAGTGGGATCCGCAAGCAGGCGCTCCTTCGCCGCCGCACACTGGCGCCGCAACGCGCTACGCTGCCGCAGCGAAAGCTGACTGCCCAGCTTGGCCTCCACCAACCACGCCAGCGTGAGATCCAGGTTGTCTCCGCCGAGCAACAGATGCTTACCCACGGCGGTGCGCGTGAATTCAATGCGGTCGCCCTGCCGGTTCACCCGGATCAAAGTAAAATCGCTGGTGCCGCCGCCGACATCGCAAACCAGTACCAGCTGGCCGTCAAAGAGACTCTTCTGGCTCTGCGCGAGGTGATTAGCGATCCACGAGTAGAACGCGGCCGCGGGTTCCTCGAGCAGCGTGAGCTTGTCGAGCCCGGCATCGCGCGCCGCCTGTACGGTCAGCTCACGAGCTTCTTCGTCGAAGGACGCGGGCACGGTGAGCACGATGTCCTGATCCGCCAGCGGAGCGTCCGGATGCGCCTGGTTCCAGGCATCGCGCATGGCCGCGAGGTACATCGACGAGACTTCCACGGGCGAGTAAACGCGCCCGCTCTCCTGCGCGTCCCAGGGAAGAATCTTCGCGGTGCGGTCCACTTCGGGATTCGAGAGCCAGCTCTTCACGGAGTGAACGGACTTGGTGGGAACCAGCGCCGCCTGCTCACGCGCGTGGGTGCCGATATAGTTCTGGTCGCTCAGAAACAGGAACGACGGCAGCGTGCGCCGAGCTTCGATGCGGCCGGGAGCTATGAACTGTGGAATTTCCTGAATGCGAATCTCGGGGTAGTCGGTGAGCTCACCGGGAGTACGCTTGACGTAAGCAAGCCCCGAGTTGGTAGTCCCCAAATCAATCCCGACGTTCATGTGGGGCGAGCCCCCTGGCCCGCAGCCGGCCCCCCGGCCGGCTTGATTCGTACTCCGAACAGCGGGGCCAGGGGACCCCGCGCGGACCTGGGGGTCCGCCCTACAAAGGCCGTCATGATACGCGCTCCCGGACGTTGAACTCGAGCTTCCATTTTCGGCCGTCGCGGGCGACGCACCAGAGCTGCAGCAAGCCTGTCTCGGTAACCACTACTTCCAGCGTCACCGGCACCGCCTCGCCGGCGTTTCCACTCGCGGGGAGCGTGACCTCGATGGGCGAAAGCTCCTGCAGATCGTCGCCGACATCTTCTATCATCGAGCCGGGCTGATCATTCTTGCGCGCGGCCGAATTGAAGAACCGGAACTCAGCCGGCTCGCCCACTACCAGCGCGAACTCGCGGCCGGGAATCCGCAGATCGGTCCCTTCTTCCATGCCGAACGGCGCTACCGTCAGCGCCTTGATCGGCGCGGGCATTCCGGGAACGGCCGGCATCGAACTCTCGATGCCTACATAATACGTACGCGGAACTCCGCCGCGAATCCGTACGCCGCCGCCCTGCCGCGAGATACCGTAGTATGCGGCGCCGCGCGAAACGGCATGCATCAGATCCTCGCCGATCAGCGGCTTCACCGGCGGCTGGCCTTCTTCCTTCAGCCACGAGTTGAGCGCTTCGAGAATCCGGCTGCGCACCACTTTGGCGCGCAACACGCCGCCGTTGAATAGAACATGCGTCGGGCACGCGAGCGTGCTTCCGGCGTCCTGTTGCCGCAGAAAACGCGCGAGGTGGCGGGTAATTGCCGGATCGGCCGCATAGGGCAGACCGATTTCCTGCAGCGCGGCCCGGCGAGTCCTCTGCGGCATGTCCCGGCTCGCCACCAGCGGCAGGAATCCTTCGAGCAGAATCTTGTTCAAGTCTTCCCGCGACAGTTTCGCCTTTATGGTTCCGCCCACCAGCCCGGTGCCTTTGCCCAGGATAGTTACCGCGTGCTCTTCCTTGCGGCTGCCGTCTTCGAGCAGCTTCTCTTTGGCGCCGCGACACTGCTGCCACAGCGCGTAAAGCTGCAGCGCATCCAGCTTTACGTTCTTTGCCGCGAGCTCCTGTTCGACGAAACGGGCCAGCGCCAGATCCATATTGTCGCCGCCCAGAAGGAGATGTTCGCCTGCGGCCACGCGCTCGAGTTGCAAATCGCCGGCGCTCTCGGTAACGGAAATCAAAGTGAAATCGGTGGTTCCGCCGCCGATGTCCACCACCAGAATCAGGTCGCCCACAGCGACCCGCTCGCGCCAGTCCAGATGCCGTTCGAGCCAGGCGTAAAACGCGGCCTGCGGTTCTTCCAGCAGCACGATGTTGTGATAACCGGCCTGTTCCGCGGCCTTCAGCGTCAGGTCGCGCGCCACCGCATCAAAAGATGCCGGGACCGTTACCAGTACCTGTTGCCCGGCGAATGGCAGCTCGGGAAATTTCGCATCCCAGGCGTGGCGAATATGTTCCAGATACTCTCGCGAAACCTGCACGGGCGACAGTTTCTCGACGCCAGCCGGAGCGGTGAGAGGCAGAATTGCCGCCATGCGATCCACTCCCGCGTGCGACAGCCACGATTTGGCTGACGAAACCAGGCGTCCAGGATTCTCAGTGCCGCGTTTCTGCGCGAGCACGCCCGTAACGTTGGCACTCTGATCGCTCCAGGGCAGATCGAGGGAGCCGGCTGGAAAATCGTTAGGGCCTGGAATGTACAGGAACGAGGGCAGCAGAAGCTCTTCACGCACTTCGCCCGGATTCACCAGCTGCGCGATCGCTTCGACGGTGATGCTCTGTACCTCGCCCCGCGTGACACTGCAATTGGTGGTGCCGAGGTCGATTCCGATGATGGTGGATGGCACTCTACTCGATCTCGATTTCGGCGGGGGCGATGATGGCGGCGTTCTGGCTGGCTGCCAGCGGCGGCAAGTCGATACTATCGGCACGCCAGCCCTTGTGGCGGAGCATTCCGCCGGCCGCTTTGCCGTTGGCCGGAACATTACCCAATAGCTTCACGGTGTTGGGATCATTCGAATCGATCTTCGTAAAAGTGCCCTCGACGCCGTCGATCACGGGAGCCAGGCGCACGTAGCGGTTGAGCGAATCGCGGCATTGATCGTGCAGGTTGCGCACGGCCGCGCCGATCTGGTCGTCCTCGAAAGCCGAGATGTCCTCCATCATGAAATCCAGCAGCCGCGAATCGCGCTGCAGAATTCCCAGCATTTGTAGCGCGCCATCCGATGGCCCCACTTGCCGTACCGCTTTCGGCGCGGGCTGCGGTTTGGCTTTCGCGAACCCGAACGACTGCGCGATATCGGCGGGGAGCTGCCCCGAGAACAGAATGGCGAAGAAACTGCGGAATGCGAGTGCGATGCGTCCCAATGAAACCTCTCTGCGAAGATGCCCGAGCGACTGCTCGGCGTTTGCGAACCGAAGGCGGAAAACCGCGGGGTTCTCCTTATTTTAGCGCGATTGCGGGATGGGCTTAGGCTAAGATCTAATCCGCCCGCGTGCCGTTCACAATCGTGGCGTCGCGCAGCTTGGCGAGCTCGCGGCGCGCGATGTTGGCCCAGGAACTGCCGGGGTCCACCTTCAAGTACAGCTTCCAGTGACGAACTGCCTTGAGGTTTTGTCCAGCCGCCTGATACAGCAGCGCAATGTTGTAATGCGCGTCGGCGTAACTGGGATTGGAACGGAGGGCCGATTCATAGTGCGCGAGCGCGGCTGCCCGGTCGCCTTTTTCGTCGAACAGATTGCCAAGATTGAAATGCGCCAGCGCGTACTCGGCGTCAATTTCCAGCGCCGCGCGGTAATAGCGTTCGGCATCGCGCCAGTTGCGCGAATTGAAATACACGGTACCCAGATTCACCAGCGCGCCGGCAGACGCGGGATCGATGTCAATGGCTTTGCGATAGGCCGCGATGATGTCCTCCATGGGCGCGCCCGTCTGTTCCAGATCCAGGCCTTTTTCGAACCACTGCTCCGCATCGCGCTTTCGCTTGTGGCCGCTCACCGGCGCGGGAGCTTCTTCCCCCGCGGCCGGAAAAGCCAGGAGGCGCGAGATCTCCTCTTCGTCGAAATCGAGAAGAAGCTGCCCGGTTACGGGCTCCATGCGCCGCCCGGCGAGCTGTACCTGGATCTTTTTCCCGTGCGAGTAAATCTTCAACTCGTGAAGCGGATTTCGTCCGTCACCCAGGTGCGCGCGCAAGGCGGTCAAAGCGGCACGGATCTTCGCGGGAGAAATCTTGTTGTCGCGCAGGCCCACCAGCGTCCGAAGCGCGATCATCTCGGAGAAGCCAAAGGATTGCGCTGGGACGAGCAGTCCCTGTCTCTCCCAGCTCTTGAGCTGGCGTTCGGAAACACGAAGCCAGCGGCACACTTCCGCGCGCGGCCAGGCCTGCTTCATCACAGCAGCGGGCACGGACAAATTCTAGCACTCCGGGACGTGTGGGTCTGGTTGAACCTACTTCAGTCTGGCCAGTTCTTCAGCGTACAAATGGTTCGCCGGGAATTCGCGCATCAGACCGGACAGCAGCTCTTTCGCGCCCGCGCGGTCTTTGGCGCGCAACGCCGCTACCGCCAACAGCAGCCGCGCATAGGGGCGCAGGTACCTCCCGTTCGCCGCGGTCAGCTTCAGCTTCTGGATGCCCACCTGCGCATCGGTCTGCGCCCCGCCCAGATGCAAAACCCACCGGATGGGCGCGGCTTTCAGGCTCAACAGATAATTCTCAACGCCGATCGCCAGGTACGCATCGGCGTACTTCGGGTCGCTGGCAACCAGCGATTCGGCCATCGCCCGTCCCACCTTCATTTCCGACAGCGCCGCGAGGCTGCGCTTCTCGATCATCGCCAGATAATCGGCGTGCAGCCCCATGCGCAGCACGACGGCGAAGGTCGCGTTCTCATCGTGCGGCGACCTGGCCAGGATGCGGTCAGAAAGCTGCTGGCTCTTGGCCAGCGCGGCTTCGAACTTCTGCTTCACTGCCGGGTCCGCATGCGGTTTCGAGCGATGGTTAAAAGTGACGTCGTCGATGAACAATTCGGACTGGAGGATATGCAAGCGATCGAACTCCGCGAAGAGCCATGCGGCTGCGTCCGAGACCGGACCCAGCGGATCATCACCGTTGACTTGCTGGTATTGCGCGAAAGTCTGATGCGCCTGATCGAACTGAAGATTGTACATCTGGCGGAACCCCTGGTCGAGAAGCGGGGGATCGGCGGCAGCGTGGGCCGCGGGCGCGGCGGCCAGGATGAGTCCAAAAAGGAGATAGCGCATTAGAAGTTGTCGGCGCATTAGTAAGACGTCTGTGCGCGCAGGCAGGTTGCGGCTACCGCCTGTCCGGCCTGTTTGCCAGTACGGATGCAATCGGGGATGCCGATGCCTTGGTATGCATTCCCGGCTAGGCATAGGCCTGGTATCGCACGCCGGCGCGCTTCGATGTCCGCAATGCGCCGGGCATGGCCTACGATGTACTGTGCCATCGCATTGGGCCAACGGTTTAGATTGTGGAATAGCGGAGCGGTCGTGATGCCGAGGATCCGGCGGACCTCTTCACGCGCGATTTCAACCAGCGATTCGTCGGATTCATTCAGTGCGCTCCCGCCCAGGAAGCAGCGCAGCAGCGCGATGCCGGCCGGAGCGCGGTGATCGAACTTATTCTGAACCCAGGTGGCTGCCGCGAGCCGGCGGCGCTCGCGCTTGGGGATCAGGAAACCGAAGCCGTGCGGCGGCGTTTCGAGGTCGGCTTTGCGGAAGGCGAGAGTCAAAATGGTCGAAGAGTTGTAGGGGATCGCCGAGAGCAGATCGGCCAACTCGCCATCCATCGGCTGGAGCAAAGTAGCGGTGACGGTAGCCGGAGTGGCAACGATAAGGGATTCGCCTTGAAGCCAGTCTCCGTTGACACGAACTCGATATCCGTCCGCCGTGCGTTCCACCGCTTCGGCGGTTCCGTGGACTATTGCGCGGCCCTTCGAAATAGCGTCAACCAGCGTGCCTAACCCGCCCTTCAACGTCTTGAATATCGATCCACCCCGGGCGCGGCCGTTGGCAGCTGCAGTGGCTAACGCACCACGCGTGAGGCTGCCGTATTTGTTCTCGATCTCGACGAATCGCGCAAGGACGCTGGGCGCGCTCAGTTGCTTTGGATCGCCGCCGTAGACGCCCGCCAAGAGCGGTTCGGCCAGATAATCGACGGCTTCTTCTCCGTAATGATCGAGCAGAAAATCATGGACCGAGCGGTCTGGCCGCGGATCTCCTGGGCGCCGGAGGTATTCGAATCCCATGCGGATCTTGGTGGGCCACCCGACCAGCGAGGTCTTCACCATCGGCATGATTTTGGTGGGCACCATCATCATCAGGCCATCCGGCAAGGGAACCAGCTTGCCGCGTTTCAAAATATACGTGACTCGCCTGTCGTCATTGGAGCCGATCACCTGATCTTCGAGACCAGCTTCGCGAATCAGATCCAAGGCCTCGGGCTTGGCCGCGAGGAAGCTGTCGGGACCGGCTTCGAGAATGCAGCCTTCGCGGCGCTCGGTGCGAATGACGCCGCCCGGCTCGGAGCGCTTCTCGATAATCGTCGCCTCTATTCCGGCCCTGGCAAGCTGCCAGGCCGCGGAC
>JALYHQ010000152.1 GCA_030776455.1 Acidobacteriota bacterium | reverse complement strand
GCGTGAGCCAGGGCATGGCCCTGTGCTACGCGGACGGGGACAGTCAGGGGCGGATGGGAATTTCGCGCGGGCCTTCGTCCAGGCCTTCGATCCGAATGGTCTGGCGCTGGGGAGGCGGAGGAGCTGCAGGTTTCAAGTCCAACGGGGGTTTCGCCCGCGCCACTTCCCAGAGGTGACTGACTTTCGCCAGATCCTCAGCGCCCATTCGCAAGCTGACCCGCACCATTGCGTTGTCCGGCCAGACGCGCATCTTCTTCACCATCTCACCCCAGCCAGGCTGGCTGGTGTGGTCTTTGGCGGAGAGCTTTACCATTTTCGAAAAGTCGGCGGCCATGTGCCGGGCGATGTCAATGGATTCGGTATCCAGCCGCACGTTCATCGAAAGGCCGCCGCGGAACGAAATCCCCGCCTCCATTTCGCGCGCATCGGGAGGCATGTGCGCTCCTGGCATGGAGAGCGCGCCGGGGGCCGTGAAGAGGGCCCAGAAATCGTAGCTGGATTCGAGACGATGGGCGCGATCCACCACTGAGTTGGCCTCGACCGGAGACGCTTCGGATTTGGCGCGGTCAATACCGGCGAGGACGCTTTCCACGTCACCCAGCAATAGCGTGCGCTCGTCGATCTGGGCAATCGCGAAGTCCCGTCCGTTCTCGCCTTGCGGGCGGTAGATCACGGACGCGCCGTACATCTGCTTACGCGCGCCGTACCGGACCAGCAGATCCCTGACGCGCGCCCGATCAAAGCGGCCGCGCACGGCGATGAGAGCGGGAGGGTCGGCGCGTCCTTCCACGGCGCCGGGCGATGAGATCAGCGCCTCATCCAGATCGTCGAGAAACTCGAGGCCGGGAATCGCCTCGCCGAGGCCGCTCACCAGTTTGCCCCGCATCATCCCGCCAGCCTGCGAATCGCGAACCACTTTCCAGTTGATCCCAATGAGAGCCTTGGCTTGCGGGTGGGCGAATTTCCAGAGGCCGCCGGGAGCCTGCGCGCTGGCGGCCAAGTCCGCCGCCAACAGGAATATGAGCACTCGTAGCATGTCTAACTCTATATCGGCGAGGGCGGAGCTTTCATTAGCGGCGGAGACAGCGCAGGCGCTTTCGCCATCTCTTCGGACGGCGTTTATTGCGACTCGGCTGGGAAGTAAGAGCCGGGCGGGGGGCCCCGCGGGGCCCAGGGGGGCCGCCCCACAAAGGCGGATTACATTTTTGCGGAGAAGGGGCTGAAGTCGGTCTTGTAGTCGAAGGTGTCCAGGCCTTCTGTGCGCTTCAAGAAATTGACGATGGCATAGGTAAGCGGGGTGGCAAGAACCTCGTAGATCACTTTGAAGAGATAGCCGTCAATGATCAGGTTCAGGATCACGGCGGAATCGAGAGTTCCAGCGAAGGCCACTACCATGAGAACCGCGGTGTCGACGGCTTGTCCGACGGCGGTGGATCCCACGGTACGCGTCCAGAGGTGGCGGCCTTTGGTGAGCAGCTTCATTTTTGCGAGCACGAACGAATTAACGAATTCGCCGCACCAGAATGCGATCAGGCTGGCGAGGACAAGACGCGGGACGACGCCGAATACGGTGGCGAAGGCCTGCTGGTTGGGCCACTTCGGATCGGGCGGCAATGCCACCACGATGGCTCCCAGTGCAGCCATCAAACCGCATGCGAAGAATCCGATCCAAATTGCGCGGCGCGATGCGCTATACCCATACACTTCGGTGAAGATGTCCCCGAAGATGTACGTAATGGGAAACAGGAGCTGCGCGCCGCTGGCGTTCAACGTGTAGGTCCAGCCGAAGATGTGGAACGGTCCGAAGGCGCAGATCTTCTGGCCGACCAGATTGGAGATGAGCAGGATGACTACGAAGATGCTGATAAGAAGATCGAAGTATCGGTAGACGCGCGGGGTTGGAGAAGGCAAGTCACATTGTACAAAAGCGTGCTACGGAATCTGCGCGATTCCTTGCTCGATTAAATTCCGCACGCGCTGGTCGAAATGACGAAAGCGCTCGTCTTGGGTCTGGCCGCGATGGAAGCGAACGAAGATTTGTTGCAGCACAACGGCAAGCTTGAAGAGCGCGAAAACATGGTAGTACGCGATGCGCGAGACGTCGCGGCCCGTTCGGGCGCCGTAGCGTTCCACCAGCTCTTCGCGCGTGATCCAGCCGGGCTGCGATGTAATGGACGATTTCACGCCGCCCGGATCGCTGGGCTGCGACCAGTAACAGAGCACCAGGCCGAGATCGACCAGCGGGTCGCCCACGGTGGCCATCTCCCAATCCAGCACGGCTTCGACGCGCCCGGGATTCGCAGAATCGAGCATGACGTTGTCGAGTTTGAAATCGTTATGCACCAGAGTGGGCGGCGGCGATTGCGGCAGCGTTTGGGTAAGCCATGCGATGAGGCGATCCATTTGCGGGTTCTCTTCAGTCTTTGCGCCATTCCAGCGCTGGAACCAGCCCTGCACCTGCCGCTGGAGGAATCCGTCGGGTTTGCCGAGACCCACCAGCCCGTGCTTTTCGATATCCACCGCGTGCAAATCCACCAGGCAGTTTAGAAAGCCGTCGCTGACGCGAGCCGGATAATCCGGGAAAGCCGCCAGATCGTCTGGGATGCGGTCGCGTACGACGATGCCGCGTCGGCGCTCCATGACAAAGAAGATGGCGCCAATAACGGATGTGTCCTCACAGAGCTGATAAACGCGTGGAGCGGGGCCGAAGAACGGATGTACCGCGTCCAGCACGCGATATTCGCGCGCCATGTCGTGAGCCTTGGGGGCTACCGGACCCAGCGGGCCGCGCCGCAGCACGTATTCGCGAACCGGCGTGCGCAGCAGATACGTAAGGTTGGAGTGGCCGCCGGGAAACTGCTCCACCGAGAGATCTTCGGCGCCTTCGAGCCGCCCACGGAGCCACGCGGAAAGAGCCGCGACGTCGAGTTCTTCACCAGTGCGGATGGCGGCAGTGTCGGATGCCATGGACGAAGTTAGTATAGTTCAAAGCGAACATGCGACTCGACGATTATCAGCCAACCACCGATCTATCGCGCGCCGGGACCATACCAGGGCGCTGGTACACCGATCCGGCGATGCTCGGGCTGGAGCGCGAGAAGATTTTCGCGCGCACCTGGCAGGCGGTTGGATACACGCGCGACATTGCGCAAGCGGGCGACTATTTCGGTTGCGACGTTCTAGGGGAGCCGGTGGTGGTGGCGCGCGCGAACGATGGCGTGTTGCGCGCATTCTCGAACGTCTGCCGGCATCGGGCCGCTGTCATCGCGACGGGTAAGGGACATCGTCCGAGTCTGCGCTGTCCGTATCATAACTGGACCTATTCGCTGGAGGGCCGCTTGTTGAGCCAGCCCGAGTTCGAAGGCGTCGAGGACTGGAACCGCAATGACATTTGCCTGCCGCCGTATCGTGTGGAAACCTGGGGTCCGTTCGTGTTTGTGAACTTGGACGGGAATGCTCCTCCACTTGCGGATGTTTTGGGGGCGATCCCGAGGGAGGTGCAAGGGATCGGGTGCGATATCGACCGTCTGCACTTCACCGAACGACGCGATTACGTCATCAAATGTAACTGGAAAGTGTACATCGACAATTATCTGGAAGGCTATCATTTGCCCGCGGCGCACCCGAGCTTGAATCGCGCGCTGGATTATGCGAAGTACCGGGTGGATACGTTTCCTTATTACTCGTCGCAGTACGCGCCGCTGCGCGATGGACGCGGGGGCCAGGCGCTCTATTACTGGATTTTTCCTAACTTCATGCTCAACATTTATCCCGACAACTTGTCGAGCAATGTGATCCTGCCGCTAGGTCATGACAAGACGTTGACAATTTTCGAATGGTTTTCCTATGACGGAGCGCCAGTCGGGCCCGAAGTGATCGCGTTCAGCGATGAGATACAGCAGGAAGATATCGGGATCTGCGAGTCTGTGCAGCGGGGCTTGCAGTCAAACACTTATGAAAAGGGGCGATTCTCGGTGAAGCGGGAGAATGGGGTGCATCATTTCCATTTGTTATTGAATCGGTTTTTGACAGCGTGACTCGGCCCCATCAGCCTCTCCGCGTTTTGTGAACCGATGATTGCAAGACATTAGACCGCGACACCAGTACTCTCGCAGCAGCGACTGGTACCTTCACGGCCACGAAGTATTCAGCGGGATAAAGATAGTCTTCGCCGGATTCGTCGATGAGACGCACATACCCTTCGCGATCAGCCGTCCGGTCCGGCAATACCTGATAGACCTTCCGGGGTTCCAAATCGCCAGCGCCGTCGTTGCGGATGCACAAAACAAATCGCGATGGCGCTTTTTCAGCTTTCATGACCTTGAGTCCAAGAACCGCTTAATCTTCCAGTCCCTCCGGCCAACGCCGTGAGCTTCATACCAGTGTACTTCGACCAGCCGAACCGTGGCGTTGGCCAGACGAACTGTCGCAGTGCCCTTCCGTTTACGCCAATTTCGGCCACCGTAGCGCTTTAGTAAGGACTTAAGCCTTCGGATGCCGTGGCCCACCGCGATCGTTTCGATGTTCGAGACGCCACCGACAATTTCAAAATACATCTCTCTTCATTTTAATAAGCAGTTTTCGGGACAGGCGACATCCTAAGTAGGGAATGTTTGGCGCTCTTGCAGCAGGCTAATCCCCTGCCGCGTGCCGCTCGCGCCCCAGCCGATATTCAGATAGGGATATCCAGGCCCCGCGCAAGAGCTTAAGCCGGTATTTGATGCGACGTGATTCTCGTCGCGGACCAGCGGGTTCGCGCACAGTCGTTCATTGAAAGCGGCGGGCTCAAGCCTATGCCACCTTGTATACTGAATCAACCACTGCATGTTGCTTTCCAGCGCGCCGTATTTCGTATTCCTGGGCGCAGTGTTTGTTGTTTACTGGCTTTCCTCGCGAAGCCGGCTGGGCGCGCTGCTGGTGGTGCTGGCGGCGAACTACTTTTTCTACGGACGCTGGGACCTCGCCTATCTGATCTTGATTCCGGCTGCGTCTACGGTTGACTTCTTGTTGGCGCGGGCTATGGATCGAGGCGGCCCCCGGCGACTCTGGGTTACGTTGAGCATTCTTCAGAATGTCGGCCTGATCGCCTCTCTCAAATATCTGCCGCTGCTGACGCCGTGGCACTGGGCGCTGCCGCTGGGCGTTTCGTTTTACGCGTTCCAGTCGATGACTTATACCATCGACGTTTACCGGCGAGATGCAAAGCCGACCTCGGATTACCTCGCGTATCTCTGTTCGGCGAGCTTCTTTCCCACTACCCTGGCGGGCCCGATCACGCGCATCGCTACCTTGCTACCCCAGTGGGATAAACGCGCCCTGCTCGCGCCGTCCGATGGCGGCAAGGCGCTGTTTCTGATCGGGCTCGGGTTGGTGAAGAAGCTGCTGATCGCGGATTATCTGGGCGAGAACTTGATCAACCGTGTATTCGACACTCCGAAGCTCTATTCGGGTACCGAAACGCTGGCCGCGGTTTACGGGTACGCGTTTCAGATCTACTATGACTTCTCGGGATACACCGATATAGCCATCGGTTCGGCGCTGCTGCTGGGCATCCGGCTACCGGTTAACTTCAACCGGCCGTACGCCGCCGAGAACATCGCGAATTTTTGGCGGCGCTGGCACATCTCGCTGTCCAACTGGCTCCGCGACTATTTGTACTTCTCGCTGCCGGGGCAGCGGTCGCGCTGGAAGGTATTTGCCTATCTCAATCTGATCGTGACCATGGCAATCGGCGGATTCTGGCATGGCGCCAGTTGGACCTTTCTGGCCTGGGGCCTGCTGCATGGGATCGGGCTGGCTACTCACCGGTTGTTCCAGGCTATCCGTCCGATAAAGCCTTCGCCTGCCCCGCTGGCGCGTTTTGCCCGGCGCTTCGCGACATTTCACTTTGTCGTGTTCGCCTGGATCTTCTTTCGCGCGCCCAGCGTCGATGCCGCGCTCGAGGTGCTGCAGCGGATCGCATCGCTCAGCGTCAGTTTCGTCAACGTGACTCCGGGATTCGCGGTGATCCTGGCCCTCGCGGCATGCGCGCACTTCCTGCCGCAAGGCTGGTATCAGCGCAGTCTGGATTGGTATTGCAAGACGCCTTTCTATGTGCAAGGGGCGGCGCTTGCGCTGCTGGCGATCGGGATTCAGTACATCGCGGCGACGGGCGCCGCGCCCTTCATCTATACGAAGTTCTGAAATGAAGCTGCCGCTCAAAACTTCACTAGCGATTCTCACCTTTGCGATTCTCGTCTTCGCAGCGAGGTTTGTGCCGGGCCTGAGCCGGGCCGGACTGAAAGTGGTAACTCTGGGAGCGGCACTGCCCAAATCTCCGGAAACCACGGGGCCGGGGCTCCCGTTTCTGGCGGACCCGGGTCTCAACTTGCGCCCTTTCTATGAAGCGCTCTCCCGAACCGAAGCGGGTGGCGGCGTCACCCGCGTGCTGCATTACGGCGATTCGCCGGTGACGGCCGATTCCATTACCGCGGATATGCGCTCCATGCTCCAGGAGCGCTTCGGCGACGCCGGTCACGGTTTCTTCCTGATCGCCAAGCCGTGGGCGTGGTATGGCCACCGCGGAGTATCGCTGCGATCGGGGGGCTGGCGAATCTCTCCAGCCAGCCAGGCACGCGCCCACGATGGACTGCACGGGTTGGGCGGAGTCAGCTTCGAAGGCGGCGCCGGGGCGTGGTCCCGCTTCACTCTGGAAAATCCACGTCACACCCATCTGGAGATTTCATTCCTGCGGCAGCCTGGCGGTGGAAAGCTGGATATCGAGGGGAATGACGCTTCAATCGGCGAGGTGGCCACGGATGGCGATGGGCGAACACCCGATTTCACGCGGGTGGCCCTGCCGGCAGGCTCGCGCGAAGTCGCTATTCGCGTGCGCAACGGACCGGTTCGATTGTTTGGCGTGAGCTTTGAGAAGGAAGGCCCGGGCGTCGTTTATAACAGCCTGGGACTGAACGGCGGGCAGGTGCAGGTAGTGGTGCGCTATTTCGACAAGCAGCATTGGGCGGCGCAACTGCGGCACCAACATCCGGATCTGGTTATCATCAACTACGGGACCAATGAAAGCATCTTCCCGACTTATATCGACCGCTACTACGCCGATGAATTGCGCGAGGTCTTGCGGCGAGTCCGGGAGGCGGTGCCGGATGCTGCGTTCCTGGTGATGGCTCCCATGGACCGGGGCGAGCGAGATTTGAGCGGCGAAATTGTCACCGTACCCATTCTCCCGCGCGTGGTGGAGATCCAGAGGAAAGTGGCATTGGAGTCCGGCTGGGCCTTCTTCAACACCTTTGCAGCGATGGGGGGCGAGGGAACCATGGCGCGCTGGTATGTCGCACAGCCGCGCCTGGTGACCGCGGATTTTATGCATCCGCTGCCGGGCGGGGCGAAGAAAGTGGGCACGCTGCTGGATGAAGCGCTGCTGGACGGATACGCCCGTTACAAGTCAAGCCGCTCCTCCGCTCGGGCCAAAGCCGTGGTGAAACAGTGAAGTTCGCGGCGTTTCTGGCGGCAGTGACGCTGGCGGTTGCACCACTAGCGGCGGCCAAAAAGAAGAGCGTCAGGAAACGGGTTCCCGCAGCGGCTACCTCACCCGCGATTCGAGCCGCGGCGCTCACCGAGATCAAAGCGCGCATTGAATCGGCGCAGACGGCCTTCGAGAATCCGGCCGGGCTGGTTACCTTCTTCGAGCAGCTCTATCGGATGACGCCGGACAAGGACGGGATTCACGTTTTGCATTACGGGGATTCGCACACGGCTTCAGACGACTGGGCGGATGCGTTGCGAAAGTCATTTCAAGGCAAGTTTGGATCGGGCGGTCCCGGCTTCTCGTTCGCGGGGCATCCGTATCGAGGATACCGCCGGTTCGATGTCACCAGCGCTAACTCGCCGAGTTGGGAAACCGCGGGTACGGTGGGGCATCTGGATGACGGAAGGCTGGGACTCGGCGGTGTGAGCATGACCACGAACCGAGCGGGTCAGACCGTATTGATGTCGGCGGCGGGCGAGGAGCTGGAGCTGTTTTACCTGCAGCAGCCGGGCGGCGGAGCAATGGAGCTGACGGTGGACGATCGGGCGGCCGGCGCCATTCCGACGAATGGCGAATTAGGGCCCGGCTATTACAAGTTCACGGCGAGTTCAGGACCGCATATTTGCGTGCTGAAGACGCTGGATGCCGCTCCAGTGCGGCTATTTGGCTGGGTGGCGCAAAACCGCGGCGGGGTGACCTGGGAGACGCTGGGGATCAACGGAGCGCAGGCCACACACCTGCTCGACTGGAATGAGAGCATACTGGCGGGCAATCTCACTGAGCGCAATCCAGCGCTGCTCGTGCTCGCCTACGGCACCAATGAAGCACTAAAGCGTGACTGGAATGCCGAGGTCTATCGCGATGGGTTCCGGCGTCTGATCCAGCGCTTTCGCAACGCGGCGCCGGCGGCCAGCATCCTGGTGGTGGGTCCGCCGGATTTTCGCTTCGGCGCGCGTGGCTCCGGTCACCTGGATGAAGTAGTGGAGATCCAGCGCGCGGTGGCCGCCGAGAACGGGTGCGCGTTCTGGAACTGGCGGGCGGTGATGGGGGGACCGGGCTCGGTGAATCGGTGGGTGCAAGCCGGACTCTCGCAAAACGATCACGTGCACCTGACGCCGTCAGGCTACCGGTTGTTGGGCAATACGATGTTTCAGGATATGATGCAGCTATACCAGATGTTCGTCTCGACGCGTACGGAGTAATCAGAGTGGACCGGCGGCAGCGAATCGTTACAGTGATCCAAACAGTTTCTGGGCAAGACGGCGTTCCCGCGGCTGACGAATCGCTGTTCGATTTGGGTTACCTCGATTCGTTTGCGCTTGCGGACATGGTGAGCGCGCTAGAGAAGGAGTTTGGAATCAAGATACCGGATTCCGATCTTAACCCGCGCAAATTTGAATCCATCGACCGGATTGACCAGTATCTGGAGACGCGCGCCTGACTCCGGCATTTCTCCGCGGCTTCGGTCTGTACCTGCCCGCGCGCGTGGTTACCAATGATGAGCTGGCCCCGAAGCTGGATACCACGCCGCAGTGGATCCTGGATGTTTCGGGCATCGAGCAGCGGCGCTTCGCGGGAGCCAACGAGACGGTAGCCGATCTCGCGGTGGCGGCCGCAAGGGACTGTCTGCGCAATGCGGGTCTGGCCGTGGCGGACATCGGAATGCTGATTGTCGCATCCGGTTCCTCTGAGCGGCGCTTTCCTGGACCTGCGGCCGCCACGGCGCACGGGCTGGGATTAGGCGAGGGTGTACCGGCTATTGACCTGGCGATGGCAAGCGCTGGGTCATTATTCGGCCTCTCGCTAGCGAGCCGCCTGGCGTCTGTTTACGGCAATGTGCTGGTAGTGGGAGCGGAGAAAATGTCAACCGTCCTGCTGAGAGAACCGCTGGAGCGTGGCGTCGCGGCCCTGTTCGGCGATGGCGCGGGCGCCTGCATAGTGAGCGCGCGAGGCGGCATCATCCGCCTGGTGGATTCGGTGTTGCATTCCGATGGCGCCTTCGCCGAGGACCTGAAGCTCGAGTTTGAGGCCCCGCTGGCGATGAACGGGCGATCGGTGATCCTGCGAGCGTCGCGAAAGATTCCCGCCGCGATTAGCGAGGTTCTCGCCAGAAACCGGGTGACGCCCGCGGAAGTTGAAGTTTTTCTAATGCATCAAGCCAACCAGAACTTGATCATTCGCGTCGCAAAGGCGCTGGGTCTAGAGCCGGACAAGTTTTACTCGAATATACGGAGGTACGGGAATACGTCGTCGGCCTCGATGTTTATCGCCGCCGCTGAGTGGTGGTCAACCGGGCAGATCGCTGCTGGCCGGCCGGTTTGCTTCGCTGCGTTCGGCGCGGGATTTCATTGGGGCGCTGTACTGGCGGAGACCCAATCCTGACGTCCGTCGTTCTTGACGCCGATTATGCAATAGCTTCCAGGTGGCGCTTGCACAGGTCCAGAATGAACCCGGCGAGGGTCTGGAAATCGGCGAGGTCCATGGGTTTTTCGCTGAAGTGGGCGCCCAGACGGCTGACTTCTATTTGATCCTTGGGATCGGCCATGCTGGTGAGCACCACGACACTGATGTGACTCATTACGGGGTCCAAGCGGATGGCACGCAGAATGGCCATGCCATCGTGCTTGGGAATATGTAGATCAAGGACGATTACACAGGGTTCCGTGAACTTTCCGGATCGCTGTCCATCGATAAAAGCAAGGGCTGCCTGGCCGTCCCGGAGCACGATGAGCTCATATGGCTCACCCAGCAGATTGAGGCTATGCCTCAGCAACTGGACGTCTCCTGGATTATCTTCAATCACAAGAATTTGTGGCGCGCTCATGGCCAACCATTGTACTGCGAAAATCCGGCGGAGGGGGTGGGGTGGCTATACTGGGCCTGATGAAAATTCTATTGCTTCTGGCACTCGTTTTCACGCCCATGGCGGCCGCCGCCGATGGGCCTTATGCGCCGCTGATGCTTTACCACGGAAGCTGGCAACTAACCAAGAAGGATCTGCCCCCCGGCGGGAATCCGGACACCCTGGTGGACGAATGCGCGCGAGTGGGGACGTACTACGCCTGCCAGCAGACGGTGAACGGTAAACTGGCCGCGCTGATCGTCTTTATCCCAGCGGAAAGGCCGGGCTATTACTATACGCAGGCCGTGCTTCCGCAAGGCTTGGCCGCGGGCCGCGGTGAACTCGAGATTGACGGCCCGGACTGGACCTATCTCAGCAAGTCGGAGGAGGACGGCAAGACTACCTGGTATCGCACTACAAACCACTTCACGGGGAAGGACAGGATTCATTTCGAGCAGTCTGAATCGGCCGATAAAGAGCACTGGACGACGAAGTCGTCGGGCGATGAGGTTCGGATTCCGCGCGCGAAATAAACCGGTTTCTAAATCCGGCTGGGCCAGGCTATGTTGTGCGAATGAATACGCACTAGCGATTCGGGCAGGTTCTGAGCCTCGCCGCTGAGGCAATACGTACACAGCAGAGAAATGGAGTGCGCCTCAATCATCTCGTTCCACAACTCTTCCAGGCGCGCCGCCGCGGGCAGGTTTGTATTCCATAGCAAGCTCACCATCTCCCCAAAGACACGGACATAGCCGTGCGCAGCCGTGCCGGAGCTGGTTCGGGCGGTTTTGATGAGGCGGCCTGCGATGGTCTTGAACAGATGCTCGTCGGGCATGCCGTCGCTCATGAAGCCGGTTAACAAATCCTCCGCCACGATGCACGTGAGTTGCCCGGTCTCTTGCAGGGCGGCGACATTGAAGCCTTCGGCGGCCAAGCGATCCTTGATGGAGTCGCAGTGAGCGGCGGTCATGATCAGGATGACGCCCTCCCCGTTTCTGAGTCCTGCGCTCGCGAACAAACAGACTGCCTGAGCAACCAGGTTGTCATCGGTGTAGGGATAAATGATGTGACCACAAGGATGTGGATCAGTCAGGATTGCCGCGCCCTTGGGACTCATGGTCCCGATGGTATTACCGATGACGGCTAACGGCGTCCTGTTAGAATGAAGATGCCGTTGCATTCATGAACGCCACCGTGGACCCCAATATCGAGCCCGCCGCCGGCCAGCCCACGCCGCCTGCGCCTGCCGTTCAACCCGATCCGCCCCGGGGCGCCATAGCGGAATGGACCATTACCATTCTGCTGTTACTCTTCGGCACCACCACATTGGTGCAGGCCTTCGTCATTCCCACCGGCTCCATGGAGAATACACTGCTGATTGGCGACCATCTTCTGGTGGATAAGCTGGCATACGCGCCCCCGGGACCGATCAGCAAGTACATTCTGCCGTACAAAGACCCCCAGGACGGCGACATCATCGTGTTCCGATATCCCATCGACATCACGCAAACTTTCGTCAAACGCGTGATGGGCGTTCCGGGCGACCATATCCGGATTGTGAGCCAGCAGGTTTACCGCAACGGAGTCCGGCTGGTGGAGCCTTATGTAGTGCACAAGAGTTCTTACGATTCCTACCGCGACAATTTCCCGTCGGTGGATACCAATGGCGCGCTGCCCAGCATGCTCTACGAGCCGGCGCGAGTTATGCTGCAGGACCATGTGGTGAACGGCGAGATTGTAGTTCCCAAGGACAGCTTCTTCGCCATGGGGGACAATCGCGACAATTCGCTGGATTCGCGCTACTGGGGCTTTGTGCCCCGCGAGAATATCATCGGGAAGCCTCTGATCATCTACTGGTCCTACGACGCATCCACCAACAGTCTGGCGAGTTCATCGCCGGGCGACTTGGCGCGCCATTTCGGCGATCTCGCCCAGCATTTCTTTACCAAGACTCGCTGGAGCCGCACCTTCCGACTGATCCATGGCTACCACAGCTACAACTAAGAACACTCCTCCGCCGGTTCAAACACGCTCCGATCAGCGGGGCACGGTGGCCGAATGGGCTTTGACCATCTTGCTGTTGCTGTTTGGAACGTCGACCATCGCGCAGCCTTTTGTCATCCCCACGTCGTCAATGCACAACACGCTGATGACCGGCGATCATCTTATCGTGGATAAGCTGGCGTACGCACCGGCCGGCGCGCTCTCCCAACACATCCTGCCGTACACGCCTCCCCAACGCGGGGACATTATCGTATTCAAGCATCCTACGTTGCTGGTGGAAGATTACGTGAAGCGCGTAATAGGAGTTCCGGGCGATCACATCAAGCTGGTGAACAAGGTGGTCTACCTTAACGGCAAGGCGCTCGAGGAACCGTATGCGATCCACTTGCCCAATTCCGATCCATATCGCGACAACTTTCCCGTTGGCGAGCCTGATCCCATGGGCGATTCTAAAATGTACGAGCGCTCAATCGCGATGCTGCATGAGAATGTGGTGAACGGCGAGCTGGTGGTTCCCGAGGGCATGTACTACGCGATGGGCGACAATCGCGATAATTCGCTGGACTCCCGTTATTGGGGCCTGGTGCCGCGGGACAATATCACGGGCAAGCCATTCGTGGTGTTCTGGTCTTACGACGCGCCCACGGAAGACCTGAAAGATTACAACATCCACCATTTCGTCGATTTGGCGCAGCACTTTTTCACGCGCACTCGGTGGGATCGCACGCTGCGTCTCATCCGCGGGTATCCTCTTCAGTAATGGGGCGCGCCAGCTACTACGGCCTGATCCTGGCCGGAGGCCGCGGCACTCGATTCTGGCCGCGCAGCCGGAAATCGCGCGCCAAACAGGTGCTGCCCTTCCTGGGTGAACGTTCCTTGATTCAGCAGACGGTGGACCGTCTGCGGCCGCTGCTTCCGCCCGAGCGATTGTGGATCATCACCAGCGACGCGCTGCGCGAGGAGATTGTCCGCCAGCTACCTGAAATTCCAAAGCGCCAGATTCTGGCCGAACCGGCCCAGCGCAACACAGCGCCCTGTATCGGGCTGGCAGCGCATATTTTGAATTCGCTGGATCCCGATTCCGTGATGGGCGTGTTCCCGGCCGATCACATGATTGGGAAGCCGGCGCGCTATCTAAGGCTGCTGCGTCCAGCGTTCAAGGCGGCCGCGCAAGGCCAAATCGCCGTGCTGGGAATCCAGCCGAGGTGGCCGGAGACCGGGTACGGGTACATCGAATTTCCCCGCAACGTCGAGGCTGGAGCGCTGAAAGCATGGCCGGTTCGGAAGTTCCGCGAGAAGCCCGCTCTGGCGGTGGCCAAACGCTACCTGAAGGCGGGAAATTACTACTGGAATGCCGGAATGTTCTTCTGGAAGACGCAAGTGCTGCTGGAGGCGCTCCGATTGTACTTGCCGAAGACCGCGACGCTGCTCGCCGCCTTGCCGCCCTTTGGCAGCCGCACGTTCCCGCGAGCGCTGGAAACAACTTTCCCCTTGTGCGATAACATCTCGATTGATTTCGCCGTGCTGGAGAAAGCGGTTAACGTAGTGGGTCTGGCAGCGGACGATATCGGCTGGAACGATGTCGGGAGCTGGAACGCCGTGTATGAATTGCTGCCGCGAGATGGAGTTGGGAATGTGGCGCTAGGTGACTATATCGCGCAGGGGAGCGCCGGGAATTACGTGGACGCCCGAGGGAAGCTGGTGGCGCTGTTGGGAGTGCAGGATCTGGTAATTGTGGATACGCCGGATGCGCTGCTGGTGGCGGACCGCGCACGGGCGCAGGAAGTGGGAGAGATCGTGAAGGAGCTGGAGCGGCGGAAGCGAGGGGATTTGTTGTAGGGCCGGCTAACAGGGCATGGCCCTGTGCTACGGGGACATTGGGAATGCGGGGTTTTTGTGCACCTGGTTGGCCTGCCAGAGGTGGCGGCGATCATGCGACAAGATCAAGGCGAAGCGCTGGCCCAGCGGGAACTTTATCCATTTGCCGATGGGTGTGGGTACTTTCACGCGGCGCAAGTCGAGTCCGTCGGCGCGCTTGACCAATTCGGCCAGGCGGTCATGGTGGCTCATGAATTCCTCGAGCGTTTTCTGGCGCGGGGACTCACGCGGCGGAACGTAAGTCCTGGGAGCCTTCACCTTGCTCTTGGCGGGTGCGTCCATGTAGCGTACGAACCATTTCGAGAAAAACCCATAGCGGAATGGGCCGGATTCGAACTTGCCGGCCACTTTCGCCTTCTCGATCTCGGCGGCGATCTGAGGTAAATCGATCGCGGTGACCACGTTGAGATGCGTCATGCATTGCGCGATGGACCAGCGGCCCGGGGTTGGTATCCAGTTGAATTGAGCGTCGCTGAATCCACCGCATAAGGTCTGAGCCTCGCCCTGGATCCTGGCGATCTCCTGACGATATGCTTCCAACTCGCTACTTGCCATGAGGTTCTTCCGCCATGTTGTCGTCGAACCACGCCAGGGTCCGCCGCATCAGATCGCGGATATGATCGGGCTTGCGGAAGCGATGCCCCTCGCCCGCGTAGACCACCAGCTCGGTCTTAACACCCAGTGTCTTCAAAGCGTGCCAGAACTCGTGCGATTGCGGCGCGGGGCATTCGCCGTCCTGCTCACCCACAACGACCAGCGTTGGCGTCTTTACATTCTTGATGAAGTTGATGGCCGAACTTTTCGCGTACACGGCCGGATCGTCATATACCGAAGCGCCGAAATAAGGAATCATCCACTGGTCGATGGAGTTCTCGCCGTAGTAACTTTGCCAGTTGGACAGGCCCGCGCCGGAGACCGCCGCTCGGAATCGCTGCGTCTGAGTGACGGCCCACATGGTCATAAAGCCGCCATAGCTCCAGCCCGCGATGCCGATGCGCTTGGAATCCACGGGAAATTCTTTCACTACCTGATCGACGCCCGCCAGGATATCGCGCAGATCGCCATAGCCGAAGTCCTTCACGTTCGCTTTGGTAAAGGCCTCGCCCTGGCCATAACTACCCCGCGGATTCGGGAAGAACACGAAGTATCCGCGCGCGGAGAGCACTGTCAAATCGAAGAACGCGCCGGGCCAGCTGGGATTGCGCTCAGACGCCGGCCCGCCATGGACCGACACCACCATGGGATAGTACCGGCGAGCATCGTAGTTCAGCGGATAGACCAGCCAGCCCTGCACTTTGAACCCATCGCTGGTCCACTCGAGGCTGCGTGCATCGCCCCACTGCCGAGGCTGGCCATCATTGTTATGCGTCACCTGCTGCCATGCGCCCAGCGGACCCGCCCACACCTCTGGCGGACGGCTGAACGAACTGCGGATTACCGCCGCCGAGCCGCCATCGCGCGTGAGCGACAGTTTCTGCTCGAACCCCTGGGCGTAATCCGATTCAGGGCCATGCCAGACCCGCTCGGTCTGCCCGCTTGCCAGATCCACGGTGGCGATGGCCGTCTCGCCCGAGACATGCTCGGTAAAGAGGATACGCTGCGAGGACGGCAGCCAGGCGATCCAGCTGGGCGACGATTTGCGGCCTGGTGTAATGTCTTTTACTTCGCCGCCCGCTGCGGGAACGGTATAGATTTCCCCGCCCGTGGAGCCTTCATCGCTCATCAATCCGCCGATGAACGCGATCGTGGCGCCGTCGGGCGACCAGCGGGGCAGCGCCACCTGCTGCGCCGGCTGATGGATCATCTCGGGAGTGCCGCCGCTGGAATCCAATGTGTAGAGTTTTGCGTTATACCAGTTGTCGTCACCGGCCCCGGGAGCCGCGGTGTATGCCAAGCGCTTGCTGTCGGGCGCCCAATCATATTCGTAGACGTACATGTCCACGGGAGTAATTTGGCGGACGACTCCCGATTTCGAATCCACCAGCGCGAGACGCTGTTCGAGAATTTCGGATTCCACCACGCCGGTTCGGGGCCTCACAGCTTCCAGGGGACCACCCGCGCGCGCCGCGCCTTCGGTGAACAGCACCGCGATGGTCTTGCCGTCAGGACTCCAGCGCACGCCGTCCAGCCAGCCTTTCACGTCAGTCAGCTTGCGGCCGCCACTCTTCAGTGGACTCGCAGTAACGTACAACTGCGGCTGCCCTTCCGAACCTGCATCCGAAAGATACGCGAGCCTCCCATCGCCACTCCAGGCGAGTCCGCGCTCCACCACGCTAGTCTCGTCGTTAAGGCGGCGGGCTTTCGCGGCCGGGTCGCGCAGATCTTTCACCCAGGCGGTGGATTTTCCGGCTTGCTCGGTCCCTTGACCCCGCTCGATCCATGCGACCATGCGCCCGTCGGGCGAGACCACCGCTTCTTCATACTGCCGTACAGCAAAAAGCGAGTCCAAAACGTCATCGGTCTTGGGACTCGCTTGAGCGAACGCGAATTGCGCGAATAGAATGCCTGTTACAAAGCCGGTTTTTACCATGGATTCATTCCATGGTACCTCCGCCCGGAGTATTGATCGTTACCGCGTACCTGCGGGCGGCTCAAAACCGAGCTCACTCAAGATGCGATCGGCGTGATACACCTTCTTGAGCGATTCGATGACAGCATTGCTGGCGACGTGGAGACTGCGGGCTTGCTCCTCGGTATAGAGGTAGCGATTGGGGAGACCCTCCAGATTCCCATCGAAGAGAATGCCGATGATTTCGCCCTTGGTGTCCACCGTGGGGCTGCCCGAATTGCCGCCGTGGGTATCGGCGGTGGTGACGAAGTTGAACGGCGTATTCAGATCCAGCGCGGCTCTCGCTTTAAGCCAGCGCGCGGGAAGCTGGTACGGTTCAGTTCCGGTAGCGCGCTTAAAGACCCCGCCGAACCGCGTTGTGTACGGCATTTTGTGTCCCTGCGCGTCGGTGTAGCCGCGCACCGGACCGTAAGCGAGACGAAGTGTAAACGTGGCGTCCGGATATTCGTTGGCGCCGTAGACGGCGAAACGAGCCTGCGCGATGCGCGAGGCGCTTGAGCTGAGCACGGCATCCACCTTGTCCTCATATTCCTTGCGGTACTTGCGCGCCGGTCCATCCAGAAGAAGGGCCAGGCGGATCATGCTGTCTTCGGACTTCTTGACGGCATCCACGCTGCCGGCCAGGCGTTTGCGCTCGGCGACATCTTCGAGTTTGGTCCCCGCGACGTAGTCCCCGGCCGCCTTCTCAGGCGTGCGGCCGACTAGTATGGACTTCACGGTTGGATCCCCGGCGCCCACGTACTTAATCAGATCGCGAAAGTAATCGGTTAGCAACGCGGCGTTGAGGGCGGCATTGACGGGCGCGGTTGAATACATTTGCTGCTCAAACGAAGGCAGGCCCGCATCCTGATAACCGCGCAAGCGTTCCTGGCTGGGTTTGGTCTTTTCCTCGGCGTACCGGACCACGCGGCGCGCGGTCACCAGCAGATCGATGGTACTGGGGGATACCTCAAAAAAGTAATAAGGCTTGTAGAGGGCCGTGTAGGCCGCGTAAGCACCGGCCACTTCATCCCAGAGCTTTCCGAACTGCGCTTGTTTGGAGGGATCGTCGGCGATAGCAGCGCGCATGCGGCGTTCGTCCTCGCGTTTGCGATTCATCAACACGGGATCGCGCAGCCCGCGTTCGAATCCGTCGATCGCCTTGAAGCTGTTCTGGAATCCTTGCAAAGGCTCTTCGGCGAGGCGCTTGTTTTCGGCGCTTAGCCTGGCGAACGCAAGCAGCGTGTCCACTTTCTCCTTGAGGATATCGAGCGCTATGGGATAGGAGACATCCCGGCTGAACTCTAACTGTGCGACCGTCTGCAATCGTCCGGTGGCGCCCGGATTTCCAGGAACGAAGGTGAGCTCACCGTCCCGCACGCCCTTCTTGCTCCACACCAAAAATTCCTTCGAATCGATGGGCTTGCCGTTCTCATACGCGCGAAACAGCGAGAAATCGAGGCAGTAGCGCGGGTAAGTGAAATTATCAGGATCCCCACCGAATGCCGCAATGCTATATTCGGGCGCGAATACCAGGCGCACGTCGGTGTACTTCTTGTAGCGATAGAGACCGTACTGGCCGCCCGAATAAAGCGCCACCACATCGCAGCGATTGCCGGTGGAGTGCGTGCACTCTTCCTCAATCCGCGTTACGGCGGCGCGGCGCGCGCGATTCGCTTCGGCCGGTGCGGCATCGGCTTTTATCCCGGTGTTCACCCGCGACGTCACGTCCTCGGTGGAAAGCAGAACGTTCACTTCCAGATCCGGACAAGCTTTCTCATCCGCCTGCGTTGCGGACTGGAAACCACCGGCCATATAGTCGTGCTCGGCGGTGCTAAGTTTCTGGATGCAGTCCGCACCGACGTGATGATTGGTGAAAAGCAGGCCGTGCGGCGAAACGAACGAACCCGATCCTCCGTTGTTGAAGCGGACCGAGGAAAGCTGCAGGTGGCGGAGAAAATCGTCCGTGACCTGGAAGTGGTACTTCTTTTCCACCTGTTCGCGGGGGAAGCGATCCAGCAGCCACATGCCTTCGTCGGCCATCCCGCAAACGGCTAGCGCCAGCGAAGTCAGTACAATTTTAGCTTTCATGTTTAATCAACTAAGTCCTTTAAAACTATATGTTTGCGTGGAAAATGCAAGGTTGTTTGCTTCCCTTTTGAGTGCCTGGCGTGCGATACTGGAATTGAGAAAGAAAGACAAGCGATGACGCAGTTGGATGAGGCAATAGTCCGCTATCACAAGCTTCTAGAGGCCGAGCCGTACAAAGACCTTTCGTGGGCACACGCTCTCCAGGAGCGCATGAAAGAGCAACATCTGGCCGTTAGCGGGAGACCTGTGTCTCCGGTGTTACGTCCACATTTTATCACGCGGCGGCAGTACACCGGATTGGTGAAAGCGGCGGAAACTCTGTCGGGCGCCATTAATCGGGTGGAGACTATGGCGCTGGCGAGTCCGGCGCTGATGGCGCGAATGGAACTGTTGCCGGCTGAAAAGATGCTGGCTGCCGTGGACCCCGGCTATCCGTTTTTCTCGGTAACCTCGCTGCTCGATACGCACATGCACAACGGGACCATGCGCTTCGCACAGTATGCTCCGGACACGCCGACAGGCGTGGCATACGGCGAAGCTCTGTCCGATCTGTTTTACGATGCGGGTCCGATGAAGGCGTTCCGCAAAAAATATACTTTGACCCGGCTTCCCGGGATGAAGCACCTGCTGCAGGCGATTCTGAAGGCTTACAAGGAATGGGGCGGCAAGAACAAGAAGCCGCGCATCGCCATTCTGGAATTCAGACAGCCGTTCCAGACCGCCGAGTCCGGCGAGAACATTTTGATCGCCGAATTTTTCCGTGCGGCGGGGTTTGAGACCACCGTGGTTTCGCCGGAACAACTCGAATATCGCAACAACGTTCTGCGCGCGGGCGATTTCGCGATCGACCTGATTTTCCGGCGGATCAAGGTACAGGAATTCCTGGTGCGTTATGATCTGACGCATCCTTTGCTGCGGGCATATCGCGAAGGGGCGGTGTGCATGGTAAACAGTTTCCGTTCTGAACTGGCCCAGAAGAAAGCGATCTTCGATCTGCTCACCGACGAGACCATTACGGCCAGCTTCCCGGCCGCTGAAAAGCGCACGATCCGGGAATTCGTACCTTGGACCCGCGTGGTCACAACCGCCAAAACCACATGGCACGACGAGGAAGTGGATCTGCCCGAGTTCATCCTGCAGAACCGCGAGAAGCTGGTGCTGCGCCCCAACGACGATTCGCCCGACAACGATTCATTCCGCGGCTCGGAAGTGGACGAAGCCGGATGGCAGAAAGCGCTGAAGACCGCGATGCGGAATCCGTACGTGGTGCAGGAAGCATTGGAACCGGTGCATGATCTCTTTCCGCTCCTGCAGTACGGTCATCTGGAAATGCGCCAGATGCGCGTTGACGTGCACCCGCATTCGTATCTGGGAAAAGTGCAGGGCTGCTCCAGTTGGCTGAGCGCGGCCACTCAGAGCGGCTTTTCAACGCTGTCCGGCGTGGCCGCTACATTTATTCTCGAAGGCAAGTAGCTCGTTACAGGCTTACTTGCGCGCGGAGGTTGGCCACGCCCGCGGTGTAGCGGGAATCCGCGACGGAGAATGCAATCGCATCATCCAGCCAGTCATGCGCGCTGCCATCGGGGTCGTGCGATGCGGCGGTGAGGGTGTACTGATTGGGGCAAAGGTCGCAGCGGAACGCGAAGGCGAGTGTTAGATTTTCGCCGGCGTTCACCGGGCCCAGTTGGATTTGCTCCAGTTCGGTATTGGTGCCATAAACCTCGAAACCGAAACGGGTGCGGATCATGACGCCGACCACCGGGTTCTCGACGCGGTCGCGGTAGCGGATCCGGACGCGGATGGATGCGGACTCGCCGCTCTGCAGAACGATGGTCGGTTTTCCATCTTGTCCCAGTGTTTCCAGCGACACGATTTCTCCGCGTCCGTCGCCGCGGCGCAAGGACGGCGATAGAGGCGGGGACAGCGTCTCGCCCCAGGCGCGAAACTTCGCGGCGATGTGACGCTGGAAATTGCCCAGGATTTGGGCCGGGTGCCCGCGCTCCCGGAGGCGTCCCAGTTCGAGCCACCAGATTTCGTCGGATAGCGCGCGGAGCAGCTCATGCT
>JALYHQ010000151.1 GCA_030776455.1 Acidobacteriota bacterium | reverse complement strand
GCGGCAGGAGCGAACTTGCGGTCATCGCGAAGGATGCGGCCATGCAGCATGCGCAGCTCGAAACTGTTCGGATCGCCGGCCAGCGCCTGCTCGGATACGGCGAGAGCTTTGGCGGGTTGCTTGTTCTTCAGGAAAGCCAGCGCCAGGGCGGCGCGATTGGCGGTGGTGGGCGATTTCGTGATCACGGCTTCCAAATGAGGAATCGCGTCGGCGGGTCTGCCGGACTCCAGCAGCAGCTCAGACAGGCGCTCCTGCGCGCCCGCATCCTGGGGGAACTGTTCATAGATGGCGATCGCGTCGGCCGGGCGCTTATCCTGCTCATACAGGGCGGCGAGCTGCAGCAGCGCATCGCGGCGGTCGGGATCGAGTTCGGCGGCCTTGCGGAAGTGCGGGGCGGCCTCATCGAGCGGCTTGCTTTGGCCGGCTAGCGCCAGCGCCAGGCCGGATTCCGCGGCGGCGGACTTGGGGTCGGCGTCGAGGGCGGCGCGAAAGTACAGCTCCGCTTTGGCCGGATCATTCGCGGCATACAAAGCTTCGCCGGCGTAATAGTTCGGCTTGAACTCCTTGGGCTTTTGTCCCGCCGCGGACACCAGAAACGGCGCGGCTTCGGCGGTCTGTTTGGTACGCACCAGCGAGATCCCCAGGTTCAATTCCGCCTGATACAAACCAGGTTTCAGCTCCAGGGTTTTCTTGTATTCGGGAATCGCCTCCGCGTCGCGGCCCAGCAGGCTATATGCGAGCGCGAGATTGAAGTGCGCGACGTACTCGCGGGGCTCGGCGGCCACCGCGTTCACCAGATTGTCCACCGCAGCTTGATAGCGCTTCTCTTCCAGCGCTTTCATCCCTTCGTTGTAGAAGTTACTCTGCAACAGGAACAGGGCTACCGCAAGCATACTTCTATTGTCTTACTTCTCCGAGACGAGCCTGGCGATGCCGAAGGCGGCGGCCGCGGCCAAGCCCCCGATCACCGCGGTCCGGAATGCGCCCGCCAGCTTGGGCATTCCCGTGTAATACCCCTTGATGGCGCCGAACACGGCCAGCGCAACGATGGTGGACACCACCGACCACATCAATGCCGATTGCGCGACAGGCAGGATGATGTAGGGTGTCAGCGGGATCATCCCGCCCGCTATGTATGCGCCGGCGATGGTGAGCGCGCTGCGCAGCGCTCGACGCGGGTCGGGCGGCTCCAGGCCGAGCTCGAAGCGCATCATGAAGTCAATCCACTGGTCGGGACGCTGCCGCAGGCTGTCCACAATGGGAATGCTCTCTTCGCGGGTCAGGCCGTAATTCTGGAATACCTCCAGGACTTCGCGCGCTTCCTCCTCGGGAATTTCCTCCACCTCGCGGCGTTCGCGTTTGAGCTCGCTGTCATAATGGTCGGCATCGTTCTTGGCTGCAAGGTACCCGCCCAGACCCATGGCGATGGATCCAGCCGCGATTTCCGCCAGTCCCGCCACCACGATAATGCGCGTCGCCGATATAGCGCCGGTGAGTCCCGCAGCCAGCGCGAAAGGAACGGTGAGGCCGTCAGCCATTCCGATAACGACGTCGCGAATGAACTCGGAGGCCGTGAAGTGCTTCTCGATATGCGGCGTTTGTGGCATGCGTTTTAGCGGATCGCGATCTTCAGGTATTTCCCAGTGTACGAATTCGGGGCCGCGGCAATTTGGTCGGGAGTGCCCTGCGCGACAATCCCGCCGCCCTTATCACCGCCCTCGGGACCCAGATCAATCACCCAGTCCGCGCTGCGAATTACCTCAAGATTATGCTCAATGATCAGGATGCTGCCGCCGTTCTTGATCAGGCGCTGGAATGCATCCAGCAGTTTCGTGATGTCGTCAAAGTGGAGCCCCGTGGTGGGCTCGTCAAAGATGAACAGCGTGCCTTGGCAGCTCGCCTGGGACAGATGCGCGGCGAGCTTCACGCGCTGCGCTTCGCCGCCGCTCAGCGTGGTGGCCGATTGTCCCAGCCGCAGGTAGCCCAGGCCTACATCCGCTAGCACCTTCAGCTTGCTCACCAGCCGGGGCACGTCCGAGAAGAACATCAGCGCTTCCTGAACAGTCAGCTTCAGCACATCGTGGACGTTCAATCCGTGATATTTCACGTCGAGAATGGTGCTCTTATAGCGAGTGCCCTTGCATTCCTCGCAGATCAGCTCTACGTCGGCCAGGAACTGCATCTCGACGGTCACGGTGCCGTCACCCTGGCAGTTTTCGCAGCGGCCCCCTGGGATGTTGAATGAAAAGTGTCCCGCCGTGTAGCCGTGTTTGTCTGCTTCTTTCGTGGACGCGAACAGCTCGCGGATTTGATCGAAGGCTTTGATATACGTGATGGGATTCGAGCGCGGCGTGCGGCCTATGGGCGATTGATCCACCAACACCACTTCCTTCACCAGTTCAGCCTTCTCCACGCGGCGGCACGTGACCTTCTCCACCGCTCCTTCGAACGTGTCTTCTTCCGCCTCTGGAGTCTTGCGCTCCGAATCGGGCTTGCGCAGCTTCTGCTGGAGCGAGTGATAAATTACGTCGTGAACCAGCGTCGATTTGCCCGATCCCGAGACGCCAGTAATGGCTACCATCATGTGCAGGGGCACGGCTACGTCGATGTCCTTCAAGTTGTGTGCGCGCGCTCCCCGGAACGTCACGGTCTTCTTGAGATCGGGAAGACGCCTCTTTCGCGCGGCTGACGTTTTCAGGTCGCCCTTCAAGTAACGCGCCGTTAGCGACGCAGCTCCGTCCTCCATCATGCGGCTATACGGACCCTCGAAGACGATGCGGCCGCCCAGTTCGCCGGCGCCGGGGCCCATATCCACGATGTGATCGGCCGCGCGCATTACATCGGCATCGTGTTCCACCACCACAATCGTATTCCCCAGATCGCGGAGTTCAGCCAGGATGCGAATCAGCCGCCCGGTATCGCGGCTGTGCAGTCCGATGGAAGGCTCGTCGAGGACATAGCACGCGCCCACCAAACGCGAGCCCAGGCAGGTGGCGAGCTGGATGCGCTGCGCTTCGCCCCCCGAAAGCGTCGACGAGAGGCGATCCAGCGTCAGGTAGTCCAATCCCACGTCGTTCAGGAATTTCAGGCGCTGGAGAATTTCCACCAGCACCTTATCCGCGATGGTGCGCTCTTCGGGTGCGAGATCCAGCGCCTGGAAGAACGTATAGGCTTGTTCGATATTCAGCCGCACCAGGGTGGCGATGGTCTTCTCGCCGACGCGGACGTTCAATGCCGCGGCCCGCAGGCGCGATCCCTTGCAATCCGGGCACTGCGCATAGCCCCGGTACCGGCTCAGGAACACCCGCACGTGCACCTTATACTTCTTGGTTTCTATTTCGGCGAAGTAGCGGCGGATGTGCTGGTACACGAACTGCTTTTCATCCTCGGTGAGATCGCAGAACGAGACGTTCAGCCGCGCCTTACCGCGGGCTTTCTTCTTGAACTCGTCGGTGTAATACCAGGCGTGCTGCGGCTTGGTCCAGGGGGCCACCGCGCCTTGCTCCAGCGACAAAGATGGGTCTGGAATCACCAGATCCATGTCGTAATCTATGGTGTTGCCGAATCCCTGGCAGCGCGGGCAGGCGCCCATTGGGGAATTGAAGCTGAACAATCCAGGCTCGGGCGTGGCCAGCTCAATGCCGCAGCGCTTGCAGGCGAACTTTTCGCTGAAGCGGATCTGCTCGCCGCCGGCGGCCGGCTCGAAAACGATCTCGCCCGATTCGCGATAGCAGGTTTCCACGGCCTCGACGATGCGCTGGCGGATGTCCGGACCGATGGAGACGCGATCCACCAGGGCGTACAGCGCCTGGCGGAAATCGATCTCAAGAAGCGATTCCGGCGTGGAGAATTCGAACATTCGGCCGTTTTGATACAGGCGATTGAATCCCTTCTTGCGCAGCTCGAAGAGATGGTCGCGCAGCGCGTCGCTGGTTTCGCCGCCGCGAACGGGGAACAGGGCGTACCAGCGCGATCCCGCTTCTTCGGCGAGCATGCGCTGGGCCACCTGATCCACGGTGTCACGCAGCACGCGCTGGCCGCACTGGGGACAATGGCTGTGCCCGACGCGCGCGAAGAGCAAGCGCAGAAAGTCGTAAAGTTCGGTGGACGTAGCCACTGTGGAGCGCGGGTTGCGCGTGGTATTTTTCTGGCGGATGGCGATGGGCGGAGCGATGCCGGCGATCTCGTCCACATCCGGCTTCTCCATGCGCTCAAGAAACTGACGCGCGTAGGCGGACAGCGATTCCACATAGCGCCGCTGGCCTTCGGCGTAGACCGTGTCGAAGACGAGCGAGGACTTGCCGGACCCTGAAACACCGGTGACCACGGTGAGCTGATTGTGCGGAAGCGCGAGGGAGATGTCTTTCAGGTTGTGGACTCGCGCTCCACGGATAAGTATGGAATCTTCCAAGGGAAAGCCCGGCCGGATGGCCTGTGCTTCTATTATCCCGCAAAGTGACGGCAATTTGAGCCGCACAACAAAAACCGGAAACCGCTTACTGGCGGCTTCCGGGAGGTGGAGGAGAAACGGAGCTTTAGACGGCGGCGGCGGTGCGGCGAGAAGATTGCACACTGACCGTCTTGCGGCTGCGGCGAGTCTGCGTCATGCGCTCGGTGGCTCCATTGATGGCTTCCGCAAGGGGCTCGTGATCGACGTCTACGCCGCCGGAGCTGAAGAGGATGGAGTGGGTGCCGATACAGCGCAGTTGGTAATCGAAGAGGCGTTCGGAGATCTGGCTAAGCCGGCGCTGTGCATCGGCGCCGACTTCGCCGGGACAAACCAGGACGAATTCATCATCGCTGACGCGGCATCCGAAATCGCGGTCGCGCAGCAGGGTGGAGACATAGTCCGCGATCGCGTTCAGCAGGTCACTGTTTTCGACCTGACGCCCGTCATTCTCATTGACACCGATGGAAACGGCGAGGCCGCTGAACGGCTTGCGATTCTCGATGAGTCGAATGAAGGAGGCCTCGTCCTGGATACCGCGAGGAGTGCCCGCGCCCTGTATTACTTCAAAGACGGGGCGGGGCGCGACCGCCGCAACCGGCTGGGATTGAGCGAACAATGACTCCCAGAGGAAGCTGTCGACATGGACTTCAGGAAGCGTGGCGGCGTGGAAGGGCACGGCTACCGGCTCGGGTTCGGCGGCCACCGGTTCCGGAATCACCTCGGCCTCTGGCGCCGGGACCACCGGCTCGACGGGCTGCTCGACGATTTGCTCGACAGGGCGCTCGACAACCGGCTCGGCTATTTCCTCGAGGGCGGCCGGGAGAGCGGCTTCCACGGGTTCCGGGACAGCGACGGGAGCCGGCGTGGCTTCCGGCTCGCTCTGCATCCGGTCCCGCTCCATCTTCTGGGCGGCGCGCGCGGTGGCGCGGCGGATCAGCCATTCGTTCAGAGCCTCGCGGGTGGCGTCATTCTCGACTTGCGGCGGCGCGGTCTCGCGGCGGCCGCGTACCGAGGCCAGCGAGGCGGCCCGTTCCTGCGCGCGTTGCATATCTTCGCGATCCATTCGCCGGACAGGAGCGCTCCCTTCACGGCGGCGGGGCGTACGCTCCGCGGTTACTTTCGGAGACTCAGGCATAAGCGGGGGCAAGGCCGGCGGAGCGGCGGGCGCTTCCGGGGCCTGCCTAAGGCGCTCTAGTTCGGCCGTGACGGCGCGCAGCTGTTCACTGCGCTTCTTCAGGTAGTCGACCAGCAAGGCCACAACGGCCGCGATTACGATCAGTACCACGCTGATTACGATCTGGGGATGAATTACGCTGAGGTCCATAACGTCCCGATTGTAAGCAGGGGTTAGGTTCGCTGAAATAGAACAGCAGGTTCAAACTCGCCTGGTACCGGGGAGGGGTAAGACGGGTAGATCGCAAGTACTGGTCAGGTGAGGGGAAGGACTTAGCCGCCGGCGCTGGCCGACTCATTGAAGATGCCGTGGCTGTAGCTGCTGTTTAGTGTGAACCGCTCTTGTGGAACGCAATTGGCCCAGCTGGTGGGGCGGGCGGTTTCGCCTGCCAGAAGCCGATTGCTTAATCGGCCGCTGAATTCTATCCTGCCCCAGATCGTCCACGTTTTTCTTCTGTAATGGACACTCTCATCAGCGGGCGACCGCTTCCTTTGGTCGCGGCTCCGTAAGCAGTTGACCGCCAAACCACCACTCGCCAATGGGTGGGATCGCCGCAAGAAAGGACTTGACATGCGAACGATTTCGTACTAATTAATTAGTATGCGCTCCAAGAGCACCACGCTAACCGAGCAAGAGCTGGAAATTATGAAGGTGGTCTGGGAGCTGGGCAGCGGGACGGTACGGGACGTGTATGAAGCGCTGCTGGAGCGGCGGAAGATCGCCTACACCACCGTGATGACCATGCTTAACATACTGGAGGACAAGGGCTATCTCAAGAAGGCACAGGGGGAGAAGGCTTACGTCTACCGGCCTGCGAAACCTAAGCAGCAGGTGATCCGGGGCATGGTTCGGGAGTTCCTGGACCGCGTATTCAACGGCGCGGCCGAGCCGCTGGTGGCGCACTTAATCGAGGATCGCAAATTGACGCCGGCGGAACTGGACGAGCTTTCCCGGATGGTCCGGAGGGACAAGTGACGGACCTCTGGCTGCCCAATCTGTGGGCGTACACGGTGCAGATTTCGCTGATGGTGCTAACGGGAGCGCTGCTGGTCCGGATATTGAAGATGGATGCGCCGCGGGTGCGGCTGGCGTGCTGGCGAGGGCTGCTGGCCATCTGTCTGTTGCTGCCGCTGCTGCAGAGCTGGCAGCCGGTGAATGGCGGATCGGTGAAAATTACGCTGGGGCCGGCGGTAACGACTCAAACGGCGGTTCGGGCTGCCTCTTTCGACTGGGCGCGCTTGGTGCTTCCGGTGCTGGCGGCGGGCGGGATATTGCGGCTGGCGATGCTAGGGGTCGGATTCTGGCGGTTGCGGCGCTACCGGCGCAGGTCGGTAGCGGCGGAGCAGCGATTCGTCGAACTGCAGAAGCGGCTTGGCGTGACGGCGGACGTGCGCGTCTCATGCGAAGTGGCCGGTCCGGTAACATTCGGGCTGTGGCATCCGGTGGTGCTGCTGCCGGCGGGCGGCGATGTGAACGATGCAGTGGCTTGTCACGAATTACTGCATGTGCGGCGGCGCGACTGGATCTGGATTGTAGCCGAGGAGTGCGTGCGCAGTGTGTTGTGGTTCCATCCGGCGGCGTGGTGGCTGGTGGGGATGATCCAGCTGACGCGCGAAGAAGTAGTGGACCGCGAAGTAGTGGAAATCACGAGATCCCGCGAGGAGTACCTGGAGGCGCTGCTCGCTATGGCCGCGGTTCGGGCGGGAGTTTTCCCGATCCCGGCGTCATTATTCCTGCGGAGGCGGCACCTGCGAAGGCGGGTGGCCTCATTGATGAAAGAGGTTGCGATGTCCAGATTGCGAGTGAGTACTTCGACGGCGGCCCTGGCCGTCATGGTGGCAGCGACGGTGTGGATGGGGGCGCGGTGGTTTCCGCTGCAGGCGGCGCCGGTGCCACAGGAGCGGACGCAGCAGACGCGGACGCGCGTGAAGATGGTTCAACCGGGTTATCCGGCCGAGGCGAAGGCGAAGGGCATTGAGGGCGAAGTGGTGCTGCGTCTTTCGGTGAGCGAACGGGGCGATGTGGCGGATGCTTATGTGCTGAGCGGACCGAACGAGCTGCGCGAATCATCGCTGACGGCGGTGCGGCAATGGAAGTACGAAAAGAGCGGGACGCCGGCGAGCATGGATGTGACGGTGACGTTTTCGCTCGAAAAACCGGCCAGCGCGGCGAAGGAGAAGGAGACTGGGAAACCCCGGAACGAAGAGTGGGCCGGTGGTCCGCGATCGGGAGTCAGCGGCGGGGTTCCCGGTGGCGTAGCGGGTGGCGTGCCTGGCGGCGTGAAGGATGGCGTGGCGGGTGGAGTCGCGACGGAACAGGCGCCTGCGGAAGATTCGCCCGAGCCAAAGAAGATTCGCGTGGGTGGGAACATGCAGGCCGCGAACCTGATCTACAAGCTGACTCCGAAGTATCCGCCGGAGGCCAAGGAGGCGCGCGTCCAGGGGACCGTGACCATGGCGGTGACGGTGGGGAGCGACGGAAGGGTGAAGGATGTCCAACTGATGAGCGGCGCCGATTTGCTGGTGCAGTCCGCGATGGAAGCGGTCTGGCAATGGGTTTATAAACCTACGCTGCTGAATGGCCAGCCGGTGGAAGTGCTCACGCAGGTGGACGTGAACTACACGCTCACGCAGTAACTGCCCAAGGCCGCGAACGGTTATGATCGAAGCGTGTTGATGTGGTGCGCTCGGTTCAGCTTCGCGGCACTGCTTGCGGTCGCTACGGCTGGGGAGCTGAAGCTGGTCACTTCGGTCTCACCGAAGTATTCGGAAGAAGCCAAAGCGAAAGGGATTCAAGGCGACGTGGTGGTTCACCTGGATGTGGACCTTAACGGCGACGTAGATGAGGCATGGGTTGTTCGCGGTCCGATGGAGTTGCGCGATGCCGCGGTGGTGGCGGCACGCCAATGGAAGTTCGACAAAGCAGGACCGCTTCCGGGTAGCACGGAAATGGCAATTTCCTTCCGGCTGCCGGACGGCGAGCGTCTAACCGCCACAAGAGGAACTCAGAGCTTATACGAGGGTCGCGTCGTGGGAGGAGCCAAGCCCGGCGCGGTTGTGACGCAGCCCAAGGTCATTCGTCATCCTGAGCCCGTGTATCCGGATAGAGCTCGCCTCGATCACATACAGGGTAGGGTTGTCCTTTGGCTGACCATCGGCCGTGACGGACAGGTGAAAGCGATTGAAGCGCTTAGTGGCGATCGGTTACTGGTGCCGGCAGCCATCGATGCAGTCAAGCAGTGGACCTTCCAACCGGCGCTCGAAGACGGTAGGCCCGTGACCTTTGCTTCAAGCGTGGAAGTAAACTTCCAAACTCGATGAATCAGGCTTTCGTTCTCTGCAACGTTCGTACTTCCTTGATCAGCGGACCGTAGACTTCCTTGTCGAAAGGCGGGCAGCCGGTGGGCCATTGGCCCAGCGGGTGGTCTTTCTGGCGCATCAAGAATGTGCAGTAGGTGAGAGTC
>JALYHQ010000150.1 GCA_030776455.1 Acidobacteriota bacterium | reverse complement strand
GCTCAGAAGGGGAGGGCGTTCGGGGTACAGTGTTTTTTTGGCTTCGCTGTAAGGAGGTGTCAGTGCACAGACTGATGAATTTCTTGGTGTTCGTCTGCCTTGCTCAGGGAGCGCCACAGGGGGACATCTACCAATCCGGCAGCAGGCAGCCTCCGGGAGACGTGTATCAATCCGGCGGGTGTCCAGGCGTGGACAACGACATGCGGCACTACATCAAGAACGGCACATTCGACCGCTGCCGCTGGGCGGAGGCGCATTACGTCTGCGATCCGATGACGAAGCAGTACGGGATGCCGGTTCACATAAGAATCATGAACGGGAACATGCAGTATCGCGATCAGTATGCAAGATGCGGAGGAGACCCGTGCAATCCACAGCAGGTGGTGTGCTGGGGCTGGAAGGACCGGCCTCGGACGGACCGCAACGATCGCAATCAGCAAAAGACTGAAACGGAGAAAAAGCAGCCCCCATCCCGAACCGACGACTCGAATAAGGCCACTGACCGGCGCGAGCGTATTTGCCATCTTAGACATCTCGCCGCGCTGATTACAATGCGCTACGGAACCGGATATCCGATCGCGACTTACAAGGTAGCGAACAGCACGAGTCCTACGTATATGGTGGTTCTCTCGGGCGTGGAGTGGGAGAAACCGGCGCAGGCCACGATGTTCGGCGATGCGCTGATCTCGTGGATGAATTTGTACATGCTGGACAGTTATCGCGCCGCGGTGATGGACGCCATGAAGAGCCTGCCGCGAGGCGCGAACCTGATTATCATCGGGCACAGTCAAGGGGGCCTGGAGGCACAGGGCGTGGCCGAAGAACTGGCGCGAAAGGGTTTTAACGTGCGGCAAGTGGTCAGCTATGGAGCGCCCATCGTGGCCAACGAGGCGCCAGGAACCAATTATCTTCACGTGCGCGCGAAAGACGAGCCGCTGCAAGCGTTGGACCAGCGATACGTGATTACGCCGGGCAAGATTCTGCTTTCCAACCGCGGGACCGGGGACTTGTTTGGACCAAACGGTTCGCATAACAATTACGACAAGCCGTCATCGGGTCTGGACCGGTACAGCGTCCCGCAAGTGCAGACGCTGAGGACGCCGTGTTATGAGATCGATCTTGGGAGCGTGCAGCAGTTCGAGGCGCCCACGCTGCTGCGCCGAGCATCTGGTCCGGTGGAATGCCCGCCCGCCAAGAACCGGCCGGCGGGGTGCCCGGCGCAGAAGGTGCGCTGGACCAGACCCACGGGGTTGCCGGCCGGCCAACAGATGGACCCGAAGGATAGAGGCTTACTGCTCGCCGATGAAAACTATCTGAAGAACATCGCAGCGACGAAGGGCCTGATATTTCTAGTGCGCGACTCGTCGCTTCCAGCGTTGTGGTGGATCGGACGGCCGGGGTACAGGGCCAAGCCCGCGGCGATCAAGGGCAAGACGCTCAAAGCGGGGGACCTCACGGGCTTTCCGGCGAACCAAGTGAACCAATATCTTGGTCTGGCGTCCGCGCGAGGGATGTCCGAGAACGAAAAGAGAGAGCTGCGGGCGGCAGGATACAGCATCGAGCCCAATGAGCCCCAACTTATTGTGGATCAGGACGGATCGAAGTTCTACAGCGATACAGATCTGCATGGGGTTTACGATCTGAACGGCAACGATGCCTGGTCGAACGAGATGGCGCAGCAGCTGCGGTGCGGGACAGTGGACAAGGGCATCCAGCACGACCCTCACGATAATTGGACGGACCGGAATAATAAAGCTGTTGCGAAGGCGAACTATGGACCGCAGATCGGGCCGCGTCCAGGTCAGGAGAGTGGGGATCCGAGAACGATAACAGCGATTTTGCCGGACTGCACGACGGTCCGGATCGGCTCGCTCGCGGAGATGAAGCAGTTGTACCGGGCGATTGGAGTGAATTTTGGGAGGGTGTATCCGGGGTTTTAACTTGGGGAGCGGGGCCGGGGGGCCCCGCGCGGACCTGGGGGTCCGCCGTACAAGGGACCCGGACCACCCTATTCGTAGCGCAATGCGACCATTGGATCGACGCGCGTGGCCTTCCAGGCCGGGATGTAACTGGCCAGCATAGTGACGATGATCAGTACGGCGGCGACTGCGGCAAAGGTCCAGGGGTCGGATGCTTTTACGTTGAACAGGAGACTTGACATCAAGCCAGTCAGCGCGAAGGAGCCGATCAAGCCGGCGGCTACTCCGGCCAGCGCGATGCCGAGGCTCTGGCCGAGAACCAGCCGCAAGATGCCGGCGCGGCTGGCGCCCAGGGCCATGCGGACTCCTATCTCCTGACCCCGCTGTGCAACCGAGTAAGACGTGATTCCGTAAATACCAACTGACGCCAGCGCCAGGGCGGCGCACGCGAAAATGGCGAGGAACAGCATCGACAAGCGGCGGCGGGCGAGGGAATTTGACATCAGCTCGGGCATCGTTCGGATGCGATAAACGGGCTGATCTGGATCCACCGCCTGAATTTGTTTCTGAACGGCGCCGGCGAGCGACATGGGTTCGGAGCTGGTTCGAATGGCGAAGCTCAGCGACCCGTAGGGGTTTTGCGTTTCCGGCCAAAACACCTCGACGCGCGACGGCGCCTCCAGCGTTCGGCTGCGGACATGCCGTACCACTCCCACGATGGTCATCCAGGGGGCGGATGATCCATTGCCGCCGCGATGCAGGCGCTGGCCAACTGCATCCTGGTTGGGCCAGTAAGTCTGAGCCATGGTCGCGTCGATAATCGCGACCGGCGCTGAGTGTTCATTGTCGTGATCGTTGAAGTAGCGGCCGCGCACCAAGGCGATGCCCATAGCTTCGAAATAACCTGGCGTAACGGGACGCTGATCGGCTTCGGGGCCGCGCTTATCGGGTGGAACGGACTGGGTGTCGAGGGTGGTGGTGCCCGATCCGCCCTGGCCACTGAGCGGCAGCGCGGAAATTGCGCCGGCGGCTTCAACTCCGGGCAGCGCGCGCACGCGCACCAGCACGTCGCGGTAGAAATTTCGAATCTGATCGGGCGTTGTGTAGCGCTCTTGCGGAAGCGATGTGCGCATGGTGAGGACGTGTTCGGGGCGAAAGCCGGGGTCGATCTGCTGCAGCTTGAGAAAGCTCTTCAGCAGCAGACCCGCGCCGGCCAGCAGCACCAGCGACAGTGCAATCTCGCTAGCGATCAGTACTCGCCGCAGACGCTGCGATCCAGCGCCGCCCGTATTGCTGCGGCTGCCTTCCTTGAGCGATTCGTGAGTCACGGTTCGCGAAGCCTGCCATGTGGGCGCGAGTCCGAAGATGAGGCCGGTGGCGAGCGATACCAGAATCGTGAATGCCAGCACCTGTCCGTCGATGGTGGTTCCGGCGACACGCGGGAAACTAGATTCACTGACGGCAATCAACACACGCAGTCCCCAGCGCGCCAGCAGCAGACCCGCCGCGCCGCCGAGGATGCCCAGAATTACGCTCTCGGTAAGCATCTGGCGCATCAGGCGCGCGCGGCCTGCGCCTAGCGCGGTACGGATGGCGATCTCGCGCTCGCGCGCTGTCGCCCGCACCAGCAACAGATTGGCGACGTTCGCGCATGCGATCAGAAGTACGAATCCTACCGCGCCCAGCAGGATCCAGAGGGCTGTCTTGATGTCGCCGACGGTCTCTTCGAGCAGCGGCGTCAGCAACAGCGCGTATTTGAACCGGGCATACGGATATTCCCGGTTCTGATCAATGATGCCGCGCGTGACGCGCTCCATGTCGGCGAGGGCTTGCCCCATGGACAGCTCGGGCTTGATGCGGGCCAGCACTTCATAGCCATGATTGCCACGGTTGTTGGGACTGAGATCGGCGGCTCCGAACGCGAGCGGCGCCCAGATTTCAGTTTGCTCGGGGAAGTCAAGATCGGGAGGCAGGACGCCGATAATCTGATAGCTTGCGGAGTTCATGAGAACCTTGTGCCCGACCACCCCCGGGTCCGACCCGAACCGGCGCTTCCATAAGCCGTAGCTGATCAGAGCTACGCTGTCCCGGCCGGGCTGTGCCTCTTCCGGGAGGAAAGTCCGGCCCAGGCGAGGTTGTACGCCCAGCATCGGGAAGAGGTCCGGCGAGACGATTGCTCCGTCAAGCCTCTCGGGCGCGCCGCTAAGGTTGATGTTGAAGCTGGTACTGGTGAATGCGGCGATGTGGGACAGACTCTTGTTTATCGCGCGGAGGTCCTCTAGTTCGGGAGCGGAAAACCAGTTTTGATCCTTGGGAAGGCCGATGCCGGTGAAGCGGCCCCAGATCTTCACCAAGTGGCCGGGATTTGGGTAGGGAAGGGGACGCAGCAGAACGGTGTTCACCACGCTGAAGATGGCGGTATTCGCACCGATGCCGAGGGCCAACGCCAGGACGGCGACAATTGCAAAGCCAGGGCTACGGCGGAGAGTGCGGAATGCGTACGTCACGTCTTGCAGGAAGTCGGCCATGGACACTACTCCTCTTTTAGTAACCTACGGCGCCGCACCGCGAAGGTTACACGTCAATGCGAGGGAGTTTGGTTTGCGTGGGGAAAAAGATTGCCGTTTTCGCGATTAGCAAGAGCGGGGCCGGGGGGCCCCGCGCGGACCTGGGGGGTCCGCCTCACAAAGAATTACCAGACGCGGCAGGCGGAGGGGCGAGGGGGGCAGGCGAAGGCTTTTTGGAACTCGGGCATGTTGGAGACTACGCCGTTTACGCGGTATTTGCCGGGGGAGTGGGGGTTGACGTTAGCCATGAGGCGGGAATGTTCTTCGCGGACGTTTTCGCACCAGACTTGACCCCAGCCGAGGAAGAGGCGCTGCTGGGCGGTGAGGCCGTCGATCTTGGGGGGCTCCTTGCCGTTCAGCGAATCCATGAGGGCCATGAATGCCAGGCGCAAGCCGCCGTTGTCGGCGGTGTTTTCGCCTAGCGTCAGCTTGCCGTTCAGGTGCACGCCGGGGAGAGGAGTGAAGGCGGCGTACTCCTGCACGAAGCATTCGGCGCGCTTTTCGAATTCCTTGGCGTCCTCGGGCGTCCACCAGTCGGCGAGATTGCCCTGGGGATCGAACTGGCGGCCCTCATCGTCGAAACCGTGGGTGAGCTCATGGCCAACCACCGCGCCGATGCCACCGTAGTTCACCGGCTCATCCATTTTGTTGTCCCAGAATGGCGGCTGCAGGATGCCGGCGGGGAAGTTGATGTTGTTCTCAAGCGGGTTGTAGTAGGCGTTCACGGTGGGCGGCGACATGCCCCATTCGGTGCGGTCCACTGGTTTTCCGATTTTGTTCAACTGGCGCTGGACTTCGAACTCGGTGGCGCGGGCGTCATTGGCGAGGGCATCGCCGAGCGCGATTTTGACGCTGGAATAGTCTTTCCATTTGTCGGGGAAACCGATTTTGTTGTCGATGGCCTTGAGCTTCTCGAGGGCTTTCGCCTTGGTGGCGGGCGTCATCCACGACAGCCCGCCGATGTCAGCGCCGAGCGCCTTTTCGATCTCCTTGACCATGCGGAGCGTGCGGTTCTTGCCCTCGACGCCGAAGGTTTCATCGACGTATTTCTGGCCGAGGGCGTCGCCGAGGTCGGAGTCAGTGAAGTCGACGCAACGCTTCCAGCGCGGACGGAGCTCCTTGGCGCCGGTGAGCGTGCGGCCGGAGAAATCGAAATTCTCCTCGACGAAGGCGGCGGGCAGCAGCGGCGCGGACGCACGCAGCAGCTGCCAGCGCATGTACGTTTTGAGATCGTCGAGACTGGTCTGAACAACGGTGGATTCCAGCTGCCGGATGAAATTCGGCGATTCGATATTGAGGCTGTCGAAGGCGGGCGCGTTCATGCCGGCGAAGTATTTCTTCCAGTCCATGAAGGGGGCCATGGAGAACAGCTCATGCTGGGTCATCTTGTGGTAGATCTTTTGGGGATCGCGCAGGGAGACGCGGTCAAGAGAGCCTTTGGCGAGGCTGGTCTCGATGGCCATCACGGCCTTGGCCCCGGCGGCGGACTTTTCGGGGGAATCGCCCAAGAGCGCGAGCATGCGAGTTACGTGAGCGACGTATTTCTGGCGCAGCTCGACGGATTTGGCGTCGGGTTTCAGATAGTAATCGCGATCCGGGAGGCCGAGGCCGCCCTGGCTGATCTGCGCGATCATCTGGGAGGCATTCTTGAAATCGGGGCCGGAGCCGAAGTTGAAGAACACGGTCGCGCCGCGGCGCTGCAAGCGGATCAGCACGTCGACGATTCCGGACTTGGCGGCGATCGCGGAGATGCGGTCGAGCTCGGGCTTCAGAGGATCGAGTCCAGCCTTGTTGATGCTGGTTTCGTCCATGCAGGACTGGTAGAAGTCGCCGATTTTTTGCTCGACCGGGGTGCGTTTGGGGTCGTTGACTGAGGTGCGGTCGAGGATGCGGCGGAGAATGTCGCGGTTGCGGTCTTCGAGCTCGTTGAAGCGGCCCCAGCTGGCCTGGTCGGCGGGGACGGGGTTGGCTTTGAGCCAGCCACCGCAGGCGTATTGGTAGAAGTCGACGCAGGGGTCGGCGGTGCGGTCCATGCTGAGGGGGCTGAAGCCGGGGCGGGGCTGGGCGGAGGCGAGGACTGTGGAGAGGAAGAGGAGGAGGAGGGGGCGGGTCACGGATCTATTTTACGCGCTCTGATCAAGCCGACCCGGGGGGCCGGCTGCGGGCCAGGGGCCCCGCCCCACAAAGCTATCTTGTGAGGATTTCTTCGAGGAAGGTGGCGGCGCGGGGGTCCTTGCTTTGGCCTAGCCAGAAGACGGCCTGTTTGCGGACGGCGGGGTTGCGGTTGGTTTTGGCGACTTCGATTAAGAGCGGGACGCCGTCGCCGTGGGGGATTTGGCTGAGGGCGAAGACGGCTTTCTTTTTTACTTCGGTTTCGGGATCTTTTTCGATGGCTTCGGCGATGGCTGCGCCTGCTATTTTGTTGCCGGCGCGCTGGGCCAGCCAGAAGAGGGCCTGTCCGCGAACGTGAGGGGCCTTGTCGTCGTGAGCGACGGCGATTACTACCTTCACTGCGCCGGGATCCTTGCTTTGCATGAGTGAGAACACGGCGTGTTCACGGATGCGGTCACTGGGATCATCCTTGACGACGCGCGAGAGGACTTCGAATCCATGGTGGCCGCGCGTTTGGCCGAGCCAGAATACGGCATCGCGGCGCAGGAACTCGGGCTGAGTGGGCTTCACGAAATCGTCGAGGGCGGAGTCGGCCTCGGGGGCCTGGTGGAAGGCGATGGCGGTGGCGGCGGATTTGTTGCGGCGCTCCTGGGCGGGGGATTCCGCCAAGGCTTTGAGATAGCGCACGCTGTCGGATGCTTTGACGCCGTTGAGCCAGAAGAACGGGACGCCGCCGGCATCAAGCTCGCAATCGGGAGTGAAGGTGCGGACTTTCCCGATCTGGCGGCTCTCGATGCGGTACAGGACGAAAAGATGCGTGGGGCCTTCGAGCTGGACCTGTTTGTTTCCTTCCGAGGTGGTATTGGTGATGGACCGTCCGTCCTGGCGCTCAAGTGTGCAGAGGCAGGCTCCGTTTCCGGAGCAGCACATGCGGTGGTCGCCGGCGACGATGGGCACGGCGTATCCGGCCCAGGCGGGGGCATCCTGCGCGGATACGATGGCGGACAGCGCGGCATCGAGGCCGGCGGAGGCATCGCGCGTGACTAAGCGAGCATTGCGCAAGTTCGGCTGCTGGGCGAATGCGGCGGCGGCCAGCAGGCAAGGGATGAGGAGGCGCGCGGGTTTCATTTGTTCAAGAGCTCCAGCATGTAATCGGTGGCTTCCTTGGAGTGCATCATCGCGAGCCGCTGGACGATTTCTTTTTTGACGGCGGGATCGGTTTCCTTACGCGCGGCCGCGATCATTCCGGGAACGTTGTTCTGAATGAAGAACCCGTTGATGATGACTTTGCGGATGGCCGGGTCAGTTTCCGACGCGTACAGGGATTCGAGAGACGCGCCGCTCTTGGTGCGTCCCATGACCGCGAGCTTTTCGATGGCATCGCGGCGGAGCTTCGGATCCTTTTCGGTCTTGGCCAGGTCGAGCAGCTTATCGGAGCTGTTCGAGATCATCAGGCCGCTGATAATCGCGCGCTTTACCTCGAAGTTGGATTCGGATGAATAAAGCTGCCAGAGATCCGCTCCGCCGCCCATGGCGCCCAGGGTGCGGATGGCTTCCATGCGCAGCTCGGGATTCGATTCGGACTTGGCGGCGGCGAGCAGGGCCTCGCGATTCGAGCCGATCAGAAAACTACGCAGGATGGCGCGCTTGACGTGGAGATCATTCGTTGACTTGTAAATATCGGAGAGCACCTGCCCGTTGTCCTTGCCGCCGTACATGGAGAGATACTCGATGGCCTTGGCCTGCAGGTCGGGATTGTAGCCGCCCTTGGCGACCTGGACCAGCAGGTCGCGGGTTTTGGGAGAGCGGTTTTGCGCCAGCACGAACAGGGCGCGCTCTTTCAACCTGGGAGAATTTCCACTTCGCAGCAGCTTTTCGATAATCGGAATAGCACGCTCGGGATCGGTATTGCTCAGGCCGCTCAGAGCATAGAGTTTCAGATCCTCGTCGGAGGCATCCTCTGGACGAACGGCTTGCCCGGTGCCTTGGCGCACCTCGAGGTCCAGCGCTTTCGCGTCGTCCAGCCAGCGGCTGTTGGGAAAATTCTTGCGGAGGTCGGCGAGGGCGGCCAGCGCTTCGTCGCGGCGGCCGAGCTTATTCAAGGTGTAGGCCTTCCAGTATGTGGCGCCGTCGGCGCGGGGACTCTTGTCTTCGATAGCGGCGTTGAAGGCTTCGAGGGCTTTGTCATATTCGCGGCGGTCAAGATAGCCGGCGCCGCGGCGATAGTTGCGATCGTCCGAGGGGCGTTCGGCGGCGCGGGCCATACTGATGTGGGCGCGGGGAGCGGCTGGAGCGGCGGGGGTGTCCTGAAAGCCGAGGAAGAACTCGCTGGCGGGAAGCGGAGGCATGGGGGCCATGGCGAACTGGCCCAGGAGAGCCACGGGCGGGAAGTCGGGGGGCTCGAGGAATTCCGGGGGCTCGGGGGCGAACGGAGTGTCCATTTCGAGAGGCGGCAAGGGGGACGCAGGGAGAGTGGGGCGCGCGGCGGGCGCGGGCGGGGCGGGAGCCACCGGCTGGGAGGGCGCGGGCAGGGACAGGAAAGCCCATGCGGCGGGGAGGACGAGGAATCGGTAACGGTGGTTCATTGAAAACCCTTTCTATTCGGACTCTTACAATCTTCAAAAGGCAGGCCAGGAGGCCTGCCCTACAAGGCGGACGGTTTGCCGTGGTCAGCGGACGAGTTGCCGGGGGCGGGGGATGGTTCGGTCTCGCGCTGGCGGACTTGGGAGCCCAGCACGCGCACCTTGAACAGCAGGCCGCGATCTTCGATGTCATGGCGCAGATCGTCAAGCTGAGGACCGGAAACCCGATCCGGGCTGTGGGCGATCTCTATTAACACGCGTTCCAAGTCGTCTAATACGCCGGCTACCGCGGCATCGCCGGTGGTGCGGGCGGTCTGGCGATAGAGCCGGTTGTCTTCGAGGAGATCCGCAGCGCGGAGGCGTTCATCGGAGATATCCACTTGGCCCTTGCCTCCGGAGGAATTGGTGAGCTCGGCGAGCACCATTTGCGAACGCTCGAGGTGGTCGCCGACGGCGACCAGGAGGATGCGCTCGCGCACCTTGCCGGTGGCTACGGCGGGCGCGGGGCCATGCGAAAGGCGTCCGACCAGGAAGGCGGCCAGCACCAGCGCAGCCATCGCGGGCGCCCAAATCCACCAGCTGGTCCAGGAGAAAGAAGTGCGGCGGCGAGGCAGACGGCCCTGGATCTTTTGCCATACGGCGCTGCCGTATTCAGGGTCGCGTTCGGGTACGGGGGCGGTATCCACGGTGTTGAGCACGCTCTGGAGCGCGCGGAGGTTGGCACGGCACTCGGGGCACACCGCGAGGTGACCTTCGGCGGCCGCGGGGGCGGCCAATTCGCCGTAGTAGAAAAGCACCAGATCGTCGTTGTTGATATGGGCATCGGGCTGCACTCACTACCGGTTCCAGAGCGCGGCGAAGCTTTTGCACGGCGCGGAAGATACTGTTCTTGGTCGCGTTGACGCCGGTTCCGAGGGCGTCGCCGATTTCTTCGATGGACAGGCCCTCAAAGTGGCGCAAGATGAAAGCGGTGCGCTCCTGAGGGGTCAGCGTGCCGAGAGCGTCGCCGACGTGGCGCTGCACTTCGGTCCCGTAAAACAGGCGGTCCGGGGCGGGGCTGGGGGCGGCCAGGGAGGCGAAGGTCCCCTGGTGGTCGTCGGTGGTCTGTTCCTGGCGCTCGTCGCGGCGCTTGCGGACGCGAATCAGATCCAGCGAGCAATTTGCGGCGATGCGATGCAGCCAAGTGGAGAAACTGGAACGGGCTTCATAGCGCTCGATCTGTTTCCAGGCTCGCAGGAAAGTTTCCTGCACCACATCTTCCGCGTCTTGTTCGTTGCCAGTCATACGATAAGCGAGACGGAAGACGGCTCGGCTATGGCGTTCCACTACTTCGCGGAACGCAGAGCTATCGCCCGACCGCGCCCTTTGGAGGGCGCCGCCGTCTTGTTCTTCCATCCAGCCTTTAGACTTGGGAATTGGGGAGTGGTTAGGGAGTGGGGGGCAAGAGGAAGCAGCCGGCCGGGGGGTGTACGACCGGACACATGGGTAACACATCTATCCGATCACATGGGTAACACTTTAGC
>JALYHQ010000149.1 GCA_030776455.1 Acidobacteriota bacterium | reverse complement strand
CACGCAATCTTCCGCCATGCGCCGGTAGGTGGTCCACTTGCCGCCGCATATGCTCAGCAGCCCGCTCTTGTCGATGTGAATCGTATGATCCCGCGAAATACTGGAAGTATTTCCGCTCTCGCCCGCTTTCACCAGCGGACGGATGCCGGCGAATACCGACAAGACATCGCCGCGCGTGGGCTCATTCGCAAGATATAACGACGCCGTCGACAAGATGAAGTCGATCTCGTGCTCTAGCGCCCGTGGCTCCGCCGGCACATCCGCAAGCGGCGTATCGGTTGTCCCTACAATCACGTGGGCATGCCAGGGAATCGCGAACATCACCCGCCCGTCGCTGGTATGCGGCACCATGATGGCGCTCTCGCCCGGAAGAAACGAGCGCGGAAACACCAGATGGATCCCTTGGCTGGGAGCGATCATGGCCGTCGCCGACGGGTCTGCCTCGCGCCTCAGAAAATCCGTCCACGCGCCAGTGGCGTTCACCACTACCTTTGCGCTGGCTGCGAAGTCCTCGCCGCTTTCTTCGTCGCGCGCGTTCACACCGCTCGCGAACCCCTGGGCGTCCTTGACGATGCCGGTCACCGCCGTGTAGTTCAACAGCGTCGCGCCCTGCTCGGCTGCGGTTGCGGCCATGTGGATCAGCAGCCGTGCGTCGTCGAACTGGCCGTCATAGTAAACAACGCCCCCGCGCAGTCCCTCGGTCTTGATGGTGGGCAGCCGCTCCAGCGTCTGCTCTTTCGACAGCAGCCGCGAAGCGCCGAATCCATATTTGCCCGCCAGCAGGTCGTACACCTTCAGCCCGATTCCGTAGAAGGGCGCTTCCCACCATTCATAATTCGGAACCACAAAAGCGAGATCGCGCACCAGGTGCGGAGCGTTGCGCAACAACAGCCCGCGCTCCTTCAGCGCCTCCATCACTAGCGAGATATTGCCCTGTTCCAGATACCGCACCCCGCCGTGCACCAGCTTGGTGCTGCGGCTGGACGCGCCTTTGCCGAAATCGCTCCGCTCCAGCAGCAGCACGTCATACCCGCGCGATGCTGCGTCAATGGCGATGCCGATCCCCGTCGCCCCTCCGCCCGCGACAATGATGTCCCACTGGCCGGGATGCTGCTGGACACGGCGAAGCATGGAGGGGCGGTTCATGCAGTACAGGTCAGTATCTCACTCACGCTCGTGATAGAGTGGGCGCATGTCAATCTCCCTGATACTCGCGATTCTCGCGCTGGTAGTCGCCTTGATCAACGCCGTCAACGGCAAGGCCCCGCTGTGGATCGCCGTCGCCCTGCTGGCCCTCGCCATCATTCTGCCCGGCTTCGTGCGCTAACCCCTCGGGCCGGCGCGTTACGATATAGAGGAACGCCCGGGCCCTTAGCTCAGCGGTTAGAGCAGCGGACTCATAATCCGTTGGTCGAAGGTTCAAATCCTTCAGGGCCCACCAAGAACCTCCTTCTAGTTCAATAGTTTGGAGCTGGCTCCTTTGCCCCGCTCCAAGTTCGATTCATCGATTGTGCCCAAGATTGTGCCCATGCTGTGCCCAATGTAGCGGTCGAGCTTGGCGGCGGCTTCGACGAGATCGCGCTCGTTCACGATGTCGTAGCGGTCGAATACTGAGCGGCTCTTGTGGCCGGAGATTTTCATAGCGATCTTCTCAGAGATGCCGGCGCGGACCATATTGCGGACTGCGGCTCGGCGTAGATCGTGGAACAGGAGGCCCGCAACGCCGGCGCGCTTGCACGCCGAACGCCAGCTCTTGTAGAACTCGCCGACTTGATGGCCGCCGCGCTGGAAAACGAAATCGCACTCCGGGCATTCCTGTTTCTGAATTGTCGCTCCATAGAAAGCCAAGCGTGCATCTCGCCCTAGTCTAGATGGGTAGCTTACGCCCCTCATTGTTCTTGGTGGTTCCGTGGTCAAGCGTGATCCGCCCAGCCTTCAGCTCCCAGCGGAGGCTCGCTCAGGCCCGGCGCCGTGATGGCGCCCAGATAAGATGCCGAAATGACGATAGTAGGATGCGTGAATAGAGGCGTTGAGGGGGGTTGTATCATCCTCGTCACCTCCGGTGGAAAGGAATATATTCTACACGGCAAGTCGCTTCCCACACTTGGCAAGGGGCTGGGTGTTTCGGCAACGGGGAATGAAGGTGGCGTTGATACATGCATACTAGGAGCCCCGTTTGCTGTGACTTCGTAGACGTGGACTAGACCGAAGTGCCCAAAATAGGAATTGCCCTTAGACTGAAAGCTTGACGACAGATTGGGCAGTCCGAGGCGGCCTGTCCGAACCGAGGTCCATCAAATCAGAGCTTGCAATAACGCTACCCGACGTTGGACACGGACTGCTGCTTCAGAGTCTGTGGGAACAAACATTTGGCTCCCGACACAAACAAAGTAAGCCGCTCTTATAATGCCCTTTGCATAGCGCTGGCAGGTCGTCCAGCAAGCTTCGCCTCGGATGGGGAACGGGTCACGACGCGTGGGGAAGATGATCTAGAAAAAGGACCACCTGATGGCAAGGAATAGTCGCTGGTATTATCGCAGTCATACTCTTCATCTCTGCGACCCCTGAATTGCGGAATCAGTGACTTGCCCGAGCCCCAGCATGCTACGCCGATAGAACAGCTATCGAACACGAAGCGGATGGCGAAACGCCGTAGTTTCTTGCGCCCAACGAAAATTACGTCCTTATAGAGATTGGCTTGCCCGGTGCGTAGGACCTCCCTCTCATTCCCGAGGATCGCCTTGCCGCTCATGCCGCGAAAAAGTTGGTCGGCTCGTTTCTGCTGGACGTTGGCAAGCGACTGATTGAAAACGTGAACAAAGTGCTCATTTGCCCAGATTACTCGGTGATCTCTATCTTTCAGCATGAGTACAAGGTGTTCAGGCATATGGAGGACCTCTTCGTAACCGCCAACGGTTGCCACCATAACTTGATCCGATTCTTGTGCGCGCAGTAACCTCAAGTTTCCCTGATCGATTCTTCCGCTTGTACGATGGAGCTCTTTAGAAAGCTTATCCAGCGTTTGTTCATGCATTCGGGCCGTGCTGATTAGGGACGCCGACAGGTGGCTTAGGACCCACCGCATTCGACCTTCCAGGCTTCCCTGTGGGTCACGTCGGCTGAGGGCGAGTTCGACAGCTTGAAGCCATGTCAGGTACGCATAGGCCCTTCGGATCTGGGAGTCCCAGACATCTTGTAAGAAGTCCTGGCTGCATCGCAAGGGCGGCATACTCGTAGCCACGTTCGGCTCTCCTTTCCGGCCAACTATATCAGAGTTCTCCGCAGCCCCACGACCGTGTGGTGGCATGGGGCTGCGGATTTGTGTGTCAAGACGGGGTCTCTGATTGAATTTCAGAGGCGGGGTTTCGGGGCGTGCGCTTTGGTCTTATCTGGCGCTGACCGCTCCCGTAAGCGATGGGGACTACTTGGGCCTGAGCTCTCTTTTCCGCCAATAGCAGTCCGTACGTGCCACGGATGCATGACACACAGTTGTTGAAAAACAACTCGTTCCCGCTACCCAGGATCGCTCGCAATTGCGAAAACAGGGTCTGCATCTCCTTCGGCCTTAAAACCAGAGCCGGGCGATGATCGGGATCGAGAGCCTTCTGAAGGGCATTCTCAACGACGTGTTGGATCGTGGTCCCCTCCTCAAACGAGACGTACTTCGCTCGACGATGGAGCTCCGTTGGAACGTAAACGCTAACTTTAACTCTGGGCATGTCATTGGTAATCTCCTTGATCTTCTCCTTGCTAAGAATTGTCCGCCAAAGCGGACTCCACACTCAGTATGCCTCTTCTGCTCCCAGAACGCAATTGACACCTTTTTTGCGTAGGGGAGCAGTTGCTCCGTGGTATTGACTTTTTGCGGATAGCGTGTATGCTTAGGATATGAAGACCCTCCAGATGCTCGCGATACTGTTTTTGCTGACGCTCGCGCTGCTGGCTTTCTGGATGGATGGACTGTCAGCGTTGATCGTGGATGTAGTGGATTGGGTTGTCGGTCTGTTGATCTACCTGCTTATAAGACCGAAGTCCCCGCCCCCTCACCTCCCCGTGCGCAAGATATGGTTTCCATCTGAGACGCCTAGCAAGGACACCCGCCTCGCCGCTTAAGCCGGCTTACCAACCCACGCCCAAGACAAAAAAGCCGCACCTGGGGAACCAGGGGCGGCTTTTGTTTGTCTGCTCGCAAATCTGGGCGGCAGCGCGATCAGGTCACTTCGGAGACGGCAACTTCTATCATCTCTTCCGGCGGCAGCTCTAGAGTGGCCGTTTGCTCCCAAGTTTCAGTCAGCAAGTCCGTGAACTTGCTGCGATCAAATTCCTGCTCACCGTTCAAAACTTGGCTCGTGGGAAAGCAATTGGCTGGACACTGTCTCGGAACCAGCATCTTTGTCTCACTCAGGAACAGCTCCACGGCTGGTACGAGCGATAAGAACGCTTCTCGACCGACAAGATATGCGACAATTTGGACGCTGCGTATCCTTCCATCCAGCGGTTCGGGATCATGTAGCATCCATACCGGCAGATCATGGTAGTAGCACTCACCGGTTAACACGCGGGCAGCGGCAAACGCCTTGACCGCTTGCGTGATGTCATTGGCGAACGGAATAAGCTCGACTGCTGCGAAGCGAGTGTGATCGTGAGCTTGACCCATTTGATTCATTCCTCTCTTATATTCGGCTCTTGGAAGAGCACGCATGAGCGGCTCAGGCGATTCTACTGTGAGACTCATGGGATTCCTAAGTGTTTCCACTCAGGCACACGCTCCAGCGAGAGCCGAGGGCCTTTGTAACGAAATTCTCTTCCGCCACCGACGCGCAAGATGGTTCCATCTGGACCACGAATTGGACGAGCTGGCTTCGGCCCAAGCAACTTGGTCCGCTCGACTTCAACTACGCACCGGACTTCTACTGGATGATCCTTGACCGAAAGTGAGGCAGCCGCCTGGGCGCCTGACTCCCAGGATTCGGAGCTAAAATGTATGAACCCACTGGGACCCGCCCGCAGGGAGCGGGACGAACAAATATCTTGGGCGATGAAACGTGACGCGTAAAAGAACAGGGGGACCGTGTCCATGGATCAGATTTCCTCTTCGTTAGGGAAGACATCTTTGAAAATATACTCCCGCCGACGGGTGGAACGGCGGTTCAATGCATTTAGGATCTTGTGCTTTGTCTCCAGCGCAACGCGGCGGCTCCGGTATTCGAGAGCTTGGATCGTCTTAGAACTGACCTCCGCAAGCTCGGCGAGTTCCGTGATTTTCAGTCCTTCCAACGTCCTCACCCTTCGCAATTCATTCTCCGGCGATTTGGTTATTGCTCTTCTTTTCAATCTCGGCTCAATCTTGGCTTCCTGATCTACGACGCCGGGGAGACCAGCAATGTCCTGCTATGTCCCAGTATGTCTAGACTTGTACAGAGACATCCAGGCGCGTCTTTAAACAGTAAATCATAGCTAGTCAAGACATGCAAATGCAAGCAGCATTTTCATTGGCTTTGGTCGGGCGCCACCTCAGGTCTTCAGCACCTGTGGTACCCGTCATCCCCAAGTTGCTTGCCGCAGTTGCGGCCGCGCGCGGTCGCGAGTGTGGGGTAATGCTTGCATTGGAAGCATAGCAAGAGACCACCGAACTGTAAAGATGTGTTTAGCACTAGTGCTAAGCTCCCTTTTGCTGTTTGGCCTTCATTTTTCACAGCGCATCAAGCAGCTATTCGCTAAGACCAAAGTTTTCCGTTGACAAGTAGATCCGTTACGACACTCTAACACCCGTCCATGGACCCTCGCGATGCGGGCCTGCGGGCAAAAAGACCCAATGCACCTGCAAAAACAAAAGCAGGGAGAGCTTCCCTGCTTTTATTAGTGCCCGCGCTCGCGGTGGTGCTGCGCCCATGACCTGGCTGAACGGTCCAGGCGTGAATGGATGTCGCGCTCAATTTGGTCAGGCCTCCCCGCCCCGGACTTCTTCCATGCCAAGAGGACAAAATAGCCCCACCCCTCTTCATGGCCACAGACGTAACCGAAGAAGCAGAAGTCTTCCTCATTCGGTTCGCCTTCGGTCCAGTTGTTCCAAGGGCAGAAAAACTTGATGTGAACGGTCGGGTCTTTGTTCTTCTCCTGGCTATAGAGCGACGGTAACTGCGCGCGCAATTTTGCCGTCAGCAGTTTCATTAGCTTCCTCGTGGTTGTGTTGGGATCGGAGGAAACCTAGGGCTTGGCGGAGAAACCGTCAAGGGCACCGCGCACTGCTTTGCATTACCCACTCACTGAGGCAGAAACTGAGGCTGGCCTCCGAGCACAAGGTTTGCGAGTCTGGGTATAGCTGCTCTCGCCATTGTGAAGTATTTAGGGTCCAACTCAACGCCAACACTCGTCAATCCAAGGTGTTTCGCGGCCGCAATGGTAGAACCTGCACCCATGAACGGATCCAACACAACACCCCTTCCTAGAGGAAGTGAAGCGCGCACCAACATCCGCATCAACGCTTGTGGTTTTAGCGACGGGTGGTTTGCTAGAGCGCGCTCAGGCGGACGAGCAGGTGGGACTGTCACAAGATCCGGAAATGGCGTGTCATCGGACGGGCGGCGAAGAGCCCCGGTTCCGTACCTCTCAAGATTCTCGATAACGCGCCCCTCGCACCGCTTACGAAACAGGAGCCAGGGTTCAAAGCATGAACGCGGAATTACGGACAGATCGCGGTATCGTTTGTCTCCAAACTTAGGACGATCGCCTCCGCGAAGTGTTCTTACGACTCGGACAACTTGCCCGCGAACCTCAAACCCCGCCATACAAAAAGCTTGGGCGACGAGATGTGATACTAGGCACTGAGAAGAGACTATCACGTGCGCTCCGGGCACGAGGACGCGGAACAACTCTGGAGCAAGACGAAGGTGAAAGGCCAGTACTCCCATTCGGTCGTGATCGTTCATCACAGTGAATCGTGGCGTTGGATTTCGCTTTGCACCGTCAAACGCATTAGGAAGTCTCCAAATACCTCCTCGGCCTTTTCGGCGTTTGTTAAGCTCGCCGGCCGAGTACTCAATTGCGCCGAACGGTGGATCGGTGACTACAGCGTGGAAAGAATTCGCCCTCTGGGACTTTAGCCACTGCAAGGAGTCCGCATTGTGGATCGTGTATTGTGAGTTTCGATACCATTTCCTCATTTCTTGGCCAGGAGGAACGGTGTGATGACTTCGATCAGTGCTTCATGGCGGTCAAGCCGTCGAGCTTTGTCGTTGGACCCTTTCTCGATTGCTCTCACATATGTCGTCGCTCCCTTGCTCGTCCGTTTCGTTGGCGTTTCAAGTTTGTTATCGACTTCTCGGGCAAACTTCAAGAGCGCATCTGCAAGATGCTTTTCCTGCTTAGTGGGGAGACTGAACTCCCGAAAAAGGCTGCCAATTGCAACAAACAAGCTGTAGAAGTCGGCGCGGTTGCCCCAGCGTGGGGCACTCCCGATTTCAGGAAACAATCGCTTGATGGTGTCTAGGGTCGCTGCAAACCTATATCGAGTTCTGTTCTGTTCCGGGAACTCGTCCTCAAATGGCTCGTACTGTTCGTAGTATTGATCAATGATCTTGGATGACCCACCTTGTGGCCCATGGAGGAGACCGATTAGGAGGTCGCTCATCATTTCAATGTCAGCCATGCGACGAATGGCTGCGGGTGTGACGATGCGATTGACTGCCCAATACTCGTCGTCAGCCAGTTGTTCCGAGAGCTTCGCGAAGGGGCCATGGTACGTCGCATTTCGAAGCTCCTGGGCCTTGAGCGGAAGTGTGTACTTATTGAGCCTCTTGAACACGTCTTCCACTTCCTTGAGATTGTCCGTGTATAAAAAGCGCACGCAGACTTCGTACTGAAAGAATCTTTTGCGCTCCTCCAACGTCAAGTCAGCGAACACTTTGCTCTTGTGAGCCGAGGTTGCTGGCAGCGCGTCGAGTGCAAAACGATTGACGTCCTCGCCCTCTTGATCTGCGTCGTGTTCAATTCCTACGAACTGAAGAATGGTGCGGAGGCGCTGTTGTCCATCTACGACACCGTATTGTTCTGTTCCATCATCGCCCTGGGTGACCTGCACATAGACCTCGGGAATTGGCACATCCAGGAGAATGGATTCGACGAGGAAGCTTCGCTGTTTGTTGGTCCAGACTGGCTTGCGTTGAAACGGCGGGCGAAGTTCGAGGCGGTTAGCCTTGTAGTGGTCTTGAAACCATGATATGGACTGAGGACGGGAGGTGTGTTTCATCGTGCGAGATCCTTAATCAGCCAAGGACCGTCGGAGTGCGGCGAGGCTATTGAGATGGTAGAGTTCGGCATGGAACCACGTCCTGTACAAGCGGCTGGTAATGTCCTCGTGTCGACGAAGAGGATGTCGGGATGCCTCTTTCAAAGTCTTGAACCATTGAAAGTTGAAGTCTACCACGGGCTTTGCTCTGACCCCGACAATCTTCGGGTCGAGCTTGATCTCCAGTGGCGTTAGCCAGCCCGTATAGACTTCGTTCCTTCGCTTGCCCAGCCAGCCGCCAAGATGGTTGGTGATCGGCGGCCTCGGGTAGGCTGCTTCCAGCAGTGCTCCCCATAGTTGATCAAACAAGCCAGTATTGATCACCACGACGTCGATGTCTGAGGTGTCGGCGAAGCTTTTCAGATTGTATCCGGGCTTCAAGCTGAAGCCGAATCGACCGCTACCAACAACCCTAATGTCAGCGCGCAAGACACCAAGACCGGATGCGAGTTCATCGCGGAACGCATCCCATCGATCCTCACGAGGCTGGAAGACGTAAGGTGGCTGATCATCGTGTAGGCAAGGACCAAGCAGCTCCTCATCGGTCTGTCGGCGAACTAGGTCTCTGAATTCCGCAGACGTCATTCCCCCAAATTCGCCTTTCCAGTGCAAGGCAATGACACGGGCAATTTAGTGTAACAGATCAGAACCATATTTTAACGAGTTCTCAGCGTCTCTCAGGGTATGCAATGTCAGATCGGGCAGCGCCCAAAGGCGATCTAGTACGAGTTCCGGCCGCAACAGGTACGTTGCAACGTGCTGGCCATCGCATGCGTCAGCAGGGGCGGTAAAGAGGGGAGAGATGATAAACCAAAACAGTGCCTCAGGGCCCACCACGTCAGCCTTCCCCATCAAATTGAGATTGCAGCCAGCATCGCGGCCAGTTCATACAGGCTGATCGCTTCCACGTCTGCGTTCACCGGATAACGCTCGACTCCCGAATACACCAGGAATCGCCGATCAGGTGTCAGATCCTCACAGGCTTGATAAAACCCTCGCTCGGGTTTGGCGGATAGCCCTCGCTTGATATCGATGGCCCAAAGTCCCGAGCCGGGAATCTCCAGCAGAAGATCGATCTCCGCCCCCGCGGCGGTGCGGTAGAAGCTGGCAATGGTTCCATCCGGTGCCGCGGCCACCAGGTTTTGGATGACGAATCCCTCCCAACTTGCGCCCACCACCGGATGTCCCGCGAGTGCGTTGTGATCCGGAATACCCAGCAATGCGTGAACCAGCCCGCTGTCGCGCACGTAGACCTTCGGAGCTTTCACCAGCCGCTTTCCGGCATTGCGGTGAAAGGACCGCAGCCGGCGCACCAGCAACAAATCCACCAGCAGGTCGATATATCGTGTGGCGCTCTGGACGCTGATCATAAGTGCGGTGGCCAGCCGCGACGCGTTGAGCAGCCCGCCTTGATTGTGCGCCAGCATCATCCAAAGCCGCTCCAGAGTTTCCGCGGGAACTCGGGGGCCCAGCGCCGGGATGTCGCGCTCCAGGTACGTCCGGACAAAATCCTTTCGCCACGAAAGACTCAGCCGTTCGTCTTCCGCAATGTAGCTATCGGGAAAGCCTCCTCGAACCCACAGCCGCTGCGCGTCCGGATCGGCCGCATGCGTCTCCAGCACCGTTAGTGGACCCATCTCAACATAAGAGACCCGCCCAGCCAGGCTCTCGCCGGACTGTCGAAGCAGATCCATCGACGCTGAACCGAGGATCAGAAAGCGGTTGGTGCGCCGCCCGCTGCGCCGTCCCCGGTCGATGAGCCCGCGCAGCGTCTGGAACAATTCCGGCACTCGCTGGATCTCATCGAGTATCACCAGATTGTCTTCGTAGTTCTTCAGGAAGAGCGCCGGCTCGGCGAGCTTGTCCCGATCCTCTCTTGCCTCCAGATCCAGATAAAGGGAGGGCGTTTGAGCAGCCAGCTCCAACGCCAGCGTGGTTTTCCCAACTTGGCGCGGTCCGGTCAGCGCCACGGCTGCTTGGCGCTTCAACGCCTGAGCGACTATAGGAAGCGGCCTTCGAGCAATCATCCTTGTATATTATCCACGCGGTGGACAATTTGCAAGGATAAACCTCCTTAGTGTCCTTGCGGGACAGTCGCCAGCCTCTCCCTCTCCGCATTAAATTCGCATCCGATCAGCGCCACAATCGCCATCACGTACATCCACACCAGCAGCGCGATCACCGCTCCTAAGCTGCCATACAGCAGGTTGTAGTTTGCGATGTTGCGCACATACCAGGCGAAGCCCGAGGTCGCCAGCAGCCACAGCAGGGTCGCCAGAAATGCGCCCGGCCACACGCTGCGAAATTTCAGAGGCCGGTTCGGACCGAAATAATACAGCAGTCCCGTCGCCAGCACGGTGGCCAGAAAGGCGATGGTGTAAGTCGAGATCCGGCTCAGCACAATCAGCCCCGTCTTGATCTGCTCGCCTTCGGTTTCTACGCCGCCCCATTGCAGCAGCTCGATCTCCGCGCGCCCGGCGAACAGGATCAGCGCCGATGCGCCCACGGCGGGAATCGCGGTCAGCATCACCAGCATCACCGCGACAAGGCGCTGGTGCAGAAACGAGCGGCCGGACGGTAATCGATACGCCGCTTGAAATCCCTCCATCAAGCTCATCATCACGCCCGATGCGGCCCATAGCGATAGCAGACTCGCCACTACCAGCAGCCAGATGGGACGCTGCCCCTTCACGGCGAACTGATACTTCACCAGGTCCTCGGTGCCCGGCGGCACCACTTCGAACAGGAAGCTCGATAGCACGCTCGCAACGGCTTCAGCGTTGGCCAGTACCAGAATCGCCGCGATGGACGCCAGCACGGGGAAAAAGGACAGCAGGGAAGAGTACGCCGCGCCTTTGGCGAGGCCGAAGCAGTTGTCCTCATAGGCGGAAATGCACACCAGCTTCAGGATTCTCCAGAATCGCCGCCAGCCTGTGGCCGGGACCGTGTACACGGTTGGGGAATTCAAGCGAGTCTTGACTCCAGCTCCGCCCACCGCGCATACAGCCGGTCGGACTCGGCCTGCGCCGCCACCAGCGCCTCATGCCGCGCGTGCATCACGGCCGGATTAGAAATCCCCTCTGGATTCTGCAGCTCTTCCTGGGCGCGCTTCAGCGCTTCCTCGGCCTCCAGAATCCGCTCTTCGATCTGCTCCCACTCTCGCTTCTCGGTGAAGGTCAGCTTCTTCGCGGGCTTGCGCTCGCGTTCCGGCGGCGGGCTGGATTCGCGCGCATTCGCCGCCGGACGCCCCGCCTCGCGTACCCACTGGCCTGTATCCGCGAACAGCCCCGCGCCGCCTTGCCCGTCCAGTCCCACAATCGCCGTGCACACCCGGTCCAGTAGATAGCGGTCATGCGTCACCAGCACCAGCGCGCCCGGGAAATCGAGCAGATTCTCTTCCAGCACCTCCAGCGTCGAAATGTCCAGATCGTTTGTGGGCTCGTCCAGCAGCAGCACGTCCGCCGGCCGCAGCATCATCCGTGCGATCAGCACGCGCGCCTGCTCGCCTCCCGACAGCCGCGACACCGCCAGCTCCAGCTGCTCGCCGCGAAACAGAAACCGCGCGGCCCATCCCGCCACATGCACCGGACGCCCGCGAAAATTCACCGTATCGCCTTCCGGCGCCAGCGCTCGGCGCAGTGTCTGAGTAGGATCCAGCTGCTCACGGTTCTGGTCGAAATATTGAATCTGGATGCCGTCCGCGCGCCGCATGGTTCCCTTGTCCGGCTCCATCTCGCCCGCCAGCATGCGCAACAGCGTGGTCTTGCCGCTCCCGTTCGGCCCCAGCAACCCAACTCGCGTTCCCGGCGCCAGCACAAATGACAGATCGTCGAAGAGCGCGCGCCCGCCCAGCCGCTTCGCCACTCCCTCGGCTTCCATCAGCCGCTTCGTGCGCCGGTCCGTACCCGTGAAGTCCATCCGCAACGAGCGCTGCGACGTTCTCTGGGAAAGATCGCCCAGCTCCGACATCAGCCGCCCCGCATTGTCGATTCGCGCTTTCGATTTTGTCGTACGCGCCTTGGGACCGCGCCGCAGCCACTCAATCTCCCGCCGCACCCGGTTCTCCAGCGCGTCCTGGTGCTTGGCCTGCGCGTGCAGGAACTCCTCTTTCTTCTCCAAAAACTCGCTGTAATTGCCGTCTACCCGAAAGATTCCGTCCGGATACACGCGGTCAATCTCCACCATCGCGTTGGCCGCATTTTCGAGGAAGTAGCGGTCGTGGCTGACTACTAATGAGGCGAACGGCGCGCTGGCCAGCATCCGCTCCAGCCACAAAATTCCTTCCAGATCCAGATGATTAGTGGGTTCGTCCAGAATCAGCAGATCCGGATTCCGCAGCAGCGCGCGCGAGATGGCCAGCCGCTTCTTCCAACCCCCCGAGAGCGAATCCACCGGCGCTTCCTGATCCGTGAATCCGGCTTTTCCCAGAATCACGTCCGTGCGCGCGGTGGAGTCCATCGCCTCCCGCACTGTCACTCCCGCAGGGAGATCGTCCTGCTGCGCCACATATGCTACCGTGGCAAGTTTCCGTACCGAAACATTTCCGCCGTCGGGCGGGATTTGCCCCGCGAGAATTCCCAGCAGAGTCGATTTGCCGGAGCCGTTCGGTCCTATCAGGCCTATCCGCTCGCCATCCGAAATCGAGAGCGAAAGGTTGTCAAATAGAGGGCGGGCGCCGTAGGTTTTGGCTATGGCCTGGCAACTGAGGATTAAACTCATGCGGAAGGGCCGATTGCTAATCGGCCCGCAAATTACCGACCTGCCCCACGCCGAGCAGCTGGGCTACCCGCGGGTGCACTACTTCATTCTTGTGAACCACCAGGGTTTCGCGCAGGATTTCGTCATCCAGGTTCATGGCCAGCTCGCCTTTCGGGGCCAGCAGCTTCAGAAATGCCGTGACATTTCCGGCAAACATCTGGCTGGCGTGGAAGGGAACCATCGAAGCCAGGTTCAGCGGACCCAGAATGGCGACGCCGTGGTGGTCTATCGTTTCTCCCGGACGCGTCAGCTCGCAATTGCCGCCGCGCTCGGCCGCGATGTCCACCAGCACGGACCCCGGCTGCATCGCGTCCACCATCGCCGCCGTAATCAGCACCGGAGCCTTGCGGCCCGGCACGGACGCGGTCGTGATCACGACGTCTTGATCGTGCAGAACGCCGGTCAGCAGTTGCCGCTGGCGCGCATAAAAATCCTCGTCCATCGATTTCGCGTAGCCGCCCTTGTCTTCCGATTGCGCGGAGTCCAGATCCAAGGAAACAAATTTCGCGCCCACGCTCTCCACTTGTTCTTTCACCGCCTGGCGAACGTCATAAGCCGACACCACCGCGCCCAGACGCTTTGCCGTCGAAATGGCTTGCAGCCCGGCCACTCCCGCGCCCAGCACGAACACGCGAGCCGGCGTAATGGTGCCCGCCGCGGTCATCAGCATTGGAAATATTTTCGGCAGCGCGGTGGCGGCCAGCAGCACGGCTTCATAACCGGCCAGCGTGGCCATGGAAGAAAGCACGTCCATGCTCTGCGCTCGCGTAATGCGCGGCACCAGCTCCAGCGCGAACAGCGATACGCCGATCCCGGCCAGATCCTCGCACTCGCGCGCTGCAGTAAGCGGCTCGGCTAGCCCGATGAGTATCTGCCCGCCGCGAAAAAAATGCAGATCGGAGCGGCCGGCATCCGGATTCGCACCCAGCGTGCGCACTTGAACAATGGCGTCCGCTTCGCGAAATACATCGCCGCGTTCCGCGAGTTTCGCGCCCCGCGCTTCATATTGACTGTCCGGATACCCCGCCGCGATGCCGGCGGAGTGCTCCACTATCAAGCCGATCCCGGCCTTGATCAGAGCTTCCGCGGCCCTCGGAGTAACCGCCACGCGCCTCTCACCGGGAAAGGTCTCCCTCGGAACGCCAACAATGAATCCCACACACCGATGATAGCCGACAGACAGCGTGGGACCGGGCCATGCCCGCCAAGCGTTCGAATGCTAGAGTATGCCGAGAGGCACTCCATCCACTTCGACCTCCAGCGCGCGCGCTTCCACTTCCGCGCCCTCTCTCCCCTCTACTTCCCGCCTGGCAAAGCCGGCAACGTCCTCCGCGGCGCGTTCGGAATCATCCTGCGCAAGCAGTCCTGCCCGCCCGCCTGCCCCGATGCCCGCACTTGCGAAATGCGCGCCACTTGCACCTACGCCCGCGTATTCGAGCCCCAAGCCGCGATCGCCGGGCCCAGCGGCTTGAAGGACTGGCCTCGTCCATTCGTGTTCCGCGCCGCGTGGCTCCACGGAGCCATCCCCGCCGGCGCGGAATTTCATTTCGACATTCACCTGTTCGACCTGCGCCCGGAATTGCTCCGCGACCTGACGCTTGCATTCTCCCAATTGCTGCGCGAAGGCCTGGGTCCCGGCCGAGGCAAGGCAGATCTGTTGGGCGTGGAACCGTCCCCGGTCTGTCTGAGCCTCGATCCGGATCCCGAGGCCGTGGCGCGCTGCCAGGTACGATTCGTGACGCCCACTCAATTGAAAGGCGTAGCGCGGCCTGAGTTCGGAGCCCTTTTCGCTCGCCTGCGCGATCGCCTCAGCACACTGAGCGCACTATGCGGGCCCGGTCCCCTGGAGCTGGATTTTCGCGCCATGGGCGCACGCGCTGAACGAGTGAAAATGACCCGCTGCGACATCCGCGAAGTGGACTTGGATCGCCGCAGTAGCAAGACCGCCCAGGTCCACGGCATCGGAGGCTTTGTCGGACTCGCGGAGTACGAAGGCGTTTTGTCCGAGTTCTTACCCTACCTTCGCGCCGGCCAGTGGACCGGCGTGGGCCGCTACACGGTCTGGGGCAACGGGGAAATACAGACGATAAACCTCTGAAGCTAAATGCTTTATAGGTGTCTGGCTTCGTTTTTTCAAACCTGGGGGCAGGGTAGCTAAAGCGTAACGGTCGTCGTGTTGCTGGTATGGCCCCCGGCCTCCACTACCACCGGAAGAGCCACGCCCAGCGGCAGTGGCACTCCGTTCGCGTCCGCGGCCGGAATCACGAAATTGATCTGATCCAGACCCGGATACCCGGGCGCCGGACCCGCATAATTAATCGTAGTTGGAATACCAGCGATCTTCACCGTGGGCGTGGTAGTGAATCCAAGCCCTGTCAAGAACAGCGAAATCACGTTGCTCGTCCGGATGATGGCCGCCGGTCCCGTTCCCGAGCTGTCCAGCGTATACACGGCGGGCACCGCGCTGGCGAAGACAAGATTCACCGAGCTCTTTCCGCTCGCCGCGGTCACCGTCAGGGGCGCCACTACAGCTGTGGTCTCCGGAAGCAGCGCATTGATCTGGTTATCTCCCGCGTAGAACACCGTCAGAGCCGTGCCGTTCATTGTCACCGTGCCGCCGCTCAGACTCTTACCGTAGATCGACACGATCATCCTGGGCGCCACTTCGATGCTGGCGACGCGACCGGCGGATGGGACCACCAGTGCTATCGCGGGCCCGGGCTTGGTGATGGTGCTGGTAAACGTGCCCGGTGTCGTGTTCGTAATCAGATCCCGTTCTTGAATATCGCCGGACTGCACGTCTGAAGCGTTTCGCGGTTCAGTTTCCGTCCCTCCGTATTTGGACAGCACCGGATCCTGGCTGGGAGTATGCCCCAGCGTGCGCCAAGCAGGCGTATCGGACAGGAACGAATCCACAATCTGCCATGCGAGGTGATCGGTAGCCCTGATCTTCGCTATCGGAAGGCCAGTACAGCCACCCGAAAAAACGATGTACAGAGGATTATCAGTGTGGCAGTAAGGAATGATTCGAGTGCGCTCATCGGGCGTCGCGAACAGCAGGGACGCCGACGTCACCGTTACCAGGCCATCGCTGGTGTGGTCGATGTTGGGGCCGCCAAAGACGCCTCCATTGTTACCGATGATCGCCAGCGCATCCACCTCATGCAAGTCGTCGTGGTTATTGTTCCAGGTAGCCAGATCGAAAAGATACCGGCTCCCGGGGATCAACTCCGTAACCTCCGAATCGGGCGCGAAAAAGGAGAGAGAGCCTGGAAAGAGCGCGCCGAAGTTCGGGCTCGCGATAGCTACGAATTTGCGAACGCGCAGCGGCGGAGTAGTGAACGCAGGCTGCGCCACGGTGTCGGTGGGCTGCTGGCCCGCGAGATAGGACCGCGCCACCAGACCACCCATGCTGAACGTCACCAGGTCCACCTTCGGCGCTCCAATGCTGTCGATAAGCTGGCCGAGTGCGATCCCCAGTTTCTCAATTCGCGGCTTGCCCCCAATCGAGCAGGTGCCGAAGAAGTACACCTGCACGCCTTCCGCGCGCAGGTACTGCTCCATATTGGCGAAGTCGCCGGTGGAGGTGGAAAAGGAGGAGTCGCAGAACAGGTGATAGCCATCCACCAGCACTACGGGTGGCCGGGGTCCGGAGCCCGTTTGTGCTGACACGGTGAAAATAAAGAGAATGAGAGCTAAGAAACTACGCATCACCCAGTTTGACGTGCCAGTAGCCGCTTCATTTCACTCAACATGCAGCAGGCCCATTACCGGATAACCTGGCGAGGTACAATAAAGAATCCAGCAACGGGGGATGATTGCAACCGACGGACGTTCGTGATCCGAACTACTATCACAAGGTCGTAGACTGCCAGTGGGCCTGCCCGGCGCACACCAATGTGCCCGAGTATATCCGCCTCATCGCGCAGGGCCGGTACACCGATTCGTACATGCTCAATCGCGAATCGAATGTTTTTCCGGCCATTCTGGGACGCACTTGCGACCGCCCGTGCGAGCCGGCCTGCCGGCGCGAGCGTGTGGACGGCAAGCCGGTGGCCATCTGCCGGCTCAAGCGCGTAGCCGCGGACCTGCGCGGCGACATCGCGCATCTGCTGCCCCGCATTCCACAGAAGAAGAACGGAAAGCGCGTGGCCTGCATCGGCGCCGGACCTGCATCGTTGACGGTGGCGAACGATCTCATGCCGCTGGGCTACCAGGTCACTATTCTGGAAAAGCTGGATGAGCCCGGCGGATTGATGCGCACCAACATTCCCGCCTTTCGGCTGCCCGAGAGCGTATTGAACGAAGAGATCGACACCATCCTCAACATGGGCGTCGATATCCGCTACTCCAGTCCCGTCGAAAGCATGCGGAGCTTGCTGGAGCAGCGCTTTGACACAGTCTTTGTGGGCAGCGGCGCGCCGCGCGGCAAGAACCTGGATATTCCGGGCCGCTATGACACGGATCGCATTCACATCGGAATTGACTGGCTGGGCTCGGTGGCGTTCGGCCACATCGAGTCCATCGGCGAAAAGGTACTGATCATCGGCGTCGGCAATACCGCCATGGATTGCTGCCGTTCTTCCCGCAGGCTCGGCGGCAAGGACATCAAAGTGATGGCGCGCCGCCCTCGTGGGTACTTCAAAGCCTCCTCCTGGGAGCTTGAGGATTCCGAGGAAGAGGGCGTTGAGATAGTCATCAATCACGCACCCAAGCGCTTCGTCATCGAGAACGGGAAGCTCACCGGCATGGAGTTCGAGCGTCTTGAGTGGGATGAGAAAGCGAAGAACTCGCGCGTCATCGATACCGTAATCCTGCCCTGTGACGATGTGATTCTCGCCATCGGCCAGGAGAACGCGTTCCCTTGGATCGAGCGAGATCTGGGTATCGAGTTCGACAAGTGGGACGTGCCGGTAGTGGATGAAAAGACCATGCAGTCCACGCGGCCCGGCGTGTTCTTCGGCGGCGACGCGGCGTTTGGTCCCAAAAATATCATCTGGGCCGTGGAACACGCGCACCAGGCCGCCATCTCGATTCACAATTACTGCGAAGGCCTCCCGGTTGCCGATCGCCTGCCTTATGCCATGAACCTCATCAGCCAGAAAATGGGGATGAGCGAGTGGAGCTATCACAACGACTACAATCCGGCATCGCGCCAGAAGATGAAGCACGCCGATCTGGTACGCCGCTTCGAGAAACTCAACATCGAGGTAGAGCTGGGCTTCAGCGCGGAACAAACGGCGCGCGAAGTGCAGCGCTGTCTGAACTGCGACATTGAAACCGACTTCACCGCCAAGCGCTGTATCGAGTGCGACGCATGCATCGACATTTGTCCCGTGCAGTGCCTCACCATCACGCGCAACGGCGACGAAGCCGATCTGCGCGCGCGGCTCTCGGCGCCGGCCATCAATTTGACGCAGGCATTATATGTATCGGCGCCGCTGCCGCAAACCGCCAGAATCATGGCCAAGGACGAAGACGTGTGCGTACACTGCGGTCTGTGCGCCGAGCGCTGCCCCACCGCGGCGTGGGACATGCTGAAATTTGAGCTTTCAATACCATATGCAGGGAGAACCGAGTGCGCGACCGCGACCGTCAGCGCGTGAACGATTTCGCCATTAAGCTGGCGAATGTAAATGGCACCGGCTCGGCAAGCGCCAATAGCTTGCTGATGCAGGCCATGTTTAGGATGGGTGTTCCGGTTTCCGGAAAGAACCTGTTCCCTTCGAATATTCAAGGATTGCCAACCTGGTATGAGATCCGAGTGAACCGCGACGGGCATACCGCGCGGGCGTTGGATTATGACCTGATGGTGGCCATGAACTCGCAGACCTATGCGCGCGATGTGGCCGAAGTGCGCACCGGCGGATACGTGCTCTATGATTCCACGTGGCCCCTGGACGCCGCGCTGCACCGGGACGACATAACTTTCCTGGGCGTGCCCCTCGCGCATCTGTGCAATGAGCATTTCGCGGACCCGCGCGAGCGGATTCTAATGAAGAACATCGCTTACGCCGGCTCGCTGATCGCGGCTCTCGATATCGAGATGGGCGTAGTGGAAGAGTTGCTCACCGAAAAGTTCGCGGCCAAGAAGGCGCTGCAGCAGTCCAATCGCACCGCGCTGCGGCTGGGATACGATTACGCCCGGGAAAACTTCGAATGCCCGCTGCCGTTCCATCTCGAGCGCATGGATGAGAACGGCGATAAGATCCTGATTGACGGCAACACCGCCATCGCGCTCGGCTGCGTCTATGCGGGCGCTACCGTAGCCGCCTGGTATCCCATCACTCCCTCCACTTCCGTGATGGATGCATTCAAGGGCTTCTGCGAAAAGTACCGGGTGGATCCGGAAACCAAGAAGAAGAACTTTCTGATTATTCAAGCCGAAGACGAGTTGGCGGCTATTGGCATGGTGATCGGCGCCAATTGGAACGGCGCGCGAGCCTTCACGTCGACGTCCGGGCCCGGCATCTCGCTGATGAATGAGCTGCTGGGCCTGGCCAACTACGCCGAGATACCCGCGGTCATCGTGGATGTCCAGCGCGTCGGCCCTTCCACCGGTATGCCCACCCGAACGCAGCAAGGCGACCTGCTGGAGTGCGCCTACGCGTCGCATGGCGACACCAAACACATTCTGCTGTTCCCCTCCAGCCCGAAGGAATGTTTCGAGTTTGCGGTGCAGTCCTTTGACCTCGCGGAGCGCTTCCAGACGCCTGTGTTCCTGCTGTCGGACCTGGACATCGGCATGAATGACTGGGTGGTGCCGCGGCTTACCTGGAACGATGCGTGGAAGCCCGACCGAGGCCGTGTCTTCACAGCTGAGGATATTGAGAAAATCGGAAAATTCCGCCGCTACATGAATGAAGACGAGAACGAAGTAGTGCCCCGTACATTGCCGGGCATGAACGGCAAGGGCGCGTATTTCACGCGCGGGTCAGGACACAACAAGCTGGGCGGCTACACCGAGACTCCCGATGAGTATCAGGAAGTGCTGGATCGCCTGGCTCGTAAGCACAAGGCCGCCGCGAAGTTTGTACCCGAGCCCGAGATCCGGACCCGTCCGGGCGCCCGTTTCGGAGTGGTCACGCTGGGTGGCTGCGATCCCGCGGTTCGCGAGGCGCTCGACATTCTCGACTCGCAGGGAATTGCCGCCGACTGCATGCGCGTTCGAGGGTTCCCGTTCGATGAAACCGTGGAAGCGTTCCTCGAGCAGCACGAGTTTTACTTCGTCATCGAACAGAATCGCGATGCCCAGCTCAAATCGCTGTTGACTCTGGAAACACGCGTCGCGAAAGAAAAGCTGCGTTCCGTGCTGGTGTATGGCGGGTTCCCGCTGAGCGCCCGCCACGTCATCGACGGAATCACGGCCCAGTTGGAGATTAAAGATGCCGTCCATCGCTAAACCCATCGCGACCCATCCGAGCCTGCGGAAGAACGATCTCGGCCTGACCATTCGCGACTACGAAGGGTCCATGTCCACGCTCTGCGCGGGCTGCGGGCATGATTCCATCACCGCCGCCATCGTCCGGGCGCTGTGGGAACTCTCGACACAGCCGCACCGCATCGCCAAAATGAGCGGGATCGGTTGTTCCTCAAAGACGCCGGCCTATTTCGTCAACGATGCCCATGGATTCAACTCCGCGCACGGGCGCATGCCGGCCATTACCACCGGCGCCAACGCAGCCAACCGCGAGCTCGCCTATATCGGCGTCAGCGGCGATGGCGATTCGCTGTCCATTGGCCTGGGCCACCTGTGCCACGCCATCCGCCGCAATCTGCGGATGCTCTACATCATCGAAAACAACGGCGTGTATGGTCTCACCAAGGGACAGTTCTCGGCGTCGGCGGACATCGGATCGAAAAGCAAGCGCGGCGAGCCCAATCGCATGTCGCCCATCGATCCCGTGAGCCTCGGCTTGAGCATCGGAGCCACCTTCATTGCGCGCAGTTTTTCGGGAGACAAGGAACAGCTGGTTCCCATACTGAAAGCCGCGCTGGCTCACCGTGGATTCGCCCTGGTAGACGTGATCTCACCGTGTGTCACGTTCAACGATCATGCCGGATCCACCAAGAGCTACCTGTACACCCGCGAGCATGAGCTGAAGGCCACCGAGACGGATTTCGTCCCGCCCGCCCTCGAAATTCTGGCGCAGATCTCGACCAACGGCGCCACCAGCGTCACCATGCATGACGGCAGCGTGGTCAAGTTCACCGCTGTGCCCAAGGGATACGATCCCACCGATCGTGGTGCGGTGTATAACTACTTGCACGAGCGGCAGGGCAAGGGTGAAGTGGTGACGGGACTCCTGTACATCGACGAGAGCGTCGGCGACGTACATGAGATGAACAACACCGTGGATACGGCCCTGTCGAGCCTGCCGTTTGACAAGCTGTGTCCGGGCTCGGCCGCGTTGGATAAACTGCAGAGCGAGTTCCGGTAACTGCGCTTGTTGCGCGCCGTACTGTCCACCCAGCGCCGCATCGCCGCAAGCAGAGCCGCGAGCGTCAGCGACCGGAACGGAGCGTTCGCGGCACGATAGGGTGCTCGTAATCGATATTGAAGCAGGTGCCGGACAGGGCATGGCCCTGTGCTACTTCCCTTCGCGACCGCGACCGAACTTGGGCTGCCGTGAACTCCCCACCACCTGAATCTGCAGGTACGTCCCCGCTCCATTCTTCGCAAAAAAAGGATCCACCGGTTTCAGCGCCCAGCGCTTCCAGCCGCTCATCGTTTGTGAGACTTTGGCGTCCAGCTTCAGCGCGCCGTGAAAATCCAGCGTGTCCTTGTCCATGTCGTAGACGCCCGCCAGATCGACATCCGCGCCGGGCACTCCGAATGAAAGCGACTGAAAGGTCATCACCTCGTTCTCCAGCCGGAACGCCCCTCGCATGTTCGAGAGCACCTGCTCGATCTCCTCATTCTTCGGCTGCCCCTGCCCGCGGCGGCTAAGCTGATCCACTTGTGCTTGAATGCTGGCGCCCATAAAGCGGGCGTCGCGAACTTCGAACCGGCCATCCAGCGCCAGCTTTTCTTTGACAGGTCCACTGAACGGAGGAATCCCGATGGTGGTGTTCAGCGTGATCCGGCCCACCATAAATGGCGCCTTCTTCGTCGAAATTCGCAGCAGGTCGCGCAGGTCGCCGTCGGGCATGATCACCTTCAGATTGATCGCGTGACGCCGCTGTTCTTCATGCCGTATCACCGCGCCGGTAGTGGTGAACGACGTCTTGCCGAGCCGCGCGCTTACGGGTTTGAGGATTGTGTCGCCGTTGGTCCCGTCCACTTCCACCTCAAATCGAGTGAACAGCGGTACCCGATTGCCCACTGCCTTCAGCCGGAAGTCCGGCACCGACGCTTCACCCTTCGCATGCACCGAGTCGAGCGTACCGTCGAATCTGCCCGATGAGTTCAGAGTGCCAGCGATGGCGTTAAACACGCCCAGATCGGCTTTGTCGAAAGTGTATTCGCCTGCAAGCGGCGTATCGCCCGGCTCGCCGGCGGCCCAAGGGCCGAAGCTTCCGTGGCTCTTGACCAGTCCAGGCGGCTTGGGAATGGTCAGCGCGCCCTCGTAATTCATGGGCCCGTCCAGGCCGTTGGACCGCAAAGTAAGATGCTGGATCTGGAACTTCAGCGGCGCCTTGCCCTGGTCGCGCGGCAGAATCACCAGCTGCGCATCGCCAATCCGCACGTCTTTGATGATTACGTGAAACCGGTCGTTATTCTCCACCGGCACGTGCGGGCGCTCCCCCTTCGGAGGGATTGTGATCTGCATCCCTTCTATCCACACGTCCTCGACGGTCTTGCGCTCATCGCTGAGCGTTCCCAGATCCACCAGGAACTGGACCTTGCGGATAACGAACAACGGCGGTACATTGCGCGCGCCGCCGAAGCGCTACGCCAGGCCTTCGCCTTCGACCACAACTTTGTAGCCCCGCCCGTGCGTGCGCAGAATGTTCAGCGCCGACATCTTGGGCCAGTGGACATGCAGCGCCGCCAGGTCAACGTCGCTCTGGAACCGCCCGCGCAAGTATCGGATGGCCTGCGCCCGGATTAGCGGTTCAAAACGCTTCGAGATTTCGGATACAGCGACCCATACCGCCACGCCAAAAATCAGCAGCGCGGCCGCGGTTCCGATCAGCCAGCCCTTTTTTCGCCGGGTCATGTGGGGAGGCGAGTGCCTGGTTATAGACGCCAAAGTCGCCGACCCGTTTCTCTCGGGGCGCTACTCTCACCGCAAGGCGATCATGGGATCCACTCGGGCAGGCGACGAGAGGCAGCAGGCCCGCGGCGGCGATGAACGCGATGGGATCGAAGGGGGCGATGCCGAACAGGAGCTTCGCCATCGCCGTTGCTACCAGGAGGGAGACCGCTTAATGAGCGGCGGCGGTTACGGGCGCTTTTTTGCGGGTTGCGCGCTTTTTCTCTACTGGCGGAGTCCGGTCACTCTTCTTGAGCGCGGGCAACGCAATGGAGAGAACGAATTTCTTTTCGCCGTGGTCGTCGAACTTGATCACAACGTGCTCTTCCGTGCACGAAAGCACGGAACCCAAGCCGTACTTGGCGTGCTCGATCTGACCACCTTGATTGAAAGCAGTTTTTATTGCCATGGGGGGACTTGTAGGGCCTCTTTCACTTATGGTAACATTTCTGCCCCTCGTTGTCGAATTGCAACATTTGGGCCGAGGCGGGGCTTATTACAATACAAGTACCGGCATGCAGCGAAATTCCATCCTCCTTTTCCTGGTTCTCGCGGCGGGCATCTCTCTGCGCGCTCAAGTGGTCCCCGGGCGATACATCGTGGAGCTGCAGGGCCGGCCCGCGCGGGTTGGCGGCATGACGCGGCAGCAAGGCACCGCACGCGAGGCCATCGAACGGGAAGGCGGCGTGGTGTGGGGCAGCACGCGCGCGGTGGCGAACGCACTGCTGGTCCGGATCGCGCCGGAGAACGCCGCGAGGCTGCGGAACATGCCGGGAGTGCGGCACGTGCACGAGGTGCGGATGTACCACCGGTCACTGGATCATGCGCTGCCGCTAGTGCACGTCCCCGAGGCGTGGAATCTGATCGGCGGGCAAGATCAGGCCGGTTTGGGCGTGAAGATCGCCATTATCGATACGGGAATCGATTCCAGCCATCCGGCTTTTCAAGACGCTTCGCTGCCGATGCCGGACGGTTTTCCGAGAATCAACAAAGACAGCGATTTGATGTACACGAACGGGCGAATCATCGTCGCCAGGGCGTATACCGAAACGGCCGTTGAGGATGGACCGCCGGCGCTGGACGTGGAAGGACACGGCACGGGCGTCGCGATGACGGCTGCGGGCGGGTCCGCGACTGGGCCGTATGGTCCCATCACCGGAGTCGCGCCGAAGGCATACCTCGGAAATTACAAAGTGTTTCCCGATCCAAATTCGGGCGCGCCGATCGATTTGATCCTGCTGGCGATTGACGACGCGGTGGCGGATGGAATGGACGTGCTGAACTTGAGCCTGGGTGGAATCCCCGCGACGCGGCGGGGCGACGATCCGCTGGTGGAGGCCGTGGAGAACGCGGTGGCGCTGGGAGCGATAGTCACCATCGCCGCGGGCAACGAAGGATCGGATCTGAATACCATTGCTTCGCCCGGCACTTCGCCCAGCGCGATCACCGTGGGAAGCGCATTGAACGACCGCATTTTCGGCGGTTCCGAAAAGCTGGGCGACGGACCTCCGGTGCTGGCGATTCCGGGCAACGGCAGGAATTCGTCTTCGCCAATCAGCGCGCCGCTGGCGGATGTCGCTCCGCTCGATTCGAATGGAATGGCTTGCGGCCCGCTGCCCGATGGGAGTCTGCCCGGATCCATCGCGCTGGTGCTGCGCGGCGTGTGCCCTTTCGAAGACAAGATCAACAACGTGGCGCGCGCCGGGGCGGTAGCCGCGCTGATTTACACGGACGCCGCGAGGCCGGATGCGATTGTGATGGCAGTGGGCGGAGCAACGCTTCCGGCGGCTATGGTGAGCTACCCGAACGGGATTGCGGCCAAGCAACAGATCGCCGGCGGGACGGTGAGCGCGACGCTCGACTTTTCGCTGCAGGCGATTGCGTCGCCCGCTAATCAGATCAGTGGCTTTTCAAGCCGCGGGCCGAATACCGACGGCGGAATCAAGCCGGATTTACTCGCGATCGGCGATACCATTTACACCGCTACCAACGGGTCGGGCTTCGTGGTGGAGAGCGGGACCAGTTTCTCATCGCCTATGACCGCGGGCGCGGCGGCGCTGGTAAAGGCGGCTCGACCCGGACTCACCGCGCAACAATACCGGTCGCTGCTGATCGATACCGGGGTGCCTGTGATCGTCGACTCGGGACAACAGCTTCCGCTGCAGCGGGCGGGCGGCGGAATCCTGAATGTATTCGCGGCGCTGACGGCCACATCGACGGCTGTGCCGGCGTCGCTCAGTTTCGGGATCGGGTCCGACACGGCGGATCAGACCCGCACACTGACGGTGAGCAACGTAAGTACGAATGCGGATACTTTCTCGATCGTCGCGCAGCCGGTCAACGGTCCGGCGCCCGCCCTGGCTATGAATACGGTGCAACTCTTGCCCGGGCAGAGCCAGGATGTAGCCGTGCAGTACACCAACTCGGGGCTGGCGCCAGGATCGTATTGGGGCTTTCTGCAGATTCAAGGTTCGCAGAACCAGACCGTGACAGCGGTGCCCTATTGGTACGGCGTGGGGTCGCAGACGGCACAGTATGTCAGCGTGTTTAATCCACCCACCAGCGCGCGCCGCGGCTCGAGGCAATCGATTGTGCTACGGATCACAGACGCGGAGGGGATCGCGCTGGCGGCGGCGCCCAACGTTACCATCACCGACGGTGGAGGCAGCGTAATTTCACTGTTTTCGGTGGATGCCGATATTCCTGGGGCTTTGGAACTGGTGGTGAGGCTTGGTCCGGCGGCGGGGAATAACGTTTTCCACATTGACGCGGGGGCGGTTTCAAAAGATCTGACGATTACGGGGCAATAGGCCGGCGGCAGGCGAAACCGCCTGCCCCACGCCGTATAATGGCCTTGTGGAAAGCTATCCGGCATGGAAGAGCTGAAGAAGAAGCTCGAAGAGCAGATCGCCGCGCTCGAGAATGAGCTGCGGATTGAGCTGCCCCGGGAGATCGCCAAGGCGAGGGCGCATGGGGATCTTAAGGAGAACGCGGAATATCACGCGGCCAAGGAGCGCCAAGGCGTAGTAAACGCCCGCCTGGGGCAACTGCAATCCCGGTTGCGCGAGGTCTCCATGATCGACATGTCGCGCATCCCTCGGGATCGCGTGGGACTGGGTTCGATGGTTGTAGTTCTGGACTATGAAAAGGATTGCGAGGTGACCTATAAACTGGTGACCACCGAGGAATCCGATCTGGCAAAGGGCCGCATTTCGACAACCTCGCCCATCGGCAAAGCCCTGCTTGGAAAGCGCGAGGGCGATACGGTGAAGGTCCAAATTCCGGATGGCACCCGGGAAATGGAAATCCTTAAGCTGACCACTATTCACGAACTGCCTGGATACGTAGCGCCAGGCTGACGCGCTTTCGGATAGAATCGAGAAGAGACGGCTATGACGGCAACACGCGCAATCGGGGTTACCTGCAACAAGGTGATCCGTTTGATCGTGCGCGGACTGGCGCTATCCAAGATTCATCCCAACGTACTTACTTTCCTCGGATTGGTAATTAATATCGCGGCGGCGGTGCTGCTGGCGGCCGGCCAGTTTCGAACGGCCGGGTTTGTGATTATCGGCGCGGGAATTTTCGACATGGTGGATGGCCGCGTGGCGCGCGAGACCAACCAGGTCACGCGCTTCGGCGGATTCTTCGATTCGGTGCTGGACCGCTATTCGGATCTGGCGCTGCTGATGGGTTTGCTGGTCTGGTATGGATCCATCAACCGGCCTTTTTACGTGGTGCTGACAGCCATCGTGATGGCGGGGTCGGTGATGGTAAGCTACACGCGAGCGCGCGCCGAGAACACCATACCGAGCTGCAAGGTCGGCTTCATGGAACGGCCCGAGCGCGTGGTGCTGCTGATCATCGGAGCGCTGTTTGACCGCATGGCGCCGGTGTTGTGGGTGGTGGCGGTGCTGTCCAATATTACGGTGGCGCACCGGATGCTGTTCACGTGGCAGGAAGCCAAACGGCTGGAGGATGCGCAACTCCGGGCCGGCGTTCCGGTGGAAGATCTGCGCGAGCGGTCCAGTTTGTAAATCCGCGATTACCCTTCCAGAATCACGACGGCCATGGCTTGCACGGACGTGTGAGTGAGCGAGAGCGAGATGTTCCGGACCCCCAGTTTCTCGGCGACAGCGGCGGCTACGCCGTGGAAGCGGAGCGTGGGCTTTCCCGAGGGCAGGTTCGCGGTTTCGAAATCGCGCCAGCGCACGCCCCTGCGCCAGCCGGTGCCGATCGCCTTCATGCCGGCTTCCTTGGCGGCGAAGCGGGCCGCATAGCGCTCAAAGCGTCCAGCCTTGCGGCGTTCCACATACGCGATCTCGCCAGCGGTGTATACGCGCTGGATGAAGCGGGGACCATGGCGCTCGATCGCGCGCTCGATGCGGTCCACTTCAGCGAGATCGGTGCCGATGCCAACAATCACAACTCCGCTCCGGTGGCGGTGATGGTGAGGCGGCCATGCTTCACGCCTTTCGTGCTGATGAGCGAGTCGGCGATCTTCTTCACGTCGCCGGCTTTGCCTCGCACTACCAGTACTTCGAGGCAATTATCGTGATCCAAGTGAACATGCAGCGTGGAGAGGATCTGGCGGAAATGCGAATGCTGCATGTCGGTGAGTTTTTCATTGAGCATGCGGGTGTGATGGTCATAAACCAGGGTCACGGTTCCCACAACGCTGGCCTCGGGATGTTCCCAGGTGCGCTCCACCAGTTCGTCGCGAATGAGATCGCGGAATGCTTCAGACCGGTTGGTGTAGCCCCGCGAGGCTATCAGGCGGTCGAACTTCTTAAGCAGGTGAGAGTCAATGGCGACGCCAATGCGGCTGAGTTCGTGCATGGTCATAGCCAGCGTAGCGCGATCCGGGGTGGCCGGCCACCGGCGGCCGGCTAACGCACCCGCTTTCCGTCGAACATCTCGATCACGAAGTAAGGATAAATATATGGAGCCCCCTTACCGGCGCTGGCCAGAAACTCGCTTGGCCGTATCTGGCCGACGCCCGTGCCGATGTGCACTTGACGGTTGATTTCATACCAGGTGTAGACATCCACCTCTTGCGCAAGACGCCTTCCGGACTTCCCGGTGGGGTCACGCCGGATGACCCCGCCCGATGAGTTGTAAGCCGCATCGAAGGCGCTCGCGAGCCACAAGTCGATGTACTGCGCGGTGATTGACCAGCGTCGATGCGGAATGATGGTGGCCCCGCTGCGCCAAGCTACGATGTTCTGCCAGCCGAACTGGTCTGTGATCCCGAACCGATCGTGGGCCGTCGGATACATCGTGTCGAACGTCCCGTGCGTGCCGTCGGTTGAATTCCGGTCGCCGGAGGCGTAGTCGTAGCCCGTGAAGAAGCGAGGCTTCCAGCTATGCGCGGCAAGAGTATAACCCAGGCCGGCCGTGGTGGCCCGGGCGCGGATGCTGTTCGGGCCGGCCCACCCGCGCTCCAGCACCAGTTCGTAGCGGTAGTCTAAGTTCGCAATGCCGGTTCCTGTAATCCGGAAACCGTACGCCTGCTCGCCAAGGCGACCGGTCTTGGATTTGCTCGCCTCGACTGCGGCGCTGGGCGCAACGCGCCAGAGCATGAACGGCTCGATTGACGACTTGGGAAGCACGCGAGTGATCCAGCCGTATGCGCCATAGATGTTGTTCCCTTCCTGGTGGTGTGAAATGCCGTTCAGCAAAGGGTTCACAACCGAGGCGGCAAAGAGCGCCACCCGGAATCGGTCCGCGTGAATATTGGCCACCACGCCGTCATAGGAGCGCGCCTGGTTGCGCCATTCCGAGTTTCCCAGGATGGTGTTGTTGTAATCGATCAGTTGCCGGCCGACTGTGAAGGAGATCGGCTGCTTCTCGGAATCGCCGAACTGGGCATAAGCCAATTTCAGGTCCCACCTCACGTTGTTCGGCGGCCCGAGGGGCGGCTTCTGGAAGAATGAGCGCGCGTCCTGTACCTGCGCTACCACCCTGAACCATTGTGCCGGCTGTAGAAGCATGCCCACCCGAAAGCGATTGAGGAAATACGAATCGCTATTGCCGCTGCGTTCCAGACGCAATCGCTCATCGAGACCAAATTGCAGCCACTTTGGAAGCCGGTCGTTCAACTCGCCGGTCGGGCGGAAGTCCGGGAGCTCGTACCGCTCTATCGAAACCGGCGGCGACGACGCCGGTCCGCCGATTGGAGCACGCGCGGAATCGGAGCCCAGTCCGGCTATCTTATCGTATTGGCCGTAAAGTGGGCTTTCGGCAAGCGCGAGCGCGCAGGCAATCAGGACCTGTTTCACGCCTTCCCGTATTCTATACATTGTCTATCGACATTAGTATGATACTCTGGAGTTTCTTTATTGGTCAAGCTGGCACAGCCGGAGCAACCCCGTGGCACGGAATGGGGGATCGTGCTACGGTGGAAACGTTACCAATGCATATTCCGGACAATTTCTTGTCCGTTCCCGTCTGGGCATCGCTGGACGTGGTGACCGCGCCGGCGTTTGCAATAATTGCGCGGCGGGCCGGCAAAGACCTGGGCGACGGGTCGCGGATACCGATGCTGGGGGTGATGGGGGCCTTCGTATTCGCCGCGCAGATGATCAATTTTCCGGTGGGGCTGGGGACCAGCGGGCATCTGGTGGGCGGGGCGCTGCTGGCTTACACGCTGGGGCCGGCGGCGGCGACAGTGGCGATGACCGCGATTATCGCGGTACAGGCGCTGGTATTCCAGGACGGCGGCGTCCTCGCGCTAGGAGCCAATGTCTTCAACATGGGCATCGCGGGGGTGCTGGCGGCCTGGCTCCCGTTCCGGATCTGGGGTGGCGGGTCGAATCGGCGGATCGCGATTTTCGTCGGCGCGTTTCTTTCGGTGCTGGTGAGCGCGGGGCTGGCATTGAGCGAATTACTGGTGTCGGGAGTGCGAATGCCGGGCGCGGTGGTGCTGGTTTCCGCGGGGCTGTTCGCGGTGAGCGCGCTGCTGGAGGGCGCCATTACCGTGGCGGTGCTCGGCTCCATCGAGAAGTTGAATCCGGTGTGGCGTCGCGAGCCGTCGGCATCGGGCGGCAAGATGATGGCGGCGGTGGCTATAGCGGCGGTGCTGCTAGTGGTGGCTGGATTCATGCTGGCTTCCACGGCGCCGGACGGATTGCAACGCCTGGGATCCCAGCTTGGGCTGGGGGGTGGATCCGCCTTCCACGCGCCGCTGGCCGATTACGCGGTTCCGGTGCTGAGTTCGATCTGGCTGAAGCGCGCGGCGGCGGGCTTGGCCGGCTTGACGCTAGTATTCGCAGCTTGCGTGATTGCGGGGCGCCTGATCCGCCGGCAGAGGAGCGTCTGAGTTGAATCACATCACGCTCGACCGTTGGAGCCACGGACACAGCCTCTGGCATGCGCGCGATGCGCGGGCGAAGACCATCGCCACGCTGGTTTTTCTGGTGGCGCTGGCCACTACGCCGCTGCAACGGACGGTCATCATCGCCGTTTATGCGTTGCTCTTGATCGCCGGGATTGTATCGGCGCGGCTGCCGGTGTTGCGAATGCTGCTGCGCGCGGCGGCGGTGCTGCCATTCTCGGCGGCGTTTGGAGTGGCAAGCTGGCTGGCGGGGGACACAGCGGGAGCAATCGCATTAGTGGAGAAGAGTTATCTCTCCGCGCTGGCGGTGCTGCTGCTGGCGGCCACTACGCCGCTCCCGGCGCTGCTGGTGGGGCTGGAGTGGCTGCGGGTGCCGCGGCTGCTGGTGCTGGTGATCCAGTTTTTGTACCGTTACCTGTTCGTGATCTCCGAGCAGGCGCAGCATATGCGTCTGGCCGCGGCATGCCGGAAGGGAACTGCGCGCGCCAATCGCAAGACCGGATGGACGGCGGCTACCGGAGCGCTGGCGGTTCTGTTCGCGCGGTCATATGGGCGCGCGGAAGGGACCCATCGGGCGATGTTGTCGCGCGGGTTTGAAGGCCGGTTCCGGCCGCTGCGTTTGAGCCGTTTCCGATGGCCGGATGCGGTGTTTGCTCTTGCCGTGTGCGCCGCACTGGTGTGTGTCCGCATCGCGGCGCGCTTCCTATGACGCCGCTGATTCAAGTCCGCAATCTCCGCTATCGCTACGACGATGGCACGCAGGCGCTGGACGGCGTGGATTTTGAACTGTATCCGGGCGAGACTGTGGCGCTTTTCGGCGCCAATGGTTCCGGGAAGACCACCTTTGTGCTCCATCTGAACGGACTGCTCTCCGGCGAGGGCGAGGTGCTGGTGTGCGGAATGCGGGTGCAACGCGACACGCTCCAGAAAGTGCGCGCGAAGATCGGGATGGTGTTTCAGGATTCGGACGAGCAGTTGTTCATGCCGACAGTTCTGGAGGACGCGACTTTCGGACCCTTGAATCAAGGCTTGGACCCGGCGGCGGCGGAGAAAACAGCGCGCGATGCGCTGGCGCAGGTGGGGATGGCGCATATCGCGGGGCGGGCGCCGTATCATTTGAGCGCGGGCGAGAAGCGCCGGGCGGCGCTGGCCGGCGTGCTGGCGATGCAGCCTGAAATCCTGGTTCTGGATGAGCCCACTACATTTCTGGATCCGCCGGGACGCCGCCAGATCGGCGAACTGTTGCGGAGCCTGCCCCAGGCCAAGCTGATTGTGACGCACGACATCCAATTCGCGCTCGCGCTGGCGAGCCGCGCGGTGTTTTTCGAAAAGGGAAAAGTGGTTGCGAACGGCCCGGTGGATGAGATCAGCCGCCGCTTCGACTGGGGCTATGACTTCTTGGAAGCGTGGAATTTGGCCCAGCGGAGTTTCTGAGCCGCGGCGATCCGTTTGCGCGCCGCCGCGCTCATCTTCCGCCGCTTTCCGGGCGCCTTCTCAGCAACCGCCTTCTTGTTCTTGCTTCCGGCAGGACGTCCCCGCCGGCTCGATCCTAACCCAAGCTGCGAGCGCACATCACTAAGCTGGTTTTCAATACGTTGCTTCATCAGCTCTAATCCTTCTAGAGCTGCTCTCAGAAATGACTCATTGTGAAGTGACTTGCGTGGCCGCGCCATGAATTCTCCTTGGGAGTAACTACTTACATCTATTTCTGCTTAGATTCTACCAGTAAGGTGACGGGGCCGTCATTTACCAGAAATACCTGCATGGAAGCTTGAAAGACGCCGGTCTCAGTCTTGAGGGACATTGCGCGCAGGCGCTCGACGAAATATTCATAGAGCGCCCGCGCCTGTTCCGGCGAGGCGGCTTCATCGAAACTGGGCCGGCGCCCGCGGCGGCAGTCGCCGTACAAAGTGAATTGAGATACAACCAGGACGGAACCGCCGATTTCGGTCACGCTGCGGTTCATGCGGTCCTGCGCGTCCGGGAAGATACGGAGTCCGGCGATTTTTTCGCTCAGATATTCGGCGTCGGGTTTCGAATCCGTGCGGGAGACGCCTAACAGGATCAATAAACCGGTTCCGATAGCGCCGGTGACGGTTCCGTCCACTTCGACATGCGCCTCGCGGACGCGCTGGAGGAGCGCTTTCATGGGCTTTCCAGTATTACATCCCGGCGAGTACTAAGTGTAAGCCCCGATGCTCATTCATTCAACTTGCCCGGATAATAGTTATAGTGATCTACAAGAAAAACCGTGTCCATACCAAAGTGCCAGGCGGCTTCTTCAGTTTCGAGGAGGAGAAGTCAAAGGCGCGCCTGCACGGTTTTGGGTATGGGGAGCACATCCGTCTGCGCGACGAGTACGGAAACGTCTGGCAAGGCTCGGCCGAGAAGGGCGCTGACGATTCGACGCGATATACCTTTCGGGATGCGCACGGCAGGACGATCACGGGCGTGTCGGACAGCTTCGGGATTATATTGAGGGATCAGCGGGGCAAAACCTGGCGCGGGTTTATCGACTGAGCCGCGCGCGTAAGCAAGCGTGTGGAAATCGCTTCCTGACGGGCGCGGCCCAGATTCCTACGGACGGTTCAGGTATTTTTCGTACAGGCGGTGGTGCTTGTTGTCCAGGTCTACCGGCTTGCCCTTGATGAACATCTGTTTCACCTGAGTGGTGGTTTCCAGCGGGTCGCCATCGGTGACGATCAAGTCAGCCCACTTGCCTTCCTCGATGGAACCGATCTTGTCACCCATGCCCCAGATCTGTGCGGGATTCACGGTGATGGCTTTCAGAGCTTCGTCGTGCGGCAAGCCGAACGCCACCGCGGTGGCGGCCTGATAGGGGAGATTGCGGGCGAACTCATTGCCGAAAGTGCCGAAGGCGATCTTGACGCCGGCGCGATAGAAACGGTCGGGCAACGTGTAGGCCGAATCATACGGGTCGTCTTCTTCCGCCGGCAGTGCGAGCGTCGGGCCGACGATCACGGGGACATTTTTGGCCTTCAGCTCGGGGCCCATCTTGCCAACTTCACGCGGCTCGGCGAGAACCACGCGGATCTTTTCACGGTCGCCGAACTGAACCGCGTCGCGCATGGCGCGTTCCTTGGGCGTCACGGCGAGCAATGGGAGCTTACCATTCAGAACGTCGAGCATGGCTTCCATTTTGAGGTCGGTTTTGAAGCCGGGGGCTTTGGCGGCCTTGGCTTTTTGGTAGCGGCGCGCCTCGTCAAAGAACTCCTTCAACTCGCGGAGCTGGGTTTCGTAGTTCTTCTTGGCGTCGGCCTGGGTCTGACGCGGGAACAGCCCCACCGGCGCGTCGGGGAAGCGCGAGGAGAAATTCTGGAGCATGGGGAAGCGCATGGTCATGGCGGCGGATTTGCGTACTTCCATTTCTTCCCAGGTCCAGCCGTCCAGATGGATCAGCGCGGCCTGACCGGTGATGATGGGCGCTTTGACGGCGCTGGCTCCATTGCGCCCGCCTCCGCCGCCATCGCCGCCGCGGCCGGCACTCATGGGCAGCGTCATCACGCTAGTGATTCCGTTGGCGCGCGTGACCGGGATGTGCTCGCTGGAGGGATTCACCGCGATTTCAGCGCGCAGCTGCGGGTTGAACTGCCCTATCTCGCCGGTGTCGACGCTTTCGCGCGTGGAGCCGATTTCATTCAGTCCCATCTCGGTGGCGGAATCGATCATGCCGGGATACACATGCAGGCCTTTGCCTTCGATGATCTTGATGCCTTTGGGTGCGGCCAAATTGTGGCCGATGCCGATAATCTTGCCGTCGCGAACCAGGATGGATCCGTTGACGATGTCGGCGCCTGCTACCGGATGCACGGTTGCGCCGCGAATCAGGAAGCTGTCGGCCGTTCCGGCGGCCAGCGGAAGGGCGAGAGCGAGTATCCAAACGAGCGACTTCATGCGGGCCTCCGGTTCATCTGCGGCGCGGCTTTGCGGCGCCGTTCCTTTTCCTTCTCGAACAGTTCTTTCTTGCGGGCTTCCAAAGCGTCGCGCCCGGCGAGATCGCGCTCGCGGTCAAAATACAGCTCGCCATCGACGTACACCTTTTCCACCTTCGCGAAATTCGAGAGCGGATGTTTGTCGAAGATGGCGAGGTCCGCATCCTTGCCCACCTCGATGGAGCCGACACGATTTTCGATCTGCAGCTGCTTCGCGGGATTGATGGTAACCAGCGACAGCGCTTCGGTTTCGGTCAAGCCGCCGTACTTCATGGTCTTGGCGGCTTCATCGTTCAGGTGCCGCATCAACTCGCCGGAATCGCTGTTGAGCGAGACCAGCACGCCCTTCTTGAGCATGATGGCGGCGTTGTAAGGGATGGCATCGAAAGCTTCCAGCTTGTAGGACCACCAATCGCTGAACGTGGATGCGCCGGCGCCATGCTCGGCGATCTCCTTGGCTACCTTATAGCCTTCCAGGACGTGCTGCAGGGTGCGGATCTTGAAACCGAAGTCGTCGGCGACGCGGAGCAGCATCAGGATTTCATCCTGGCGGTAGCAGTGCGCGTGAACCAGGCGCTTGCCTTCCAGAACTTCCACCAGCGCGTCCAGCTTCAGGTCGCGCCGCGGCGGCAACACCTTTTCGCCTTTCGCCGACTGCGTCTGATAGTCGCGCCAAGCTTCCTGGTAGGCTTTGGCGTCCGTGAACGCCTCGCGAATCACGTCTTCGACGCCCATGCGCGTGGCGGGATAGCGCAAAGGGCCGCCTACACGAAAGCTGTTCGGATTCCCGGCGCGCTTGGGATTCTCGCCCAGTGCGAACTTGATTCCGGGCTTGGCCCCTTCAAAGATCATGGCGCGCGCATCCTTGCCCCAGCGCATCTTGAGAACGGTGCATTTTCCGCCGATGGCGTTGGCGCTGCCGTGGAGAATATTGGCGGTGGTGACGCCGCCGGCCAGCGCGCGGTAGATGGAGATGTCATCGGGATTGAGGACATCTTCGATTCCAACCATGGACGAGACGGATACGGCGCCTTCGTTGATGGCGTCGGCGGCGATATGGGAATGGCAGTCAATGATGCCGGGCATCACGAAGCCCCCACCCGCGTCGATCACCTTGGCATCGGCGGGCGCGTCGATCTTCTCGCCCACGCCCGCGATCTTGCCGTCGCGAATCAGGACGGAGCCGTGGAATGTTCCCTTGGTGATGGTGATGACGGTCGCGTTCGTGATGAATAAGGGCTGGGCCGCTCCCAGCAGTCCGGCCGCGGAGAGCGCGGTCCACAAAAGATTCTTCATTGTTGTTTACTCCCAGGTGCGGCTTCACGGGCGCCGGGCCGGGGAGCGGGTGGTGGCTCCTCGACCGGCTCAAATTTCATTCCATCGACGAAAACGTACTTGACGACGCCTTTTTCATCGAACAGGTCGCCCTTGGTGACCACGAGATTGGCGATCTTGCCGGGCTCGATGCTGCCCAGGCGATCGGAGACGCCGAAGATTTCGGCGGGCGCGAGAGTCAGGGCGCGCAGAGCGTCATCGGCGGAGAGTCCTGCATCGAGCGCCCGGCGGACCGCGCGGATGAAATCGGCGCGGCGATCAATGCCGCCAGTGTAGAGCGCGAAGCGCACGCCCTGCTTCTTCAACGCGGCGGGCGTGGACGGCGCGTTCTCGCGAACTTCCAGGATGTGCAGAGCGTCGGGCTCATCCGGATCGGCGTCGGGCGACCGTTCGGGCCATTTCAAGTTCACCAGCACCGGCGGCCCGTCGTGGGCGAGCAGGTCGGCGGAACGATAGCCTTCGCTGAGCCCGTAGAGAATCACCGGGCGCTTGAGTTCCTTGGAGAAGCGCAGCATGCGGTCTACTTCGCGGCGGGTGCCCGCGGGCAGCAGGATACGCGGAGATTCCAGCACGCCTTCGAGAGCGCGGTCATAGGCGGGACGCGCCGTGCCGCGGGGATGCGAGGCGTAGAATTCTTTCGCGTGCTGATAGTAATCGGCATCCAGATACAGCTGCCGCACGTATGCGATGGCGCCCATCAGCGATGCCGGGTATCCGCCTCCGAATCCGCCGGTGGTCAGGGTCACGTACTGTCCGGCTGGCGCGGAGACCACCATCTGGCCGACGGTGTCGCCGGCTAGATCGATCACCGCGCCCTGCCCGGCGAAGATCCCCTGGTGCGGGAACGTCACGGCGGTGGTGTAGCCGAACGTGCGAGCGGTCTCTATGCTCTTGTCGGCGGGCTTGACGACATCGGCGGCGCGCAGCCAGCTGGTAGTTGAAGGACGATCCTCGGGCCCGCGCGCGGGTGGCGCAGCAGGCGTTGCGGGTAGTGCGGGGGCGGCTGTTCCGGCTCCCGCTCCCGCCGGACGCGCGGGGGCCTCCGCAAGACCGACCGTGCTGAGCGCGTCAACCAGGCCGGGATAGACGGTGAGGCCGTCACCCTCGATGATCCAGGCATCGGCGGGCGGTGTTACGTTAGCGCCCACGGCCTCAATTAGACCCTTGCGGACAACCACGGTGGCATGATCGAGCGCGGGTCCCTGGACGGGAACCACGCGCGCATTGCGAATCGCAAACACGCCGGGATCTTGTGCGTGGAGCGCCCACGCGGACACGAAGGCGAGCAAAAGTGGTTTCATAGTCGAATCGCTTATTATAGGAGTTCCCCGGGGACAGGGGAGGATCGAACCCATCCTAGAGAATGGCGTCGAAAAAACGAATAGGTTACAGGGATGCCGGAGTAAACATCGACGAAGCCGATGTGGCGGTGGCGTCGATCAAGAAGATGGCCCGGGCGACGTTCACGCCCGCAGTGCTAACGGACATCGGCAGTTTCGGCGCCGCGTACGATCTGGCCCGCTGGAAACGGCCGGTGCTGATCAGCTCGGCCGACGGCGTGGGCACCAAGTTGAAGATCGCATTCCAGGCCGGCCGGCATGACACCATCGGCGAGGACCTGGTGAATCACTGCGTGAACGATATCGCGGTACAGGGCGCCGTCCCGCTGTTCTTCCTGGATTATTTCGCGGTGGGAAAGCTGGACGCGAGCGTGGCGGCGCAAGTGGTATCCGGCATCGCGCGCGGATGCAAAGCTAACGGCTGCGCGCTGATTGGCGGCGAGACCGCCGAGATGCCGGGGATGTATCAGGACGGCGAGTACGATCTGGCAGGGTTCATAGTGGGCGCGGTGGAGCGCAACAAGCTGATCAACGGGAAGACCATTCGAGCGGGCGATGTGCTGATCGGGCTGGCGTCGAACGGTCTGCATACGAATGGATACTCGCTGGCGCGCAAACTGTTGTTCGATGTGGCGGGCTTGCCGTTGGATGCGAACCTAGCCGGTGAGTTGCTAAAGGTTCACCGAAGTTATCTGAAGCCGATCCGCGCGCTGGCCGATGCAGGATTCTTGAGAGGCGCTGCGCACATTACCGGCGGCGGCATCACGGACAACACTCCACGCATTCTGCCAGCGGGACTGGCGGCGAGAATCGATCCGTCGGCATGGCCGGTGCCGCCGATTTTCGAGAAGCTGCGCGCCATTGGCGACATCCCCGAGGCCGATTACCGGCGCACGTTTAACCTGGGCATCGGGATGATTCTGGTGGTGGCCCGAAGGAACGCGGGTCGCGCCGAGGGCCTGCTGGAAGCTCTGGGAGAGACGTTCTACCGGATCGGCGAAGCGGTTGAATCGCGGCGCGCACGTGTGATTTATGCCCGGCGGTAAGCGCCTGGGAATTTTGCTTTCGGGGCGCGGGTCGAACTTTGAAGCCATCGCGGACAGCGTGGCGGCCGGCCGCATTCAGGCGGAGATCGCGGTGGTGATTTCGAACCGGCCAGAAGCGCCCGGACTTGAGAGTGCACGCCGCAGAGGATTGGAGGCGCTGTTTCTGCCATCGAAAGACCTGCCCCGCGACAAGTACGATGGGCTGCTAGGCGACGAACTGGCGCGCCGGGGTGTCGACCTGATTTGCCTCGCGGGATTCATGCGGCTGCTGGGCGCGGAGTTCGTGCGGCGATTCCCGTTGCGGATCTTGAATATTCATCCGTCGCTGCTGCCGGCCTTTCCGGGACTCGACGCGCAGGCGCAGGCGATGGCGCACGGCGTGAAGGTGAGCGGATGCACGGTGCATTTTGTGGACGCGGATCTGGATGCTGGGCCTATCGTGATGCAGGCCGCGGTGCCGGTGCTGAATGACGATACGGTGGAATCGGTGTCGGCGCGGATTCTGACAGAAGAGCACAGGATTTACAGCGAGGCCGTGGCGCTGGTGCTATCGGGAAAGTGGCGCATTGAGGGTCGGCGGGTACGTTAATCCAAGCGGAGCCGCGACCAAAGGAAGCGGTCGGCCCGCTGATGAGCGTGTCCATGCCGCGTGGGGCAGGATAGTATCCTGCGGCCGATTAGCAATCGGCCTCTGGCAGGCGAAACCGCCTGCCCCACAAGCTGGAACAACTGCGTTCCTCAAGAGTGGTCTTCTAGACACTTGGGCAGTCGACCGCTCCCTGTGGTCGCGGCTCCGCTTGCGCTCCGCGCTCCATGGCGGTACGCTTCCCGATAGGAGTATTCGCATGCGTGGTTTAATCTGTGTCCTGATTCTCGGCTGCCTGGTCGCGGGCGGTGCGTATGGCCAGAGGGGTGGCGGCGGCCGCGGTGGATCATCCGGCGGGCATGCGGGCGGCGGCATGCGCGGTGGTGGCGGTATGCGAAGTGGCGGTGGAATGCGCGGCGGTGGCTTCACCGGCAGTGGGATGCGCAGCGGCGGATTCCGTGGCGGTGGGGAATTCGTGGGCGGCAACCGCGGTTTCTCGCGCGGCGGATTCGGCTTCCGGGGCCGCGGGTTTCGTGGCGGATTCTACGGATATCCGGCATACTGGGGCGGCTTCGGCTATGGATACGGCTACTCGCCCTGGTATTACGACGCCTACTACGATTCTCCCGGCTACGCATACGCCGAACCATATCCGTACTACGCACCGGCAGTGAATGTTGTATCGGACTATGCGCCGCCCGAACCGTCCTATCAGCGCGAGTACCCGCGCGAGCGAGAATACGTCAAGCCTCCGTCGGACGCCACAGATTACGGTACGTTGTATCTCATCGCCTTCAAGGATCACTTGATTCGCCCGGCGGTGGCCTACTGGACCGAAGGCGCGACGCTGCACTATGTGACGATGGAGCGCCAGACCAAGACCGTCGAGATGGCGTCCGTGGACCGCGAATTGAGCGAGCGCTTGAATCGGGAGCGCCGCGTCGCTTTCAGTCTCTCCCGCTGACATGACCAGGCGCACTCTCATCGGATCGCTGGCCGCAGTCGCGGCCGCGCAAGCTCAGAATCCCAATCGCCCGAAAGAATGGAAGCCCAGGCTGGGCATCCTGGGGCCATTTACCGAGGCCAACGTCGAGTTCGCGCGCCAGGAAGGCTTCACCAATATGATCCTGGGCGTCTCGCGCAACTCGACCCTCGATCCGGAGAAGATTACCGGCGAACAGGTGGAGCAGGTGCGCGCGACCATCCGCAAGGCGGGTATTTCGGTGTCGGCGTTCCAATCGACGCAGAATCACATCGCCGCCGATCCAGCCCGGCGCGCGCGAGACAATGACTTTTTCGTGAAGGTGATCGACCTGGCGGGCAAGCTGGGCATTCCGTATATCGGGACTGCTTCGGGCAAGGATCCAGACAAGCCGCTGCAGCAGCAGGTGGACGAGATCGTTCGCGTGTACAACGAAAAATACTTCGCGGCCTGCGAGCGCAATCACGTGCGGATCCTGTGGGAGCCGTGGCCGGGCGGACCCAACGTCGCCACCAGTCCAGTGGGCTTTGAGGCTCTGTTCAAGGGCTTTGGAGATTCGCCATACGTGGGCTTGCAGTACGATCCGTCGCATCTGGTGTGGCAGATGATGGACCCGATCCAGACGGCGCGCGATTTCGTGGACAAGATTTATGACGTTCATTTGAAGGATACGGAGATTCGCTGGGATGTCCTGAAACGGGGCGGAATCAATCCGGTGAACAAAGCGCAGTGGTGGCGTTACCGGCTGCCGGGGCTCGGGTCAATCAACTGGGCGGAGTTTTTCACGGTGCTGCAAGGGGCGGGTTATACGGGGGCCATGAGTATCGAGCATGAAGATGACCTTTATGGGGCGAGCCATAAGGGTCCGGACTTCAGTGAAGATTTCAAGACCGGGTTCAAGATGGCGCATCGGTATTTGCGGCAGTACGTGCCGGAAGCGGAGCCGCGCGCGTCAGCACGCGTGTGCACTCTACGGGCGTGAAATCACTTGCTGTCGTTACGCTTCCTGACGGTCGCGGCTCAGTAAAGGCAGTGCGTCACGCAAGGTCTCTAAATCGGATTCGTCGTTGTAGAAATGCGGCGATACGCGTAGCGCGCCTTTGCGGGCGGCGACAATGACTCGCCGATCCTTCAAATGCCGGGTGAGTGCGGAGACATCCTGGCTGTCGAATCGGGCGGCCACGATGGGAGAAGCGTAATCCTCCACTTGCGCGCCGAGGCCGCGCAGCATTTCGCGAGTCTGGCGCGCAAGATCGAGCACGCGATCCTCAATTGCAGCCGGCCCAATCTCCAGCAACATCTGAACCGAAGCGCGCATCGCGTACAACAGCGAGAACGGCAAGCCGCCGCCCTCGTACTTCTCGGCGTCATCGCTATACTCCGGCACGCCGTGGTGCAGATTATCGACGTTGCGCCAATCGCGATGGCTGCGCCAGCCTGCAACCATTGGGACCAAACGGGCGCGCAGGCTGGGATGAACGTAAACGAATCCAGCGCCGGATGGTGACAACAACCACTTGTAGCCATGCACGGCGAGCATGTCGGGCTGCACTCGAGCGGCATCGAATCGCAAAGCGCCGACGCTCTGAGTGCCGTCCACGAAAAGCAGCCCTCCGTGCCGATGCACTGCGTTCGCGATCTCTTCCAGCGGCGGCGCGAACCCGGTGTTGTAATTCACTGAGCTCACCAGCACCAGGCGAGTCCGTTCATCCACCGTATCGTGGAAGCGTTCCCAGGGACAAGCGACAAACTCGACGCCTGTGCCGCGAAGCAGCGCGGGAGTATAGAGGTTATTCGGGAATTCGTGCTCCAGCGTAACCACGCGGTCCCCGTCGCGCCACTCCAGCCCGTTCACCAGCATGGCCAGCGCGTGGGATGCGTTCGGGACGAATCCGATGTCGTCCGCGGCGGCTCCAATCAGCAGCCCGATTTTGGCTCGGAGCGCGTCTGCATCCTCATACCAGTCGAGAAAATCCGCGCAGGCGGTTTCGTCGCGATGAGCGAAATGTCGCAGCGAGGCTTCCACCGCGCGGCGGGGAAGCTGCCCGAACGTGGCCGTGTTCAGAAAAGTCCAGTTGCGCAACGCCGGGAATTCGGCGCGAACGGCGGCCCAATCCACGGCGCTCACAGGTTCTTGGCTTCGGCGATCTTGGCGGCGACCCAGGCGGATGCGTAATCCTTGTTCACATCCTCGGATTCGCGTGTGCGGCGATCGGTGACTTCCACCATGCCCTGCGCCAGTTTCTTGCCCACCGTGATTCGATAGGGAATGCCGATCAGGTCCGCATCTTTGAACTTGACGCCCGGGCGCTCATCGCGGTCATCCAGCAAGGCGTCCAGACCATCCTTGCGGCATGCGGAATAGATCTCCTTGGCGGCCGCGCGCAGGTCCTTGTCCGCGAAGTTCACGGGCGTCACCACCACGTCGAACGGCGCGATGGCAGCGGGCAGGGACATGCCGTCCTTGTCGTTGTACAGCTCAATGGCGGCGCTCAGGATGCGTTCGATTCCGATCCCGTAGGAGCCCATGATGGGAGCGATCTCCGTTCCAGCCTCGGTGAGAATGCGCAGGCCCATTGACTCGGAGTACTTATAGCCGAGCTTGAAAATATGTCCCACCTCAACCGTCTTGATCAATTCCAGCGCGCCTCCGCACTCGATACACGAATCGCCCGCGAGCGCCTGGCGAAGGTCGAAAAATTCCGGCTCGAAGTCCTCACCGGGAGTGACATGCCGGAGGTGATAGTCGTCTTTGTTCGCGCCGCCGATCATGTTGCGGCGGCCCCGCAAGGCTTCGTCGGCCATCACGCGCATGTTCTTGACGCCCACCGGACCGAGCGATCCGGCTTCCGCGCCGAACCACTGCTTGATCTCTTCCGGATGCGCCGGGCGGAAATCGGCGGCGCCGGTGGTGGAAGAGAATTTCGTCTCGCTAAGCGAATGATCGCCGCGAACCAGCGCCAGAACCGGCTTGCCGTCGGCGACCAGCACCAGGCTCTTCATCTGCGATGTTTCGGGCTGGCCCGTGAACTTTGTCAGATCGGCGATGGTCTTCTGGCCCGGCGTGTGGAATTCTTCAGGACTCAGATCGCCTTCCGGATCGGCGGCGGCGGGCGCCGCGGCGCGCGACACGGCTTTTTCCAGATTGGCTGCATACCCGCAGGACGGGCATCGAACCACGAAGTCTTCGCCCGCATCGGACGCCACCATGAATTCGTGCGACTGGCTGCCGCCCATCGCGCCCGAATGCGCTTCCACCACGGAATACTTGAGACCGCAGCGGGCGAAGATCCGGCGGTAGGCATCGTAATGCTTTTGATAGGAGACGTCCAGGCCGGCGGCGTCGAGATCGAAGGAGTAGGAGTCCTTCATGATGAACTGACGCACCCGCAGCAGGCCCGACTTGGGCCGCGGCTCGTCGCGAAACTTGCTCTGGATCTGATACCAGATTTGCGGAAGCTGTTTATAACTGCGCATTTCGCCGCGCGCGATGGCGGTCATCACTTCTTCCTCGGTCATGCCCAGGCAGAGCGCGCGGCCGAACCGGTCCTTCAGGCGGAACATGTTGTCGCCCATCACGTCCCAGCGGCCTGATTCCTGCCAGAGCTCGGCCGGATGGATTGCGGGCAGCAGCATTTCCTGCGCGCCGATGGAGTCCATCTCCTCGCGCACGATGGCCGTGATCTTCAGCATGGAGCGATGAGCGAGGTAAAGATAACTGTAGATCCCGGCAGCAAGCTGCCGGATGTACCCCGCACGCAGAAGCAGCTGGTGGCTGACAACTTCCGCCTCGGCGGGGTTCTCGCGCAGCGTGGGAATGAAGAGTTTGCTCCAGTACATGTGTGAGTTTTTAGTGTAACAAGGCAATCCAACCGCGCGCGTGAGCAAGCTATCGTTACGCTTTTTGACTTGGAATTCCAGGCGGTGGCGACCATCTCGCACAGCGCAATCGGAGCCGCGCGCGTCAGCAAGCGTGCGGACTCCACGGGGCGTGAAACAACCTGCTACCGTTCCGCTTCCTGACGGTCGCGGCTCGGAATTCCAGGTGATGGCGACCATCTCGCGCAGCGCGATCCGAGCCGCGCGCGTCAGCAAGCGTGAAAGGGCCTGCTATCGTTACGCTTCCTGACGGTCGCGGCGTTCGAAGTTCCACGCGGTGGCCACCATATCGCGCAGTTCCGGGTAGCGTGGCTGCCAGCCCAGCGCGGCGCGCAGCTTGCGCGAATCTGCGATCAGCACCGCCGGATCGCCATCGCGGCGCGGGCCGAATACGCGCGGAACCTTGCGCTCCGTGACGTTCTCCACCGCCTGCACCACGTCCAGCACGGAGTGTCCGGCGCCCGTGCCCACGTTGAATTGATCCGACTCGCCGCCCGCCAGCAGCTTTTCGAGCGAGAGCACGTGCGCTTCCGCAAGATCCATCACGTGGATGTAATCGCGGATGCAGGTGCCGTCGGGCGTCGGGTAATCGTTCCCGAAGAGAGTGATCGGCTGGCCGCTCTTCACGGCGCGGAGCAATAGCGGGATCAGGTGCGTCTCGGGATCATGCTCCTCGCCCAGTTCGGAATCGGGATCGGCGCCGCAGGCGTTGAAGTAGCGCAGGGAGGTGTAACGAATCCCGCGAAACTGATCCATCCATCCCAGCGCCTTTTCCACCATCAGCTTCGACTCGCCATACGGACTCACCGGCGCAAAGCGGGCGTGCTCGGGAATCGGAACGCTTTCGGGCATGCCGTATACCGCGGCTGTCGAAGAAAATACCAGCCGCGTAACGCCGGCTTCCACCATCGCGGTGAGCAGGGACAAACTGCCGCTCAGATTGTTGGTGAGATAGAGCTCGGGCTTCTGCGTGGATTCGCCCACTGAAATGTAGGCCGCGAAATGAATCACCGCGTCCACGCGTTCGGACCGCATCAGCTCGGCGAGGGCGGCCGTATCTCCAACGTGCATTTTGTGGAACGGCAGTCCCGCCGTATTGTGCTGGTGGCCGCGGGAAAGATCGTCGACAACCACCACATCGTACCCGCGCCGCACCAGCAGGCGCGCCGTGTTGGAACCTATGTAGCCCGCCCCGCCGGTAACCAGAACTTTGGACATGCACTTCGATTGTAGGATGGTCGGCGTTTCGGGCGGTCTGCGCGTCTTTCGAGTGTGAGATTCACTACAGCGATTAAGATCATTTTCACGCCAGCCATGACTCCTCTTATCGAATTGGTAGCGGTGGTGGCAATCTTGATCTCCCTGTGTTTCATTTCGGTTGGGTTCGTCAGCGGACCACCCAGGGATCGCAACCGCACTCGGTATCTGATTGCGTCTTGGGAAGTGAATACCCTAGCAGAAGCAGTGGAACGGTATAAGACGGACTGCGGAGAATATCCGGACGCTCGAAATAGCCTCAACGATCTTGTCATCGACAGAGGCGTTGAAGGCTGGGCGGGACCCTATGTAAAAAACAACGTGTTCGATGATCCATGGGGCCGTCCCTTTATCTACCTTGTGTCGTCGGGCTCGGAGCCGGAAATTCTCTCTTACGGCGCAGACGGAAAGCCAGGCGGGGAATTCTTCGACGCTGACATCTCAAGCCGGAATCCACGACACCAGTTTCCGACGACTCCGTACGAGATTCAAACCCGGCGTATCTGGATCGCATTCTGGGCAGGCGCGTGGTTGTGCTTGATTGGATCCATAGTGATCCTTTGGAAAGCCAAAAGAACGGGTCCCAGTGAAACCGCAACCGGGACCCGAACAAGGAGCTAACATGTGGGCGGCTCGGGAAGCCGCCAAGGCTACTCATATGTCTGCACCCGATGGGCCACTCGCTTCGCACTGAAACAAAAGGCTCACGGAGGCGCGAGTGACAAATTGTCCCATCGATGTGCCCAAACCGGTATCGCTCCGAGCCGCGACCGCAAGGAAGCGAACGACGGCCAAGAATCCAGATAAGCCAAAAGCTTGATGGGACCCTGCTGCCCAGATTTTGAAGCGCATCTGCAGCCGAAACACCCCGACGGATTCCGTATTTGGATTGCGCGCACTGTAGACGCCCTAAAGCACCCACGGCCCAGGGCTCTACGTGAGCCCACTAGCGGAAATAGATCCACAGCGCGACAGCCGCGAGGAGGATCAGAAGTCGCCAAATGAACGAATCGCTGGTGGGCGACTTCAGAATCCAACCTAAGCCGTTGCACTCAGGACAATACTTGCCCCTGATTCTTCCTGTCGCTCCGCACTGTGCACAGCCCGGCCAATAGTCTGGTGGTGGTATCGATCTCCAGTCACTCTATACTCCGCCTGATTGAGCCTATGCTAACAGTTCCGCCAGATATCGATTGCTCAAATTGAGCCACTACCATTTGATAGCCCAGTTTGACACTCCCGCGCCCCTCCCCCTATACTAAAAGTTAAGCTTTTCTGAAGCTTTGACAGGGTAGCATTTCGCCTGCCCGCGGGGACAACATGCCAAAACGTACATTTCAGCCGAACAATCGCAAGCGGGCGAAGACGCACGGATTCCGAGCGCGCATGAAGAGCAAGGACGGACGCGCCGTGCTGGCGCGACGCCGGGCCAAGGGTCGCCACAAGTTGACGGTGAGCGATGAAAGAGCCGTCCGCCACGCCAAAATCGACAGCTAACCTCGGGTTTCCGAAAAGCGCGCGTATTCTGAAATCTGCCGATTTCCGTAAAGTCTATGCCGAAGGCGCTCGAATCTCCGGGCCCTGCTTTGCGGCGTTTTGTCTGGCCGTCCAGCGCCCGGAAGGCGAAGGACCCAGGCTGGGATTCACCGTGCCGCGCGCCTTCGGGCGCGCCGTCAGCCGGAATCGAGTGAAGCGGCGATTACGAGATGCCTTACGGCGCCGGCTGCCTGAAATCGATCCCCGCTGGGATGTGGTCATCAACCCGCGGCGTCTGGCTCTGGAGGCATCGCCCCAGGACATCCAGCGCTCGCTCGATCGCTTGATCTCGCAATGCGGAAAACGGTGATCGCCACTTTGCGCTTCTACAAACGGTTCATATCGCCGGTGCTGCCCTCGGCCTGCCGGTTTCATCCCACGTGCTCGGAATACATGCTGGAAGCGGTGGACCGCTACGGCGCCGCGCGCGGGGTAGGCATGGGGGTCCGCCGTTTGCTGCGCTGCCATCCGTTTTCGCCGGGCGGCTTCGATCCCGTTCGATAGAGAGTTTCTCACTCATGGCCGATAACTTACCCAATCAACCCGGATCACCCGGCAAATTTTCGATGGAGGCAAGACTCCTGGTGGCGCTGCTGCTGATGGTGGGAATCTTCACCATCACGCCGTACTTCTATAAGCCGCCGGCGGGTCCCACCCCGACAACCACTCCACCGTCGGCGAAACAGGCCACCCAGATGACTCAGCAGCCGGCCGCTGCGCCAACTCCCTCTAAGCCGGTGGTCCCAGCGACGGGTCAAATCAGCGCCAGCGCCGACCAGTCCTTCACGGTAGAAACGGATCTGTACCGCATCCAGTTCTCGAATCGGGGCGCGGTGGTCAAGAGCTGGCAGCTCAAGAAATTCGTCGACGATCAGCATAAGCCGCTGGAACTGGTGAATCCCGCGAGCATCGGTAAAGTTCCGCCGCCCTTCGCGCTGGACTTTCACGACAAGAAACCATCCACGGATCCCAACATGGCGCTGTTCACCGTGAAGCCCGCGCCGGGCAACCTGGGCGTCGACTTTGAATTCTCAGACGGGCAGGCGGCCTTCCGCAAGTCCTTCCGCTTTCTGCAGAACAGCTATCTGTCGAGCGTAACCACGGAAGCATCGCAGAATGGGACGCCGCTTCCGCACCTGATCGCGTGGCGCGGGGGATTCGGCGACGTGACGGTGCAGGCGGCTGCCTCTTTCCGCCACACCATCTACTATCAGTCCAAGCTGATCGCCAAAGATGCCAAAAGCGCCAAGGACGGCCCCTTCCGTGAGTCCGGCAATTACATTTTCGCGGGCATCGAGGACAAGTACTTCGCCGCGGTGGTGCTGCCCAAGGACAACATATCCACCCAGGTGGTCACCTACAACGACGGAGTTTCTCCGAAGCCTGGTGAAGGCGAAGTGCCCGAGGTGGGCGCGGGCGTGGGCGGCGAGTCCACGAACACTTTTTCGCTCTTCGTCGGACCCAAGGACCTCGACATCCTGCGCAAGGTGGATCCCAAGCTCGAGCAGATCATCGACTGGGGCTTCTTCGGCGTCATCGCCAAGCCGCTCTTCATCGTCCTGAGCTGGCTGAGCGTCAACTGGGTGCATAACTACGGCTGGTCGATTGTCCTGATCACGGTGTTTATCAATCTGCTGCTGCTCCCCTTGCGCTTCTCCAGCCTGAAATCGGCGCGAAAAATGCAGTCGCTGCAGCCGCAGATTCAAGCCATTAATGCGAAATACAAGAATGTAGGTCTGCGCGATCCGCGCAAGGCCGAGCAAAATGCCGAGGTGATGGAGCTGTACAAGAAGGCGGGCGCCAATCCTTTTGGCGGGTGCCTTCCGATGCTGGTGCAGCTTCCGGTTCTATACGCTTTCTATAAGGTGCTGACCGTAACGATCGAGCTGCGCGGCGGCCACTGGCTGTGGGTAAGCGATCTATCGCAGCCCGAGCAACTGCCGCTGCATTTTCTGCCCATCATCATGATCGTCACGCAGTTCATCATGCAGAAGATGACTCCGAATCCTTCCATGGATCCGGCGCAGGCGAAAATGATGCAGTTCATGCCGCTGATGTTCGGATTTTTCTTCTATAACATGTCCAGCGGGCTGGTGTTATACTGGCTGACTGGCAATCTGGTGGGCATATTGCAGCAGTCGCTCATGAATCGTTTGACTCCGGCGCCGCCGCCTCCCGCTCCGCCGCAGAAGGCCCTGAAGAAGAAATCCTAGCTGGATTAAGGCATACACGTGGACAAGAAGTACACCGTTTCCGAGATCGGCCCGCGCATTGAGGGCTTCCTGCGGCCCATGGTGGACGCCGCCGGATTTGCACTCGATTTCAAAGTCGCTGAAGGGCCGCATACCCATCCCGACCTGGAAGATCCGGATCTGGTGGTGCGTTTTTCAGGGGCTGACATCGAGCTGCTGCTGGCGAATCGCGCCGAGTTGCTGCTGGCGCTGGAGCATCTGACGATGGAGATGCTGCGGATGCCCGCGGAAGACCATTCGCTGCTCTATTTCGACGCCAACGATTACCGTCTCCTGCGCATCGAAGAGCTGCGTCTGAGTGCGGTGGCGGCGGCGGAACGCGTGAAACAGACGCGGCGGCCGTTCCACTTCAATCCCATGAGCAGCCGCGAGCGCCGCATCATTCATCTCAGCCTGCGCAATGACACGGAGGTTCGCAGTGAGAGCACGGGAGCCGGCCCGCAGCGCCAGGTCGTGATCCTGCCGCCGGAAATAACCGTGGTTCCCGACCCTGTGATCCCGCCGCCGCCGCGCGAAGAGCGTGAGGGTGGCCGCGAGGGCGGTGGATTCCGAGGGCGGGATGGCCGGCGTGACGGCGGGCGCGACCGCGGACCGCGGCGGTCCGGACC
>JALYHQ010000148.1 GCA_030776455.1 Acidobacteriota bacterium | reverse complement strand
GGCGCAAGTGGTCCAGCGCGTGAACAGGGCGCCGGTTTTGGCCAGGAGCGCCGCTGAGCCCGCAAAGGCGTCCAGCATTTCCATTTGAACGTCGGGCGTGAACAGGCGCTGCTGTTCGTGCTGGCCGTGGATATCGCCCAGAAACGCCGCCATATCGCGGAGCAGGGCGGCGGTGACGGGGCGGCTGCCGGCGAAGGCGCGAGATTTGCCGCCGGCCAGCACTTCGCGCTCGAGCAACAGCTCGCCGTCCTCGATTTCGACTCCCGCGGCGTCCAGCAAGGCTCGGAACGCGGGATCCGGGGGGGCTTCGAAGATCCCGGAGATGCGCGCGCGGGTGGAGTCGGTGCGGACCATGTCCCCGGAGGCACGGCCGCCGAAGAGGAGGCCCAGGGCGTCGACCACAATCGATTTGCCGCTGCCGGTTTCGCCGGTGAGGAGGTTCAAGCCGGGATGAAAGCGGACGCGCACTCGTTCGACTACGGCGTAGTTTTCGACCAGCAGTTCGAGGAGCATTCCGTAACGGCAGTTTGATTATAGCTGCTACGTTACAACGGAGCCGCGACCACAGGAGCGGACTCGGGGACGCTCTTGAGGAACGCAATTGCCCGCTTGTGGGGCAGGCGGGTTCGCCAGCCAGAGGCCGATTGCTAATCGGCCGCAGGTTAGAATCCTGCCCCACACGGCGGCAGAAGAGAATCGTCACGTTCCTCTCTTGTAATGGCCACGCTCATCAGCGGGCCGACCGCTTCCTGAGGTCGCCGCTCAGAAGGGGAGGGTTTTATCGGGGGAGGATTTTTATCGTCCAAATGGGCGCGCGGTGCGTCATACTGTCAAACAGAGGGGCCGCGTTGTGTTTTTTCGGTCCGATGCAAGCGAAAGGAGCCCGGTTGAGTATTTCCCATGCCGCTGTCATTCTTCTGCAACTGAGTATCTGGGACCTGGTGAAGAGTTCCGGCCTGCTGGCGAAGGCCGTCATGGGAATTCTGCTGATAGCCTCACTGCTCTCGTGGGCGGTGATCCTCTCGAAGTGGAGCGGGTTCGGCAAAGCCCGGGCTGCGAACCGGGCATTCTTGCGCGCGTTCCGCAAAGCCACCGGGCTTGAAGCCGTGGCGATCGCGAGCGAGCAGTTCCGGGCGTCGCCGCTGGTGACTGTTTTCGATTTCGGATACAGCGAAGTCGACCGGCAGATGAAAGGGCGCGGCACGGTGTCAAACAGAGTGGCCGTGGAGCGCAGCCTGCAGCTGGGCATCAGCGAGGAAGTGGCGCGGCTGGAGCGCAACATGAATCTGCTGGCCACCACCGCCACCATCTCACCGTTCATCGGCCTGTTTGGCACGGTATGGGGGATCATCGACGCGTTTCAGGGTCTGGGAACGGCCGGCGCCGCGAGCTTGCGGGCAGTTGCGCCGGGGATTTCCGAGGCGCTGATCACCACCGCGCTGGGTCTGGCGGCCGCGATTCCGGCCGCGATCTTCTACAATTTATTTGGGAGCGCGATTAAGGAATTCGGCACGCGGATGGAAGACTTTTCGCTCGAATTCCTCAACCTGACCGAGCGCAACTTCGAGGACTGACATGGCTTTCTCCACGGGCAGTTCAGCGGGCGGTTTCGGACGCGGACGGTTTCGCAGCACCGGAACGCTCTCGGAGATCAACATTGTCCCGCTGGTGGACGTGGTGCTGGTGCTGCTGATCATCTTCATGCTGACCGCGCACGTGATGGAATTTGGCCTGGAAGTGCAGGTTCCCACCGTGAAGCAGACCAGCTCGAAAGTGGACGATTTGCCGGTAGTAACACTGGCTCGCGACGGCACATCGTACTTGAACGAGAAGCCAGTGAACATCAACCTGCTCGGCCAGGAGATCCATCGCCGCTTCGGCTCGCCCAAGGCGGTTTATCTGCGTGCGGATAAAGGCACAACCTGGGACCCGATGGCGCAAGTGATCAGCGCGCTTACGGAAGCGAAGCTGGCAGTGAGCGTGGTGACGCAACCGGAAGATGAGGCGACTAAGCGGCGTTAAATATGCCATCGCGCGCCGACATCCTGGATGAACGCGAATCCCTCAGCACTCCGTTCGCAGGTTCGGTGGCGCTGCATGCCGCCGTGTTCGGAGTTTTCGTGGTTTACGGGATGCACTTGAGCGATTCGAACAAAATCTGGGGTGTTCCGAATCCGCGCGGCGGCGATGCGGTGAATGTAGACGTGGTGCGCAGTATTCCACTGCCGAACCGGCACGGGCCGGTGAATCCGGTGGCGAACGATACCGAGTCGCAAGTTCCGCAGCAGCCGAAGCAGGAAATACACAAGGCTGAACCGATTCCTAAACCGGATGCAATCGCTCTGCCCAGCCGCGAGCCGAAGCGTTCCACCCGCGAGCAGGCGGCGGAACAGAAATACCGGCCGCGCGAAGTAGTGCGTCCCAATCAGGTGTATGGCCGCGAAGCACCGGCGGCCCGGTCGCCGATTTTTCAGCTTCCGGGAAGCGGCAGCAGCATCGGAATCGGCGAGAACAGCCCGCTGGGAAGCCAGTTCGGCGCGTACGCGGCGCTAATTATCAGGCGAGTCGGCGAGCACTGGCGGACCACCGGACTTGAAGGCGCGCAAGCGCCGTTCGTGATGGCTACCTTCGAGCTGCAGCGCGATGGCAGCGTCCGCAATCCGCAACTGGTGCAGCGCAGCGGGAACAGCACGCTGGACTATTCCGCGCTGCGCGCCATCACGGAAGCGGCTCCGTTCCCGCCGCTGCCGGGAGAGTATCCGGGGAACACGGCCACAGTCGAACTCAAATTTCAACTAAAACGATGAAACAGTCTATTCTCTTTCTCGGCGCACTCTTCGGGCTCTCCGCAGCGGTCTGGGCGCAGCCGGCCGATATTCGCGGCACGGTGGGCAAAGCCGGCGAGAAGCCCGCCGTGGCCGTTGCGGATATGCGGGGCACGGGGGCGGCGCAAGCCTCCATGGAAGCATTCAACCGCACGCTCTATAGCGAGCTGCAGAATTCCGGCCGGTTGAAGATGGTCCCGAAGACGGTCTATCCGCTGGCGGTTCCGCAGCAGCCGTCGGATTTTCATCAGCCGCGTCCGTGGCTCACGGACTGGTCTGGACCGCCGGTGAGCGCCAACTATCTGGCGTTCGGATATACCGCCGTGCAAGGGAATCAACTAGTGCTGTTCGGCTGGTTTTACGATGTGAGCCAGCCGACCACTCAAGCGGCGCAGGTGCTGGGGAAGCTTTACTTTGGATCGCTGGATGAAGCGGGAGCGGTGAAGGTGGCGCGCGATTTCGCGGCCGATATCCTGAAGCAGTTCGGCGCGGTGAGCCTCGCCGGGACCAAGATTTACTATGTGTCGGGCAGTACCGGGAACAAAGAGATCTGGTCCATGGATTACGACGGATCAAACGCGAAGCCGTTCACGTCTTACCGGTCGATCACCACGTTTCCGGCGGTATCGGCCGACGGCACGAAGATAGCGTTCACCACCTATGCGCGCGGGTTGCCGTCCATCTTCGTCCATTCTCTCGAAACGAATCGCAAGCTGCCGTTTTACAACCAGAGCGCGTCGATGAGCGCGGCTTCCGATTTCATGCCCGACAGCAAGCACCTGCTGATTTACTCCACCGCGGCCGGCGGATTCGCGCAGATCTTTCTGGCGGATGTGGACGGGAGCAATTTGCGGCGCGTCTCGCATTCAAATTCCATCGATGTGGAACCCAAGGTGAACCCGAAGACCGGCGCTGATCTGGTGTTCATATCCGGCCGCTCCGGTCCGCCGCAAATATATAGAATGAGTATTGATGGAACGGATGTGGTGCGACTGACGGACGGCACCGGCGAGTGCGCCAACCCGTCCTGGAGTCCCGACGGGCAGCATATCGCGTTCGCGTGGACCCGTGGATTCGAGCCTGGAAATTTCAACATCTTCGTGATGGATGTAGCCACGCGGGACTTGGTCCAGCTCACTCATGGCGCGGGCCGCAATGAAAATCCTTCGTGGGCGCCGGACGGCATTCATATTGTATTTTCGTCGCGGCGGGGGCGGAGCACGCAGATCTACACGATGCTGGCGGATGGCACCGGCCAGAAGCAGCTAACGTTCCAGGGGAACAACGAAAAACCCGTTTGGAGCAAGGCAACGCAGTAAGATAGTGTTTTCGACATTAGAGGAGAATTCCAGGATGACCAGATCGAAAGCTACGAAGTTTAGCGCGGCGCTGCTGGCAATGGCGCTGGTATTGTTCGTTACCGGATGCAAGAAGCCCGTGAAGGCGCCCCCGCCGGCGCCAGTGGCGCGCAATGACGGGGCACCGCCCGCGTCGGGCGCCAGACCGGTGATTGCCGCCTTCACCGCCGAGCCGACCACCATCGAGAAAGGCCAATCGTCGACGCTGCGCTGGTCCATCACCAACGCAACGGATATGACGATTGATCAGGGCCTGGGCGCGATCCAAAGCCGCGGCCAGCGGCAAGTGTTTCCGGCCAACACCACCACGTACACATTGACGGCCAGCGGACCAGGGGGAACGGATACTCGATCGGTCACCGTGGAAGTGTCCACCGCGCCAGGGCCTCCGACAAGACCTGATGGAAGGGCAAGTGAATCCGGCGCGAGCATGCTGCAGGGCCAGGGGCAAGACGCGTATTTCGATTACGACAGCCATGACATCCGGCCTGACGCGCGCACCGCGCTGACCACCGACGCTGAGCTCCTGCGGCGCATCTTCGCGCAAGAGCCGAATTTCAGCGTAATCGTGGAAGGGCACTGCGACGAGCGGGGATCGGCCGAGTACAACCTTGCTCTGGGCGACCGCCGCGCGGCCGCCGCCAAGGATTTCCTGATGCAGCTGGGCGTCTCCGGCGACAAGCTGAAGACCATCAGCTATGGCAAGGAGCGCCCCCAGTGCACGGATCCGTCCGAGGCTTGTTATCAGAAGAACCGGCGCGCGCACCTTGCGCCGGGACAGTAGTCTTTCGCCGATTGCGGGATGCCCGGCGGCGAAGCCTGGCATCCGCCCAGACAGACAGGAGTTTTGTATGAAGTGGATCCGAAGCATCATGGTTTTGGTGATGGGTGCGCCATTCTTGTGCGGCGCGAGCAAGGAGATGGTGGAACTGCAGCGCGATGTCGCCATGCTGCAGGATCAGGTCCGCACGCTGCAACGCGCGCTGGACGAGAAAACTTCCATTCTGCAGACCCTGCTGCAGCAGACGCTGGACCAGACCAACAAATCCAACACTGCGATCGCGGTGCTGCAGAGTAACTTCCGCGAGACGCTGCAGGAACAGCAGCGCAGCGTCGCCGCTCCCATCGCCGGAGTTGGGTCGCGAGTGGATCAAATGGCCGAGGAATTTCGCGCGGTGCGGGAGGCGGTTCTAGACATGAGCTCGCGCATGGCGAAACTGGATGCCAAGGTGACGGACGTACAGAACGCTCTGAACGTGATTCGCAATCCGCCCTCGGCACCGCCTCCGTCTGCGGCGGGCGGCGCGCCAGCGGCGGGTGGCGCGCCACCAGCGGGGATGTCGGTTGAAGCGACGTACACGAATGCGTTTAAGGATTTTACCGGGGGGAATTACGACATCGCATATCAGGAGTTCAGCGATTGCGTGAAATACTTCCCCACGGCGGAGCTGGCTTCGAATTGCCAGTTCTATATCGGGGATATTTATTACCGGAAGAAGGATTTCGCGCATGCCATCGAGGCGTACGACGCGGTGCTGGAACATTATCCGGATGGAAACAAGACGGCTGATGCGCATCTGATGAAGGGGCTGAGTTTGGTGCAAGAGGGGAAGCGGGATGCGGCGGCGCGCGAGTTTCGAGATGTAGTGGGGCGGTATCCGGATTCTGAAGCGGCGGCGAAGGCTAAGGCACAGTTGAAGGGGCTGGGGCTCTCGCCGGCTGCTCCGGCGGCTACGCCGGCGAAACCGCGTGTCAAGAGAAGGTGAGGGTGTCTGGGAAGGGCCGATGGGACATCGGCCCGCAGGTTGCTAACCTGCCCCACAAAATTCATGGAGCAAACGTTTACTTACGAGGAGTTGGCGGGGATTCTTGAGTATCCGCTGCTGGCGCCGGATCTTTCTGAGGAGGAACTGGCGCGGGGGTGCGAGCTGGCGAAGGCGCGTGAGATTGGGGCGATTATTGTGCGGCCCAGTGACATTGAGGCGGCGGCGCGGTGGATCGGCGGGTCGGCGGTGCGGCTGGCGGCGCGGCTGGACGGGGAGCATGGCGACGGCACCACTTCGGTGAAGACGTATGCGGCGCGCGATCTCTTGCGGCGGGGCGCGCATGAGATCGATATGGCGCTCAATACGGGGAAGCTGCGCTCGCGGCAGTTCCAGTATCTGGAGATGGAGACGCTCCAGATCGCCGAGGCGTGCCATCAGGCGGGCGCGCTGCTCAAGGTGCGGCTGGAATCGCAATGGCTGGATGAAGAATTGAGCATGGTCGCGTGCCGTATTCTGCGGCGCGCGGGGGCCGACTTCGTGGGAGGCTCCACTCCGGAACATCTGACACTGCTGAAAACGCACTCGCGGGAACGGCTGCGGCTGAAAGCATGCGCGGACACTGCCGAGTTAGAGGCTGCCCTGGCGCTTCGAGAGGCGGGGTGCGCGCGCATTGAATGCTCGCATCCGGCCGCCATGCTCGACGAGTGGAAAGCCCGCTTAACTCCGGCGGCCTGACGCGGCGGTTGTGTTATCCTGAAACCCGCTTCAGCGTCCATGCAGCGGCCAACGGCATTACCTCATATCTGCATCGCCATGGGTTTCCCGGACGTCGCCCGGTTGCTGGAGCATGCGCGCCACGAGCTGGAAGCGGGCGAATCCTTCTTCGAGTTCCGGCTGGATTATTTGCCGGCGCCGCTGGATGGCGTGGAGGCGATCAAGAAGTTTCTGGGGGCGCATCCCGATTGCTCGATTCTGGCCACTTGCCGCCGCCATCAGAATCACGGAAGGTTTAACGGCAGCATCGACGAGCAGATCCACGTACTGGGCAAGGCGGTGGATGCGGGGGCGCGCGCCGTGGACATAGAAATCGAGAGCGCGGAGAACGCCCAGACCAAACTCGAGCTGCTGCGGGGACGCGCGTCGGTAATTCTGTCGTATCACAACTACGACGGCACTCCGTCGCCGGAAGCCTTGCTGCGGCGCATGATGCGCATCCCGGCGGACGCGTACAAGATCGTCACCACGGCGCGCAAGCCGTCTGACAATTTTCGAGTGCTCTCGCTGGCTCGATCGCATCCGCGCGTGCCGATCATCGTGCTGGCTATGGGCGAAGTGGGATTTCCGACGCGGGTGCTCTCCACTGCGTGGGGCGGATTGTACAGCTACGCCGCGCCGAACGCCGCCGAGGGAACCGCCACGGGTCAGGTGAGCGCGCGGCATCTGCGGCATCTGTTTCGAGTAGAGAAATTTTCAAAGGCGGCCAAAGTCTACGGCGTAGTGGCCGATCCGGTGCGCCACTCGATTTCTCCAGCGGTCCACAATCGCGCGTTCCAGGCCCGGCGCGTGGACGCCGTATATCTTCCGTTCCTGGTCCGCTCAGCGCAGCTCAAAGATTTTTTTACGCTAGCGGATAAGCTTCCGGTGGCCGGCTTCAGCGTCACCATCCCGCATAAGCAGAAGATCCTGCGTTATCTGGACATCGTGGACCCGCTGGCGCGCCGCATCGGCGCGGTGAACACGGTATGGAAGAAGGCGGGGAAATGGCGCGGCGCGAATACGGACGCCGAGGCGGTCACCGGTCCGCTGGGGCGCGTGTTGAAGCTATCGAAATCGACGGTCCTGCTAGTGGGCAATGGGGGCGCGGCGCGGGGCGCGGCTTATGCGCTGATCGAGAGCGGAGCGAAGGTCTCGATTGTGGGGCGCAATCCGGATCGGGTGCGGTCGCTGGCCAAAGCCTGCGGGGCGGAGGCGCTGTCGCGCGAGCAAGCCGAGGCGCGGCGCTTTGACGGCCTGGTTCACGCAACGCCGCTGGGGATGTGGCCCAACAGCGAGGAGTGTTTCTTTCGCGATTCCATTCCCGCGGGCGCGGTGCTGGACATGGTCTACAATCCGCTGGATACGGCGCTCACGCTGCGGGCGGCGGGGCAGGGCAGCACGGTGATCCGGGGAATACAGATGTTCCTGGAGCAGGCATCGCAGCAGTTCGAGATCTGGACGGGCGAATCGGCTCCGCGCGTGGTGATGGAGAAAGCGGCGATGGAGTCGCTGGCGCAGATGCAGTGCGAGCCGCGCGGCGTTCCGGCGGGGGCGAGGTAGGCAGACAAGAGTGTCTGCCCCACTGAATATAATGATCGAATGCTTGCACGGTTGACGCGTCGACAGTTGGGGGTTGTGGTGGCAGGGTCTGCCGCGCTAATGGGGCAGACTCCGGCGCCGCCACTGCCGGCCAATCCGGAAGAAGAGATTCTGGCTATTCGGACGCAGCTTCGCGCCAATTCGGAGGCGCTCGCGAAATTCGATCTTCCTATCGCCACTGAGCCGGCGGCGCACTTCAAGGCATAGCAATGGCCGTCACACTGCCCGACGATATCTTCTTCGCCACGCTCGGCGAGATTCACGGGAAGCTGGTGGCCAAGGAATTCTCGGCGGTGGAGCTGACGCGCGGGTTCGCCGACCGGCTGGAGCGGCTGGGCCCGCGCTACAACGCACTGGCGCTATCCTTGCGCGAGCCCGCGT
>JALYHQ010000147.1 GCA_030776455.1 Acidobacteriota bacterium | reverse complement strand
GCCCTGGCAAGCTGCCAGGCCGCGGACAGTCCGGCGATGCCGCCGCCGACGATGAGCGTACCGGACAATTTCTAAATCCGGAATTCGCGGACAAAATCCACGACGGCCCGGACATGATCCACGGGCGTTTCCGGCAGGATGCCATGGCCGAGATTGAAAATGTGGCCGGGACGCGAGCCTGTGCGTTTGAGCAGCTCATGCACGCGCATCTTTATCTCGGGAAGCGGCGCGAAAAGCACCGCGGGATCGAGATTGCCCTGCACGGCGGAGCGATAGCTGATGTCCATCCAGGCCTGATCGATGTTGATGCGCCAGTCGACGCCCATCACGTCGCCGCCGGCGGCGTGCAGCTCACGGAAAAATCCGGCCGCGCCCGTGCCGAAATGGATCACCGGCACGCTGGCCGACCGCAGCCGCTCAATCAGCGCGCGAGAGTAGGGAGCGACGTAGCGAACATAATCGTCCGGTCCCAGCGCGCCCACCCAGCTATCGAAAACCTGAATCGCGCGCGCGCCGGCGGCCACCTGAGCGATCCCGAATGGGCCCAGCACGTCCACCAGCTTGCCCATCAGGCGGCGCCACAACGTCTCGTCCTTATACATCATCTGCTTCGTGCGCAGGAAATTCTTGGATGGCCCGCCTTCGATCATATAGCTGGCCAGCGTAAACGGCGCGCCCACGAATCCCACCACCGGCACGCGGCCGGAGAGCTGGCGCACCACCAGTTGGATCGCTTCACTGACGTACGCTAGATCGTCCGTGTTCGAAATGGACAAGCTGTCCACATCCGACGATGTGCGGACCGGGTTGTCGATGTGCGGTCCTTCTCCCGGCAGAAACTTGAGCTTGAGGCCCATGGGTTCCACCGGCAGCAGCAGGTCCGCGAAAATAATGGCGGCATCCACGTCTAGAATTTCGACGGGCTGCAGCGTCACTTGCGCCGCCAAGTCGGGCCGCTTGCAGATTTCCAGGATCCCGGCCTTGGCGCGGATCTCCCGATACTGTTTCATGTATCGTCCGGCTTGCCGCATGAACCAGACCGGCCGTACATCGGTGGGCCGGCGGCGGCAAGCATCCAAAAAGCGGCTGTTCATTGAAGCCATTCGCATGGGGCCCCCGGTTTGTCCTCGCAGAAGAACACGCGCACATCTTTCTTCTTGTGTTTAGCCGCCCACTGGCGGCCCTGAATGTAATACGGTTTCGCCCAGGCTTCACTGTCGATGGTCCTGGGCGCGACGACCGAGGTGGACAGCATGCCCATGGACGGGTAACCCGTCCTGGGATCCATGATGTGGCTGTAAAGCCGTCCCTCGGCATGGAAGAACTTTTCGTAGTTACCAGAGGTGGACATCGACTCGTCCTTCAGCCAGACGGTGGCGACGGAGCGAGACGTATCCTTCGGGTTCTTGATGTTTGTGGACCAGCCCGGCAGTCCGGGCGGCGTTCCGATGGCATAAATGCTGGATCCGGCCGCCGATACCAGCGCCCGCCGCACGCCGCTCTGGCGCAGCAGATCGGCCATGCGGTCCACCGCGTAGCCCTTGCCGATACCACCCGGGTCCATCTCAACGCCTTCGCGGGCGAATTTGACGGTCTTGGTGGCTGCATCCAGCAGGATCTTCTGGTAGCCAACTTGGCCCAGCGCACCCCGAACTTCGGCGCGATGCGGCAAGTGGCCGGTGCCTTTGTAAAATCCCCAGACTCTCATCAGCGGACCCACGGTGATGTCGAACGTACCCTCGCTTTCGCGGCTGTACTGAACACAGGCCGACAGCAGATGGAAGAGCTCCTCGGAGACGTGCACAGGGCGGCTGGCCGCCAGGCGATTCACTTGGCTCCACTCGCTATCGGGCTGGTAATTGGACAGCATTTGGTCGAGTCTGCGAGCCTCCTCGAGGGCCTGTGCCACGGCGGTTTCCAGTTGCCGGCGATCCTCGCCATATGCCGCAATGGTGTAAATCGAACCCATCGCTTCCACGCTACCCTCAACACGGACAAGGGCTTCCGGGGCTGGCTTGGAGCCGGGGGCGGGCCGTGGGGCAGGGGCCCCGGCAGCCAGCGCGCCGCACACAAACAACAAAGGTAGCACAGGATGTTTCATTCCACAGCTTCTTTTTGAGGGCGGTGGTCTGATTTCTCACGGCTATCGGGCTGATCCGTTTGTGCGGGCGGGCTAAGTGCCTCACCTGCCTTGATTTCCGATTCGGGACCGCCCGGCTTGGCGTCATCACGCGGGCGGCCCCGGCGGATGCGCCGAAGCAGGAAATCGGCACGGCTGCCCAGTGCGGCGGCGGGTTCCGGCTCGAATCGAAGCTCAGGGATGCGGTACATCTCCAGACGGACCGCCAGTTCCCGCCGGAGGAATCCCCGAGCGTGATCCAGCGCTGCCATTACCTCGGCCGCCCCGCCTCCATAGACCCCTACCCGTACAATGGCGTGCCGCTTGTCGGGCGAAATGTGAACATCGGTCACTACGGCCCCCGCCACGCGCGGGTCGGACATTTCGTAACTTACGATTTCGCTAAGCTCTTCGCGGATGGCTTCCGAGAGTCGTTGCGCGCGATGCTCCATAGTTCACTCCATCCATTCCACGGTGGCCGACACCAACGCCCCGCCGAGCAGTGAGGCTGCCTCCCGCTCAACGCTGGCCAGGACTTGTTCGGCGTGACCGTGGTCCCCGGAAACGGTGACGGCGGAAATTAGCGAACGCTGCCAGAGATCCTGATAATCTATCTCGGCAACGGCAACGTTGAATTTGCCGCGCAAGCGGTCCTTCAGGCTCTTGACGGTGTGACGCTTGTCCTTGAGTGAGTGGGCAGCGTCCAGCCGCAGCTCCAAAGTCAGTATTCCAACGCTAGGCATGGCATTCGAGACCCCGCGCCCGAAAAACCGGTTTAAGCCATGGCCTCGGCTGCCACCCGCTCGGTGACAAAGGCCTCGACGACATCGCCGGCTTTGATGTCGTTGTAGTTGGCGATGGTCAAGCCGCACTCAAAACCGCTCTTCACCTCGCTGGCGTCGTTCTTGAAGCGCTTCAGCGTATCGATCTTGCCCGTATGCACCACCACGTTGTCGCGCAGCAGGCGGATCTGGCTGTCGCGCTTGATGAAGCCATCTTGAACCATGCATCCCGCGACATTCCCAACCTTGGTGATGCGGAACACTTCGCGAACCTGCGCCCGCCCCTGGTAAACCTCTTTGAACACGGGCTCCAGCATGCCGGTCATTGCGCGCTTCAGCTCATCCGTGAGGTCATAAATAATCGTGTGCAGGCGGATGTCCACCTTTTCCTGCTCGGCGATTGCCGTAGCCGTACGTTCGGGCCGCACATTGAAGCCGATCACGATGGCCTCCGAAGCGGAAGCCAGCAGCACGTCGCTTTCATTCACCGCGCCCACGCCGCTGCGCACTACCCTCAGCCGGACCTTCTCATTGGAGAGCTTCTGCATCATGTCCGCCAGAACTTCGGCGGTGCCGCCAACGTCGGTCTTTAGGATGATGTTCAGCTCCTTGATTTCGCCGTCCTTCAGATGCTCATGCAGGCTCTCGAGCGTGACCCGGGTGCCCTTGCCCATCGCGGCTTCGCGAGCCTTGGTCTCGCGGTAAATCACGATCTGCTTGGCCTTCCCGGTATCGGTGACCACCTGGAACGTATCGCCCACTTCCGGCAGAAATTCCAATCCCAGAACTTCCACGGGCGTGGATGGCTCGGCTTCCCGGATGGGCTGACCACGGTCGTCAAAGAGAGCACGGACCTTCCCAAAAACCGAGCCGCAAATGAAGTGATCGCCGACTCTGAGCGTTCCATTTCGGACCAGCACGGTGGCCACCGGACCGCGCCCGCGGTCCAGCTTGGCTTCGAGCACCGTGCCGACGCCGGGACGCTCGGGGTTGGCCTTGAGGTCCTGCAGATCGGCCACCAGCAGGATCATTTCCAGCAGCAGATCGAGCTTCACTTTGGTGCGGGCGGATACTTCCACCATCACCGTATCGCCGCCCCAGTCTTCCGCCAGCAGCCCGCGATCGGCCAGTTGCTGCTTGACGCGCTCCGGATGAGCGTCGCCCTTGTCGATCTTGTTAATGGCCACCACAATGGGAACGCCGGCCGCCTTGGCATGGTCTATGGCTTCCAGCGTCTGCGGCATCACGCCGTCATCGGCCGCCACCACCAGCACCACGATATCGGTGACCTTGGCGCCACGGGCGCGCATGCGAGTGAACGCCTCATGACCCGGAGTATCGATGAACACGATCTTGCGGTCGCCTTTGACGATCTGATAAGCGCCGATATGCTGCGTGATGCCGCCGGCCTCGCGCTCGGCGACGTTGGTTTCGCGAATCGCGTCCAACAGCGACGTCTTGCCGTGGTCCACATGGCCCATGATGGTGACCACCGGAGCGCGTTTGACCACGTCCTTGACGTCCTCGGCGAGTGTGACCTCTTGGGTAGTCTCTTCTTCGTAGCTGACCTTGTTCGTGGAAGCCCCGAAGTCGCGCGACAACTCTTCGGCCGTTTTCACGTCCAGGGTCTGGTTAATGGTGGCGAAGACTTTCCTCTCCACCAGTTTCTTGATGAGCAGGTTGGCCTTGACGCCGAGCTTCTCCGAGAGCTCTTTTACGGTGATGCCCTCGGCAATCGTGATTTCGCGGTCAATTGGGGGCGGCGCGGCGGGCTGATCCCGGCGCGATGGCATCCGCAAACGACCCTCTTCCTGCTCCACATCCCGATGCCGGTCCCGCGACGCGGGCTTGGCCGCATGCCGTCGCTGCTGCTCAGTGGTTGGGATGGCGCTGGGCTCCATCCGCAGTGGCGACGTCGGATGCATGGGACGAGTACGGGCGCCTCCGCGAGGGGGTCCGCCGGGAGCACCGGGTGCTCCGGGACCACGCATCACCGGCTGACCGGGGCGAATGGGTCCGCGATAAATGGGCTGTCCGGGAATCGGTGTCGACTGGCGCGTCGGCATTCCCGGTCGAGGCGCCGCGGGCGCCGCTCCCGGTGCATTGCGAGCTTGCTGCAGACGGGCCACCAGGGCCGGATTGGGAGGCACCACAGGGCGCGCCGTGGGCTGTCCTGCCAGACCGGGCCGTACCTGGGCGCGAAGCGGAAGGCTGGGCGACGGAGCGGATGGCTGTTCGGGAACGGGTGGCCGGGGAGCCGCTGGACGTGGTTGCGGAGCCGAAGGTCCGGGGCGCGCCGCTTCCGGCGTGGGGGCCGCCGTGACGGCGGGCG
>JALYHQ010000146.1 GCA_030776455.1 Acidobacteriota bacterium | reverse complement strand
TTCCCGAGCCGCGGCCACCAGTTCTGTCAGGCTCTCCGGCGCGGCGCCAGCCTTCGAGCCTTCCTCCGACAGTTTCACCTCGATCATCACGTCGAGAGGCTTCCCCACCGTATCCAGTCGCCGCGCCAGCTTCGGCGTATCCACCGTCTCAATCACATCGAACACCCGCGCCGCCACACTCGCCTTGTTCGACTGTAAATGGCCGATCAAGTGAAACCGCGCCCCCTCCAGATCCTTTAGCAGGGGATATTTCTCCTCGAACTCCTGGACGTAGTTCTCCCCGAACTCCCGAAGTCCCGCCTCCCAAGCTTCCCGCAGCAGCGCCGCTGGAAATTTCTTGGTCACGGCCAACAGCGTGATTCCCGAAGCGTTACGCCCGCTGCGCGCCGCCGCGCGCTCCATCCGGTCGCGGACATCTTTTAATCTTTCCTTCAGCACGGACGATTACAAGAGTAGCGCAGGCTATGGTGCGTGACTCCTCAAATGTCCGATGTCGCGGAGATTGTCGGGCGATTCTTGGCTGGCTGCGCTGAACCGGCGCTGCTCGAGTCGGGCGAAGAACCGCTCGCGATCACCACCGATAATTTTGAGATTACGCCGCACAAGGGCGGGTTCCAGCTGCAGGCCTGGGACCATCGCCGCAATATCGTCCGCCGCGTGGAGGCGATCCATTCGCAGGCTCACGGACGCCTGGCACTTAGGGTGGAGCGATTCCCCCGCCGCAGCGAAGTCCTTTCCCTGGTGGATCGCGCCGTCGCCTCCAATCAAGGTCTGGACCTGCGCGGCGTTCGTCTCGAATTCCGCGAGCGCTTCCGCCGCTTTCTACGCCGCGAATTTTCCGCGTGGCGCATCGCCGAACTCACCACCGAAACCGATTTCGAACATAGCCTGTCTCCCTGTTACCCGCGCGCTCTGTTGCGGCAAGGCGCCTCGGCTTGGGCCGCCATCGGCGCGTCCTGGGACGCTCTCAGCCCGGATTCCGTGCTCACCTTCGGCCTCATCTGGCTGGACTATCTTCGCCGGCGCGAGCCTGCGCTCGCCGTCCAGGGTCTGCTGCTCTATTTGCCCGCCGGACACTCACGAATCACCTGCCTGCGTCTGGCATGGCTCGATCCGCGTGCCGCCCGATACCGCGTGTTCACCCACACGCGCTGTGGAGACGACCTGCCGCTCGACCTCGAAGATTGTGGCAACCTCGATACCCACCTGCGCCCGTGCACGCGACCGCTGCCATCGCCCTTCGATCCAATCCTTGAGCATCTCGCCTCGACGCCCGGTGTTTCTCGCGTCGATAGTCCGGATGGCGCTGTTAGCCTGCGTGTCCGGGGCATAGAATTCGCCCGCGCCGGCGACGGCCGTTTCCTGACTGGACTCGAAACGAAGCGGGTCACGCCGGCATCCAACCTTCAGGAGATCGAGAACCTGGCACGGGAAATAGCTCGTCTGCGCTCGCCCGAGGCGTCTGATCGCTTGAATCCGCTGTACTTGCGTCAGCCCGAGGCTTGGTTGGAATCTCAGGCTCGCGGCCACCTCGAGGACCTGGACGCTCGCCTGTTGCCGCTCCCCCTCTACGGTCAAGTGCCCGCCTTCGCCGGCGGAGACCGTGGAGTCCTCGATTTGCTGGCTGCGGATCGCGAGGGCCGCCTCGCCGTGATTGAGCTGAAAGCCTCGGAAGACATCCACCTCCCCTTGCAGGCGCTCGATTACTGGATGCGCGTCCACTGGCACGCTGCTCGCGGCGATTTTTCCGCCCGCGGCTATTTCCCCGGCCTCCCGCTCCGCAACCAGCCGCCCCGCCTGATGCTGGTATCGCCCGCCCTCGAGGTCCATCCCGCGAATGATTGCGTCTTGCGCTTCTTCTCGCCCCGGATCGAAGTGGAGCGCCTCGGCGTAGGCGTAGAATGGCAACAGAAGCTCAAAGTCGTCTCTCGCGCGTGATTCCATGCCCATGAAACTCTTCAAACACATCCAGGACGCTATCTCGACACTCGATCCGGCCGAAGTACGCGAGCATGCGGACCGCCCCCTGCGTCTGCTGCTGCACGGCGATGACCCGGATTTCTACGAGCTGCGCGGTTTCCTGGCCCCCTCGAATCTCTCCGCTGGCCGCCGCACCGAGTTGGACAGCGTTCTGGTGCGCGCACGACCCGGCCAAGAGCTGGAGCACACTCACGACATCGCCATCTCGGCCGGCGATGACCGCGCGCCCTCTGCCTTCGCTTTCTCTCCACGCTACCCTGAGCGCCTGATCCGCGAAGTATTGCATGGGCGGCCCGATCTGGCTATCCCCTTGGCCCGCCACATCCAGCCCTTCCGGGCCCCCGTTTCCAGCCGCATCATCAAGAAAATCTCCAAGGAAAACGCGCTCTTCGCCCTAGCAACCGCCATTCCGGACATCGTGCCGCTGCTTTCGCTCCCGTGGGCCATCGGAGAATTCGCGTCCGATGCCGCTATCCTCACCGCCAACCAGATCCGCATGGCTTTCTTCCTGGCCGCCGCGAATGACCGTGACATCGGATACCGGGAGCAGCGCGGCGAGGTGGCCACAATTATGCTCGGCGCCTTCGGTTGGCGCGCCCTCGCCCGTGAGCTGGTGGGCAAAATCCCGATGGGCGGCGGACTCCTGCCCAAAGCCGCGATTGCTTACGCCGCTACTCACGTCGAAGGCCTTTCTCTTGAGCGCTATTACCGCATCGGCGCCACTTTCACCCGCCGCGAGCGCCGCGTCGCTTACGGCGATGCTCTCGAGCGCGGCAAGACGCTTGCCGGAAGCTTAATGAACCTGGTCCGCCACCGCCAGCCGGCCGGTTAACACCGGCCCAGCGCTACGACCGCGCAACCTATAGCGCCTCCGCCCCGTCCACTTGATAGACTTGTATTTACAGGAGGACCCACCTTGTTCCTGCGCATCGTTACAGTGCTCTCAACCTTGGCCTTCATAGCTTCGGCCGATACCCTTACTCTTCGCAACGGCACCACCTTGCGCGGCCAGTACCTCGGCGGCGACTCGCGGCATATTCGTATGGACGCCGGTGATCGCGTGGAAACCGTGAACGTCGATGAAATCTCCACCCTTGAATTTGGCCGCGGCGAAAGTACGCGGCGCGAAACCTATCGCGAGCGCGACAACGACGCTCTGCCCACCGCGCCTCCGCCGGAGCCCAATCGCGACCGCGATTACTCCCGCCCCCCGCGTTATTCGAGCGTCCCCGAAATTCCATCGGGCACGCAGATTGTGGTCCGCATGATCGATGACGTCGATTCCGAACGCGACCGCACCGGCAAGGACTTCAAAGCCAGCGTCGACGAGCCGGTGCTGGTCAACGGCCAAGTTCTTATCCCGCGCGGCGCCGACGTGGTTGCCCGCCTCGTCGAAGACCGCCAATCCGGCAAGTTCGAGGGCCGCACCGTTCTCACCATGGATCTGGTTCAAGTACAGGTGAACGGGCGCATGGTGGATATCAACACCACCGATGTAACCCAGTCTTCGAGTTCGCGCGGCACCCGCACAGGTAAAGTAGTCGGCGGCACCACGGTACTCGGCGCCATCGTGGGAGCCATCGCGGGCGGCGGCAAAGGCGCGGCCATCGGCGCCGCTTCCGGGGCGGCTGTAGGCAGCGGCGTCCAGGTCTTCACTAAGGGCCAGCGCGTCCGCATTCCCTCCGAGACTCGTCTCTCGTTCACGTTGCAGCAAGCTACTCCGCTCCAGTAAATGCGACGGCTCCTGACCGCGGTGCTGCTCGCTTCCGGAATCGTCTTCGCTGCCGGCCGCCTGATCGAAGGCGACCCCAATAGCGCCGTGCGCGTGATCATTTACGAAGACCTGCAGTGTCCCGATTGCGCCGACTTCCGCAAAATGCTGGACACCCAGTTGCTTCCGCGGTACGCCACGAAAGTAGCTTTCGAGCATCGCGACTTCCCGCTCGCCAAACATGCCTGGGCGCGCCGCGCCGCCGTGGCGGCTCGCTATTTCGAAGAGGCCAAACCCGGCCTGGGCCTCGCATGGCGCAAGTACGCCATGGCCAACCTCCGTCAGATCACCGCCGATACGTTTTCCGGCCGGCTCGCCGCCTTCGCGAAAGAGAACGCCGCGGATCCCGCCCAGGCCGTCGCCGCTCTTGACGACCCACGGCTCGCCGCCTTGGTCGAGAAGGATTTTCAGGACGGCATCGCCCGCGGCATCGCTAAAACGCCGACGGTACTGGTCAACGGCCAGCCGTTCATCGAAACTTTCACCTTCGAAGAAATTGCCCGAGCCATCGACTCCGAACTCGCCCGTTGAGCGCCCCACCGCCTTGGTCACCGGCGCTAGCCGGGGCATCGGCCGGGCCATCGCGCTCGAGCTCGCCAACACTCACCGGGTCTTCGGAACCTTTCGCTCCGCGTCGCCCCCCGCATTGCCCTTCGAGTTGATCCGCAGCGATATCTCCTCCGCCACCGACCGCGCGGCGCTGGTCGCGCACTTGCGTACGGTCACCCCACGCTTGGACCTGCTGGTAAACAACGCCGGAATCGGCCCCCGCCAGCGCCGCGACGTTCTCGAAGCCACCGAAGAGAGCTTCGACGAGTTAATCGCCACCAATCTCAAGGGAGCGCATTTCCTGACTCAATCCATCGCCCGTTGGATGCTTGCTGAAGGCGCCGCCGCCCGCATCGTGTTCGTCACTTCCATCTCCGCGTACACCGCATCGCCCAGCCGCGCCGAATATTGCATCTCCAAAGCCGGCCTCAGCATGTCCGCCGAACTCTATGCAACCCGCCTCGCGCCGCACAATATCCGCGTATTCGAAATCCGGCCCGGCATCATCCGTACCGATATGATCGCCTCCGTTGAACAACAGTACGAAGAGAAAATCGCCGCCGGCCTGCTCCCCCAGCCGCGCATGGGCGAGCCGGCCGATGTCGCCCGCGCCGTCCGGGCTATCGCCGATGGCTTGCTCGACTATTCCACTGGCCAGATCCTCAATGTCGACGGCGGCTTCCACCTCCGCTCGCTATAACCGCACACCCGTACCCATGCCACAATAAGACCCATGGCCCGCAAGTTTTACGGCTGGTGGATCACCGCCGCCGCCTTCCTGACCTTCGGCCTCTCCGTCGGGATCCCTTACTACAACATCAGCTTCTTCTACGATTACTTCCAGCGCGAATTCAACTGGACCCGTCCTCAGATCATCCTCGGCTTTCCCATCGCCGCCGCTCTCACCATCTGGGCCGGACCACTCCTCATCCACCGCTTCAGCCCGCGCAAGCTCATCCTGGTTGGCACCGCGATCACCGCCCTGGCGTTCGCCGGCTTCGCCAACATGCGTGGCGTGCTGCTGGTTTACTACGGACTCTGGATCCTCTATACCGTCGGCTACATGCTCTCAGGGCCTATCCCGCACCAGTTGATCGTCTCCAACTGGTTTCGCCTGCAGCGCGGCAAGGCCATGGGCATCGTCTATGTCGGCGTTGGCGTGATGGGTTCCGTCGGTTCCCTCCTGGTAAAAACGCTCACCAAACAATACGGGTTTCGCACCGCGCTCCTGGTAGTCGGCGGCCTGATGTTCGTCGCGTGGCCCATCGTGATGCTGGTATTGAAAGACCGTCCCGCGGATGTCGGCCAGAATCCGGATGGCGCGGCTGAACCTCCGCCCGAAATCGCTATCCAGTCGCTGACCTTCCGCGAGCTCTTAGCAAGCTGGTCTTTCTGGCTGCTCCTCATCGGCAGTTTTTGCTCCATCGGCTCCATCGGAGCGGTTAACTTCCACATGAAGTTCGTCTTCCTCGACGAAGGCTTCCAGAAAGGATCGATGGCCGATTCCGTATGGCTCACCGCACAGTTCCTGATCCTCTGGTCCAGCATCGGCGGCCGTCTTTTGATCGGATACCTGGCCGACCGCTTTCCGAAGAAGCACGTGATGACCGCCACCTACTTCCTGGTGGCCGGCACCATCCCGCTGCTGCTTATGGTGCGGCCATCGAACGAAACATGGCTCTACGTGTTTGGGGTCCTGTTCGGCTTTGGCATGGGAGCCGACTACATGCTCATCCCTCTAATGGCCGCCGACCGGTTCGGCGTCAACTCGCTGGCTCGCGCTATGGCCATCATTCTCCCGGTGAACACCATTGGCCAGACCTGGTTCCCCTTCTTCGTCGCGCTCCTGCGCGATAACTTCGGCAACTACACTATCGCGCTGGGTGCGGCCATCGCCGTCGCCATCCTGGGCGCCGCCGCCATAGCGATCCTCCCGCGCCACCGCGACCTCAATGCGCCACTTTACATACAAGAACCTGGACGAGCTGCGGCAAAGCTGTAGCGCCCTCGGCGCCGAACACGTCCGCTTCGAGCCCGATCCCGCGCGCGTACGCGCCATTCTTGCGCGGCCGGTCCGTGTGGCCGCTATCGACGTTGGTAATTCCATCGCGATCCATCCCATGGAAGGCTGCGACGGGGCTCTGGATGGCAACCCCGGCGATCTCACCATCCGGCGCTACCAGCGCTTCGCCGCCAGCGGCGCCAAGCTGGTCTGGTTTGAAGCCACCGCCGTAACAGCGGAAGGCCGGGCCAATCCGCGCCAGCTCTGGCTGCATCCGGGTAACCTCGCGTCGTACGCGAGTCTGCTCGAGCAATTCCGAAGCATTCACCGCGAACAGTTCGGCTCCTCGGACGATCTGCTCGAACCTCTGCAGCTCACCCACTCCGGACGCTACAGCTCTCCCCGCCGCATCATCGCTTGCCACAACCCTCTAGTGGACGCTCGCTTCAACACGCCCCCCGATTATCCGGTCATCACCGACGACGAGATCGAGCGCCTGGAAGAGGCGTACATCGAAACCGCCCGTCTCGGCCTCGCCGCCGGATTCCGCGCCGTCGACGTGAAGGCCACGCACGGTTATCTGGCCAATGAGCTGCTCGGCGCAAAGCAGCGTCCGGGCCGCTACGGCGGATCGCTCGAGAATCGCACTCGGTTCCTCCGCAACATCCTCGGAAAACTAAGATCCGAATTCGGAACTCAGTTGATCCTGGCCATGCGTCTCGGGTGCTTCGACGGGATCCCGTATCAGGTCCCCTCGGGCCGCCCATACGATCACGAAATTCCTTATGACCACGGCTTCGGCGTCAATCCGCTTAACCCTCTTGAAGCTGACTTGACCGATGTGAAAGCCGCGATCGCCGGCTTCCGCGCGGCCGGCCTCGACTTGCTCAACGTCTCGCTGGGCTGCCCCTATTACAACCCCCACGTCGGACGCCCGTTCGAAATGCCCGACGCCGGCAACTACGAACAGCCCGAGCATCCGCTGCTGGGAGTAAACCGCCACTTCGGCATCGCCGGCGAGCTCCAGCGCGCCTTTCCCGATCTCCCCATGGTGGGCACCGGTTACAGCTGGCTGCAAACTTATTCGATCAACGCCGCCGCCGCCAATCTTGACTCCGGCGCCATCCGTTTTTTCGGCCTGGGCCGCGGCGCCCTCGCCCATCCCGACTTCGCGCGCGAAGCCCTCGATCACGGCCAGCTCGACGAGCGCCGCGTTTGCAAGACTCTCACCTAC
>JALYHQ010000145.1 GCA_030776455.1 Acidobacteriota bacterium | reverse complement strand
GATACGGCCTTCATCAATGGCGCACACTTGGCCGCCATCATCACGGCTGTATCCGCTATCGAAACTCACCTTCGTTTTGAATACTCGCAGCCAGGGGGTAAGAACCTCCGGCTAGCGCAGTTGATTGATTCTTCGGATCTACCGCCTGAGCTAAAGCGTGACCTTCACGAGGTTCGGCGCTACCGAAATAGGTGGGTGCATGTGGCCGATCCTTGGGATGAATCGCTGGTCGTGCATATCGAAGATCCGGCAAGACTTCAATCCGAGATTGAACCCATGGCGCTCTTGGCCGTGACGGCACTCCGGCAAACCTTCTACTGGAACCAGGGAACGTGACCATCAACCAACTTTTAGCGCACCACCAGCCGGGACGTCGCCCGCTTACCTTACAATAGAACCAGAATGTGGATTTTCTTGCTGCTTGCCGCCGCGGCTGGGTCAGGCTCCCCGGCTCCCGACCTGGAGAGAGCGCGTGACCGTCAAGATCGCCCGGCGCTGGAGAAATTCGTAAACGAAGCCAAGTCGGTTGCGGTAAAACAGACCAACGATGCCGGCGCGCAATACCGCCTGGCTCTGGCGGAATCCTACGCCGCCGAAGTCGCCGTCGAGCTGCACGACAAAGCGCAAGGCCGCGCCATCGCCGAATCGGGAATCGCGTCCGCCGAAAAAGCGGTAAGCCTCAAAGGCGATTCGGGCGAATATCATCGCCTGCTGGGAACCCTGTGCGGGCAGATGATTTCGAGCGCGGGCCTGGCCGGGCTCAAGTACGGAAAGTGCGCGCTGGCGGAAGTCAATAAAGCTATAGAGCTGGAACCGAAGTCGTCCAAGGCCCACGTCGCCCACGGGGTTGGAAATTATTATCTTCCGGCGCCTCTAGGCGGCGGCTTCGATCTCGCGGTCAAGGATTTTCGTAAAGCCATCGAGCTGGATGCGAAGGACTCGGAAGCCTGGCTGTGGCTGGGGCTCGCGCTGCGCAAGATGAACCAGAACGCCGAGGCGCACAAAGCGCTGGCAAAGTCGCTGGAACTCAATCCCAATCGGATCTGGACCAAACAGCAGTTGGACAAGACACCAGCCCAGTAATGGCGGAACGCGTTGCGGCAGGCTGCTGGATCGCGGGATTCACGCTGCTGTCTTTCTTTGTGTTTCCCGGCCATGCCTGGCTGCAGCAAGACACACAGCTTTACGTCCCGATGCTGGAGCACATCTGGGATGGCTCCGTGCTGGCGAAAGATCTGGTGGCGACGCGGCCGCACCTTTCTTACACTCTCTATGACGAGATCGCGGTGGCGCTGCGCTGGGCTACTCGTTCATCCTTTGAAGTGGTATTGACCGCTCAGCAACTGCTGTTCCGCGCGCTCGAGATCCTGGGGGTCTACCTGCTGGTTTCGGCGTTCCCACTCTCGCGGCGCGCCGCGCTGCTGGTAACCGGCGTGTTTGCGCTGGGAGCGATAATCGACGGTCCCGCCGTGCTGACTTTCGAATACGAACCGGTGCCGCGCGGATTCGCAGTGGGCCTGGTGTTTCTGGCGGCGGGCCTCGCGGCGCGCGGGCGCATGCTGGCGTCGGCCGTGGCGGCGAGCGTCGCGTTTCTGTATCATCCTCCAACGGTCTACAGCTTCTGGCTCATCTTTATCGCGCTGGCGATCTGGCGCCGGAAGTGGCGCGCGCTAATCGTTCTGGGCGCCGCGGTGGCCGTGCTTTTGCTGGCTGCGAAGCTCCAGGTAGATGTTTCCGAGAAACAGGTGTTCTGGGCGCGGATCGATGTGCAGTGGGCGACGCTCCTGCGAATGCGTGCGCCCTATAACTGGGTATCCACCTGGCGACCCGAATTGTTCTGGCAATACGCGACCCTGTGGATGCTATCTCTGGCCGCCTTTTGGCGCCTCCGTCCCCGAGCGGGACGCGCATTCTTATTGGGGATGCCAGCCATCGGAATGCTCAGCCTGCCCGCCTCTTATCTGCTCCTGGAACAGCTCGGATGGACGCTGATCCCACAGTTCCAGCCGGCGCGGGCGTTGTTGTTCGTCACGGCGTTTGCGATAATCCTGACGGCCGCGGCCGGCGCCCGCGCTGCCGAGTCCGGCCGATGGAAAGAAGCGGCGCTGTGGTTCGTGATCGCGTTCGCGGCGCCTACGCAAGGGCGTCTGATCACGCTGCAATGGCCGACGCGGCACTGGTTACTGGCGCTCGTACTCGCAGTCCTCGCGGCGTTCGCGATGCGCTTTGAGTGGGCCCCCGCGGTGGCCGTGACCGCATGTCTCCTGTTTCCAACGGTGGGACGCGTTCAAAACTACCCGCACTGGGATCAGGCGGATCTATCGCGGCTCGCCGCCTTCGCTCGCGATCATACGGACAAGAACGCGATCTTCCTCTTCGCGGACGCTGGAAAGCGCTTGTTCCCAGGGCTGTTTCGCGCCCAAAGCCAGCGCAGCGTCTATGTGGATTGGAAGTCCGGCGGACAGGTGAACTTCCACGAGAGTATGGGCGAGGAATGGTGGCGGCGCTGGCAGAGCGTCCACGGCCTGCAGTTCGATCGCGGCGAGATCCCGGCGCTCGCCAGCCTGGGAATCGATTACGTGGTGTTGGAAAGTTCCTTGCGGCTCCCGGACCGCGTGCCAGCCTATGAGAACCGCGGTTTTGTGGTCTATCGGCTGGACGCGAGAAACGCGTCCACTTCGGAGCGTGTGGGAACGGACGCCTGGGCGCCAGTCCGCGTGACGGAGATGGCGGCGGCGGCGTTGGCAAACCGCAACGCGTCGGCGATGGGCCGGTCCTCGGCTAGCGCGACAGCCAGTGCTGCATTAAAGATGTCGCCTGCCGCAGTGGTGTCACGGGCCTCCACGGGAAAGCTAGCGCTGGCCATTTCAGCTTCGCCGCTGCAGTAGAAGCAGCCTTGGTCGCCGAGCTTGAGCACCACGCAGCGCGGCCCCCGCTCCCGCAGACGACGCGCCAGCGAGGGTGCTTCGGAAAGCGAGACCCGCCCGGGCGGAAGACCCAGGAACAGCGATGCCTCCGTCTCGTTAGGCGTAAGTACGTCCACCTGTGCCAGCAACTCCTCACTCAATGGCTGTGCCGGCGCCGGATCGAGAATCGTTTGCGCCCCTTGTTCGCGAGCCAGCGCCAGGGCGCGAATCACCGTATCGAGCGGCGTTTCCAGTTGGAACAGAACAAATCGAGAGCCGCTGAACAACGGCCGCATGGCATCCACGTCAGCCGCCGCCAGCGAGTGGTTGGCGCCGGATGCCACCACGATGGAATTCTGGCCCTGCTTATCCACCCAGATAAGCGCGACGCCCGTGGGCTGATCCTGAGTGGCCAGCACTGCGCCGGCGTCGACGCCCCCCGACACCAGGCTGGCTTTCAGGTGATCCGCGAACACGTCCTGTCCCACGCGTCCCACCATGCGCGTGTCCGTGCCCGGTCCAGCGAGTTTACCCACCGCTACCGCCTGATTCGCGCCCTTGCCTCCGGGAATCATTTGGAAGCCGCCGCCCAGAACGGTCTCGCCGGGCGCCGGTAGGCGCTCCACGGAGACCACAAAATCCATGTTGAGGCTGCCGACTACGATGATGCGACCGGACATGCTGGCCGGGACCTCAGCGCGCGAGATCGATACCGAGCTTCTTCAGCTCCTCGGCGTAATAGCGGCGGAGCAGCAGATCGTACTCCTCGGTACCTTCGGCTATTTCCTTCTTCTGGGAGCGAATCTTCGTGCGCGCCGCGCGATCCACCTTCTCCTCCACCGCCAGGATTTCGGTCATGTCCTTGACGATGGCCAGCCGGACCTCATTGGGATCCTGCTTGAGGCGAAACTCGCGGGCTTTGCGAAACGCGGCCACCAGCTTATGAGAAATATCGTTGATCTTGTCGCGCGACAGCTTCATGTGATCGCCGGTATCGCGCCCCGACGCGCGAATCACCTTGCGCTGCGAGATGAGAGTGTTCTTGATGCGCCGGAACATCTCCTGATAGCTGACGCCCTCTCGGCGCATATAGTCGCTGTACTGGTCCAGCAGATCGCGAACTTCGTCGTTGAGGCGGTCTTCCACATGCAGCTCTTCCTCAATGACGTCGGCGATGAAGTCGGCCGCGGTTTGGGGATTAGCGGTCTCAAAAGTTCGCGGAGTCAGTTTCCTGACCAGCTGGCGCGAGAGATAGCTAACGAATTCTCTACTCAACAGCATTCGTGGGCGATTGGCTCCTGAAGATCTCCAACTGTACTATGTTCGCAGGAAGCGGCGGGCAATATCAATTCGCTAGCTCACCTTGGTGATGATCCAGGAAGTCCTGGTCGATGGCTTTGCGGCCGCGGAAACCTTCATCGACACCATGCCAGAAGCGGATTCCGGACTCGCCGAGCTTCCAGCACAGGGAGACTTCCTGACCGCGAAACAACGTTGGAAAGTCGATCAGCCCGATGTCCAGGTCCTTGACGACACAACCGAACTCGTGGATTCTCTCGATGGCGGCGTTCAGCTGAGCGCCTGACTGCTCATGGCGTTCCTTCTGGGCAATGGCGGCGGTTCGATCGACCACGCTTCCGCCCAGCATGGAAACGCGCAGAGCGGAATCGCGAATCTCGTCGCCCGACTCGACGTATTCGGCTTTCAGTGCAATGGCTTCACGGATTGTGGACTCCACCTCGGGGAGGAGTCGTTGGGCTTGATCCAGGTTGAAGAACCGCGGCATCAGTAGCGGCGTCAAATTCCTGGCCCTTGAGGGCAGCGGGTGGGTTGGCAGACCTTAACTTTAGAGATACGCATTGTTCCGCTAGTCGATTCGATTATAGCAGCCCCCCTTCAGAGCCGCGCCCGTCAGGAAGCGTAACACAAGCCAGAAATTTCTCACCCGCCTCAGCAACCGGTACGCTTGCTGACGCGCGCGGCTCCGTTAGCGATGGACGGTGCGCAATGCGTGGTCGGCGGCGTGGACGCCGCGATATTGGGCTTCTTCGAAGATGGAGAAGCCGGTGAGGTCGGAGTTGGCGAAGTGCAACCGGGGTGGAGAAGGCGGTTGATGGGTTGACAGGAACCCCGGGCTCGGCCGCCGCATGGCATGGCCGAATCGCATAACGTCGATTCGCGACACGCATGACCGGATATCGGGATGCGCCCGCGCCAAGTCGTTCAAGATCGCCTCCCGCCAGTACGGCCAATCCTTTTCGAGCAGCAGGCGGCGCGCCTGCGCGGGCGTGTGCTCGGCCAGCGCCCAGTAGAAGGTCCACACGGTGCGATCCTCTCGCGTCGCGAGGCTCATGTGCCGGGCATCCACGTATCCGAGCGTGGGCGAGTTATGAATCACGTTGTCCCAGGCGGGATCCTCGCCGCCTTGGGCGGGCATGCGGTCCAGCGTCAGGTTCGCCGTCAGCCACGGCGAGTAAACGAAGCCGGCAGCCTTGGGGCCGCCTTCGATCAAGTACGGTCCTAGGAACGTGGGAGCCGCGAAGACCACCGACTCGGCGATGTACTCAATCTGTTCGGTGAAGACGTGCAGCCGGGTGCGGTCGGCGCTGATTCGGTACACCGGGGATGCCGTGCGAACGTAGCCAGCGAGCTTTTCTAGAAGCTTGCGGACCAGAAAGCCGTTGCCTTCAGGCCAGGTGAGTGGACCCTTCTCCTCCGGCTCGCGCGACGCGAAATAGTGGATACCGGCCCAGGCTGAGGTATCAGCGGCGGAGGCGCCGTAATCGTCGCGGCAGGCGTAATCCATGTACCAGCGCAAAAGAGGGGAGTCGAGATGCTGCTGAGCCATCCAGGCGGCCACTGTCATCCGGTCCAGTGGCGAGCTACGCTGGACGCCCGACTCCATGGGAATCGTGAACTGGCCGGATGCGCGAAATTCCTGAATACGCTCCTCGAACTGGCGATACTGCGCATGATCGCGAGCCGTGGCGCCGATTTCGGGCTCCAGCCCTTCTTGCCAGCGGCCGTATACGAAGAGCCGCTCTTGCGGAGCGAAGCAGAGCGCGCGATCATCCCATTTTCCGTCGCGCGAAACGCCGAATTCTTCGAGCAGCTCGCGGACCAGGCTCTCTCCGCGCGCAGGTACGGGTAAATAGTGAGCGGCCCACGGAAAGCGGGAGACTTCATTTTCGCCCCACCGCGAGTTGCCGCCGGCTTCGGGCTCCATTTCGAGCAGAACGAAGTCGTGAAAGCCGCGCTTATCGAGCCGCCAGGCCGCGCTTAGCCCGGCGATCCCACCGCCGACAATAACGACGGGGATCCGAATCTGGCGTGCCGGGGCTGCGAACGGCGAGTGATCTCGCAGGCGATGGCCCAAGGGAAAAGCATCGTGTACAAATCCGCCGTCCACCCGCCGCTCGGCCTTGGCAGTCAGCCCCACGAGGGCCGAGGCTACGCCGGCATTGAAGAACTTGCGGCGCGTCAGCGAGCGATGTCCTTCCATTCGCGCTCGTAGTAACGGACCAGAATCTGATCGTTCAAGTGGTTGGCCTCCACGGGAATCGGGAGCATATCGACCGGGAATACGAACAACTCGCTCAGGTTTGAGGTGGAGAGAAAACGAAGGCCGGAGGGGAGCTGTTGGGGAGGGTCGTAGCCGGAAGATGGGGCAGCGGCCAGAACGAACCCCCACTCGCCGAAGGAGGGAACATACACGTGATACGGCCAGGTGCGCAGACCCGCCTGCTTCAGCGTTTCATTGATGCACCAGTACGACTCGCGGGCGAACAACGGTGACGTGCTTTGGACTACCAGCAGTCCGCCACGGCTGATATGGCGCGCCAGCAGGCGATAAAACGTAGTGGTGTAGAGCTTGCCGAGCGAATAGCTGGTGGGATCGGGAAAATCGACCACCACGAAGTCGTACTGACCGGCCGCGGGGGTATTGAGCCATACGAAAGCGTCGGCGTTGATGACTCGAACTCGGCGATCGGTGAGCGAGTGACTGTTCAACTCCGAGAGGACGACGTGGCGGGAGAACAACCCCGTCATCTCAGGATCGAGGTCGACCAGTGTGACGTGCTCGACGGCTGGATACTTCAGAATCTCGCGGACTGCGAGCCCGTCTCCGCCGCCCAGCACCAATACGTTGCGCGCGCTCGGACGCGCCGCGAGGCCCGGGTGGACCAGCGCCTCATGATAGCGGTATTCATCGCGCGAGCTGAACTGAAGATGCGTGTTCAGGAACAGCCGCAGGTCGTCTTTCCATTTGGTGAGGACGATGCGCTGATATTTGGTGGTGCGGTTGAAGATCACCTCGTCGGCGTAGAGGTTATTGTCGGCCGCGGACGAGATACGGTCAGCCAGGGCGATTCCGGTTCCAAGGATGGCCAGCACAGCGAGCGACCCCAGTCGAAGCAGGTGAATTCGCGCCAGCTGGTCGCGAAAGAGCCAGGTAGACCACAGAGCGACCACCGTATTCAGGATGCCGAAGACCAGAGCCGACCGGACCAGCCCCAGCCGCGGGACCAGCAGCAGCGGGAACAGCAGCGATGCGCCCAGGGCGCCCAGGTAATCGAATGTGAGAACGTGCGAGACCAGCTCGCGAAACTGAAATCGATCCTTGAGAATGCGCATGAGCAGCGGGATTTCGAGGCCCACCAGGATGCCCACCGCGATCACCACCAGATAGAGGATGAACCGGAAGGCCTGCGTATAGGCGAAGGCCAGGAACAGCATCGACGAGGAGAACCCGCCCACTAGTCCCACCATCAGTTCGATGCCGATGAAGCGCGCTACCAGGCCTCGCTCTAGAAAACGAGACAGCCAGCTTCCGATCCCCATGGCGAACAGATAGCTGCCGATGATGGTGGAGAACTGAAACACGCTGTCGCCGAGCAGATAGCTGGCCAGCGTCCCGGCGATCAGCTCATAGATGAGCCCGCAGGCGGCGATCAGGAAGACTGAGATGAATAGGACAACCGCCACCGCGCTTACAGCCTAGTGGACGGCGGCGGCGATGATGATGCACATGCCGATGGACATAGCGCCCACCAGCACCGCCAGCGCGACGTTTTTGTCCTCTACGATCTCCTTCCAGAGATGATACGGCGTCAGCTTGTCGATCACCGCGAACGCCAGGACGAAGATAACGATGCCGAGGGCTGCATAGACGACGGCATTGAGCAGGGAACCGGGATGGAATTCGGTCATGTTCTATTTGCCTCCGATGTATCGGGGATAGCCGTAATAGTGCGAACGGTACGCGCCGGGGTTATCGCGGACCGTTCTTGGTACAACCTTCTGTTCGTTCACCTTATTGAAGCCCATGCCGGTGTATCCAGCATAGCCCGTGAAGAGCATAACCAGACCGCCATACGCGAGGAACAGGGGATTTCGTATCATGTTTGGACTCCCGCGCTGGCCGCAGCCGCGCCATAATCGCTTTCACGCCAGCGGGCGGCCTCAAATTTTCGCGAACGCCAGCTGACCACGATGGGTGGGATCAGTAACAAGATGGCTGCGAGCCAATACCAGCCGTATGTGGGGACATCACGGCGGACTCTGATGTCGTACGCGACGGAACGCTGGCTGGTGCTACTCATCTCGGGTTCGATCCTAAAATAGTACTTCCCTCCCGGAATCCGGGGAATGACGACACTGTCGCGAGGCTTGCCTTTTTCATCGTCATCGCTAGGGTAATAAGCGATCTCGCGGCCGAAGTCGAAAGCCTGGCCGGTATCGTCGTTGATGAGTGAGAAGCCGAAGAAAATCCAGTCTTCCCGGATATTGGTGTTGATCGATAGCTCTATGTTCGAGCGATGGCCGGGAAGATCGAAGTCGTGTGTGATGAACGCCGCCCCTTCAGAAGGAGTAACCGGCGACCCGGGGGCTCGAGCGGCGGGCGTGTACTGGTACGTTTCGTGAAAGACTTCCTTATTGAGCTTCAGGCTTGAGATGAATATTGCGATCAGAATGAGAGCGATGGTGAGTAAGAGCCACGTTCTCCAGGCCGCGCCCGCCTTGCCGGCCACAGGCGAGGGCTGATTGGCGAAAATTCCCTGGGCTGCAGGAGGCTGCCCGGGCAACTGAAATGCCTGCCAGACTTGTTGTCCGGTGGTGTATTCTCCCAATGACCACGTCACTTCGTTATCTGTGTCTTCCGACGAAAGCATGTACGGCGGGGCGATATAGTCGACAAACTTGACGGTTTCCCCAAGCCGCACCTGCCAAGGGAACTCGCCAAGCACATAGGTGGTTGTGGCGATTCCGCTATCGAAGAGGCGATACGTCCGTCCCTCGGCTATTACGTCGCGCTTGCCGCCGGGGAGCGCGTGCATGACGTGAACAAAGTTCCAGTGGCCATTGAACTCTGTGAGATAGCGGAATCCGTAGTAGGGATTGAAAAGCAGATACTCTTCCCAGCTATAGGCGTCCTCGTCCGAACCGGCCTCGCGCACCTGGAAGCCAATTACTTCGTACACCCGCCCGTTCGATTTGCCGCGCGTGCCGAGTGGGATCTTGGGCTGAATCCGCTGCTTGATCTGAACGGTCTGCAAAATGTGCAACAGCGGCGAGGTGGCATCCAGAACCGTGAGACATTGCGGGCAGACGACCGACAGCGTGTGCGCAAACCCGCGGATTTCCACCGGCCCCCCGCAGTTGGGACAGAACATCGCGGCCGCCTTGGCCACGGGAGGCGCCACGAACGGGCTACCCATCAGGACCAGCCCTCGAACTGGCGAAGATTCTTGAAGTGCATGTCGTCAAAATCGACGGCGCGGCCGAGAAACAACAGTGGAGGGGAATCGCTGTAATCGATGGTGGCGAAATCGCCATCGGTGGTGCGCAGGTCGGCGAATCTTACGTCGGTCTTGTCCCAATATTGAAAGGGCAGTTCCCCCTGGACGCCCTTGTAGTGAGCCGTAGTGGTGGATGTGGCGCGGTATGCTTTTCCGTTCCAGGTGAACTCATGACCTCGCCTGATCTGCTTGGGTCCCGGGAGCGCTTCGGGCGCCTGGGTCCAGAAGGAGACGTCGTATTCAAGCTGGGCGTCGGCCAGCCAGCCCGTGGTCCCGTCGCTGAAGACGATGTTCCATTCGTTCCATCCGCCTTGATCGTATTCATACAGGATGCGGCCGACGACTACGAAGGGTTTGTTCTGATAAGTGCCTTCGGTTCCGATTTGTATAGGCGAGCTGTCCGGCGGGAGATCGGCCACTACGCCCACGCGCTCCAGGTCGACGTCGGTGCGCACCAGGATGGAACGGCAGAACTCGCAGGTGGTCTGAACGGCGCTGGACCAACGGAAGACGATTGGGGCACCGCAGCTGGGGCAGTTCGCTGTGGGCGCGCTCATTCTTGATGGTAAGGTCGGTCAATGCGACGAATGCTGACGTGCGCGGCAGCGAAGTCGCGTTTGAGCAGGGTCTCGAAATCGGCGTCGGGGCGCGGCCGGCAGCAAAACAGGTTCAAGCACAGCGACCCGTATTCGGGGAAAGTATGGCAGGCGAGGTGGGACTCACGAAGCAGGCTGAGGCCGGTGATGCCGCCGGCCCCCGGAAATTGATGCCACTGCGCTTCACCCACCGGGTGCAGGGACAACTCACGTGTGAGCTCACCGAAGAGCGCCTCGAGCTTCGCGATGGCCGACAGCGACGCGGGGTCGCAGCCGTGCGCCTCAATCACCCACTCGACGCCACTCATCTTATTGTTGGGCGCCTCCACACTCGGGACAGAATTTGGCAGGCCGGGGAATCCGGTTGCCGCAGTTCACACAGAACTTGGTTTCCGCTCCTGCAGCCGGCGCTGTGCCGGCCGGAGGCGCGGGCGCGGGAGGCCCTCCGCCGATCGGCGGCACTACGCCCGTGGGACCCGCTGGACCGCTCTCGCCGGGCTTCATCGCGTTCATCACCGTCTGGCCCATGGCGAGACCGGCGCCCAATCCGACTCCGAGGCCGGCCACGCCGCCTCCGCCTTCGTTCGCCGCGGCGATCGGTATCGAGTTCGCCACCTGGAATTGGGTGAACTTGCCCATGTCGCCAACCATGGTCATGCCAATGCGCGTGTCGAGGAGCTTCTGCAGCTCTTCGGGGAGCGATACATTCTCCACCACGAAGCTGTCCAGCGTGAGGCCGAGATCGGCGAAGGTCTGCTTCAAAGCTTCGGACATCCGCGAACCCAGCTCCACCTGGTTGCCCGCCAGATCGAGAAACGGGATCGAGCTGTGGCCGAACATGTCGGTCATGCGGCCGATAATGGTGTTGCGCAACTGGCCGTCGAGATCGGCGACATGGTAGATGTCGCGCGTGCCGCTGACTTTGCTGTAGAACGTCTTGGCGTCTGAGAGACGATACGAGAAAATCCCGTAAGCGCGCAGGCGCACTGCGCCGAAGTCCTTGTCGCGGACCGTGATGGGCGTCGCGGTGCCCCAGCGCTGGTTGGTCTGCAGGCGCGTAGAGAAGTAATACACGTCGCTCTTGAAGGGACTCTTGAAGGCCTTGTCCCAGTTCTTCAGGTAAGTGAGGATGGGTAACGTATTGGTGTTGAGCGTGTAGAGGCCGGGGCCGAAGACGTCGGCAATGGCGCCTTCGTTCACGAAGACAGCCGCCTGCGAATCGCGCACGGTCAGCTTGCCGCCGTTCTGGATCTCCATGTCTTCCATGGGATAGCGGTAGGCGAGGATTCCGTCCTCGGGCTCCGTCCACTGGATTACGTCGATAAATTGCTTGGATAGGAAACTCATGGCTTTTGGTAGGCTCCATGCCAGTATACGCCAGAAGGGGGCGCATTGTTCCCTTCCCTGTGGGGCAGGCCC
>JALYHQ010000144.1 GCA_030776455.1 Acidobacteriota bacterium | reverse complement strand
GGTGAGGGCGGCTTGGGGGAGGAAGAAGCCGGCCGGGGGGCCGGCTGCGGGCCGGGGGGCCCGCCCCACAAAAAAAGTCATTTTGGGGGGGGTGTGGTGGCGGCGGGGCTGATGGGGGGGGCTGCGTCGGGGACGCTGGTGGTGAATGGACATGTGGCTCCGTTGAAATACGCTTATGCGATTACTACCGCGGAAGCGAATGTACGGCTGGTGGTGTGCGATGTCCCGATGTCGGAGAAAGAGCTGCGCGACGACTTTGGGCTCTTTGAGCTGAAGAGCGCGGGGAAGATCAATGCGATCGAAGTGAGCGTTCCGAACAATTCCTATAGCATTTGGAGCAAGCTGAGCGAAGGATCCATCAGCGGGTCGGGAAATGTGGAGGTATTCAAGGCCTCCGCGAAGACCGCGGAGCGGATTGAAGGCTCCATGGAAGTAGCCGCAGGCAAGGTGGGACAGACTACGTACGAATTCCACTTCACCGCCGCGACTGAGATCTTGAAGCGCGCCGTGGAAGCCAGGCCGACCGCCGACGATGCGGCTGCGGCGGCCACGAAAGAGCAGACTCGAGTCTACCTGGCATACGTGCGGGCGATTCAAGCGGGGAACAAGGCAGCTCTGCAGAAAGTGCTGATTCCGGAGAATGCGCAGAAGGTGGATTCGCCGGATTTTCCGCAGATTGTAAAGATGATTCAGTCGATGACGCCGAAGCAGATTAAGGTCTGGAAGGTGGTGGAGGAGAGCGGTGAGGCGACACTGACGGTGTCGGGGATGGAAGAGGGGAAGCAGGTGTGGGGATCTGTGGATCTGGTGAATATTGACGGCAGATGGCTGATTGAGAAGGAGCGGTGGGGCGAAGATCGGGGCCGGGGGACCCCGCGCGGGCCGGGGGGCCCGCCCCACAATTAATTGGCGTGGAGCCAGGTGTGGACGCGGTGGGCCCATAAGGCGAGGAGGACGGAGCCGATGAGGATCAGGCCTACGCAGAGGCCGATCCACATGCCCCACGCGCCCCAGCCTACCTGGAAACAGAGCACGTAGCCGACGGGCAGGCCTACGGCCCAATAGCCGACGAGGTGGCAGATCATGGGAGTTCGGGTGTCGCCTAATCCGCGCAGGGCGCCGGCTACTACTACTTGCAGACCGTCGAAGATCTGGAAGAAAGCTCCCACGCCGAGCAATGCGATGGCGGTGCGGATCACGTTCTCGTCCGCGGTATAGATGCGCGCAAGGGGGCGGGGCCAAGCTAGAAACAGGATGCCCGCGCAGGTCATGAACGCGGTGCCGAGGGCCAGCGCCATCCAGCCGGAGCGGGCGGCGGCGGCGCGATCCTGGCGTCCCAGCGCCTGGCCGACGCGCACGGCGGCCGCCGAACCAATGCCGAGGGTCACCATGAAGGTGGTGGCCACCGTGTTCAGCGCGATTTGATGGCCGGCCAGCGATACGGCGTCGAGCCGGCCGATCAAGGCGGCCGCGGCTGCGAATACGCCCACCTCGAGGAGAATTTGCATCCCGGCGGGAAAGCCGAGAGCCAGCAAGCGGCGGATGCGCGCGAGATCGGGGCGGGCTTCATCGCGCAACCAGCGCGTGCCATCGCGCCAGAAGATGAAGCCCAGCAGCAGGGCGGCCATGTAGACGCGCGAGATCACGGTGGCCCAGGCGGATCCCGCTACACCCATCGCAGGCGCGCCCCAGTGTCCGTAGACCAATGCCCAGTTGCCGGCCACATTCACGAGGTTGGCGGTGACCAACGCAAGCATTACGGGCCGCGCTACGTTTATCGACTGCAGGTAGCGCCGCGCCGCGAAGTAAACCAGCAGAGGAAAAGTGCTCCACGTGACGGCGTTCAAGTAAGGTCCAAGCAGGCGCAGCACTGCGGGGTCCTCGCCCAAGCGGTTCACCAGGGGGTTCAAGCCCCAAAGCAGCGCCATCAGGATGGGGGAGAGGGGCACCGTGATATACAGCGCGTTGCGGAGGGACCGGTGGCAGTCCCGCAAATCGCCGGCGCCGAATGCTTGCGATACCAGCGTGTCGAGGCCTAGCAGGAGGCCGCTGCCGAAAATCCCGACCATGTAGAAGAGGACCGTGCCCAGGCTCACGGCGCCGATGGCCGCGGCGCTGTCGGGCAAGCGGCCTACCATCATGGTGTCGACGATGCCCATCAGCATCCAGCCGACTTCGGCTACCACGATGGGGGTGGCGAGCGACACCATGGGGCGCAGCTCGGCGATCCAGGCGGGCCTGGGGTTACTGGACACTTCCTCCAGTCTCGCGTATGCGAGCGCTAGCGGGCGGCTTTGCGGCGGGGTTTGGCCTCGGCCCTGGCCGCGGGTTTGCGCGTTTGTTCCAGGCTTTGCTGCAAGGCTTTCAGGATATCCACCACCTGGGACGCGGGGCGCGGAGCGGGAACTTCGGCTACTTCGCGGCCCGCCACTTTGGTTTCGATCAAGGCGCGGACCTGGTCGCGATACGTGTCGCGATACTTGGAGGGCTCAAAGGTATCCGCCAGCGATTCCACCAGCAGCAGCGCGAGGTCCAGCTCTTTCTTCGAGACGCCCGCGGTATCAGTGTGGAACTCCTGATCTTTGCGGACTTCATCGGCGTAGTAAACCGTGTGCGTGACGATGCCATTCTGGCCCGGGCGCAGCGCCATGACGTGTTCGCGGCGGTGCATCGCGACGCGCGCCAGGGCTGCATATCCGCTCTTCCTCAGCGCTTCAAACAATAACGCGTAGGCGCGCTCGCCGGCTTCGTCCGGGGACATGTAGTAAGAGGTCTCAAGGTATACCGGATCGATCTCGGCGAAGCGAACAAACTCCACGATCTGCATTTCGGTGGACGTCTTGGGAGCGATGTTCTTGAGTTCCTCGTCCTTAATCACGACATAGCGGTCCTTGGCGTATTCGTAGCCCTTGACTAACTGACTTTGCGGTATGGGTTCGGCCGGCGCATCCGGAGTGAAGAAAGCTTGCTTCACGCGGGAGAGTTCGGGTTCGGGAGCGGGTTCAGGGGCAGCCTGGAAACGTCCGCGGCGGGGGGCAGGCTCGGGCGGATCTTCCAGTTCGGGCTCCGGCGGGGCGGCCTTGCTGAGGCGGCGGAAGCTCACTTTTTCGGCTCGCGCCGCGCGGTGGAGGCGAACGGGGATGGAAACCAGACCGAATGTCAGGTGTCCTTTCCAGACTGTGGTGGCCATGGGCGAAATCCTCCTTGCGTTGGACGCGAGCGGAGGCAAGATGTTTTATTGATTCGCGGGAGCTTTTTTCGGCTTGGCCTGGGCCCGCTTGCTTTCGGCGCGCGCGGTCTGGATCATTTGCTCCAACTGGGCTTCGGGAATGGCGACGGACAGGGTCATCACGTTGCCCGCCGAGCTGGCTTCCATGCCATCCAGCAGAGTGGATATGCCGGCGGCCGTTTTGCTCTTGTCGCGGTTGGTTTGCACCAGGCCCGCGAGGAACCGGGCGACGTCCACCAGGGCGGCCGCGTCCTTGTCGGAACGCGTCACGGCCTCGCCGGTGATCTTCACGGTGGCGCCGAACTGCACGCCGCCGCTGGCCTGCGAGATGGCCTGCAGCATGTTCCCTTTCATGGCGCCGCCGAGATTCGGATCGGGCATGGCGTCCGCGAATTCCGACACCGGCACTTGCGACACAAACCAGAAATGATTCTTGGCGCTCACCTCGCGGGCTTTATCGAACAGCGTGCTGGAGCCGGCCGCGGCGTGCGATTGCCGGCGCTGGATGGCCGCTTTCACGGCATCCATCGTGCCCATGACCGCGCTGCCGGAATCGAAAAACGCGACGCCGGTGCGCTCGGCAAACGGCTGCTTGCCGTCATTGGTGTAGAGAATATCGACGCCCTGGAAACTTGTGCGAAGTCCGCCGTTGACCAGCCCGGTGCTGAAGATCTTGGCGGGATTGAAGACCCCGCGCGCCGCCACCAGCCAGTCGGAAGCCTGCTGCCAGGAAGACGCCATGACGATCTCATTGAAATCGCGCCGCGGATCGAATCCGCTGTCGGCCATTAACTTCTGAAAGCCGGCGTCGCTGGTCTGCATGTGCGTAAGTACGAACTGGCCGAAGAACGTGTCCTTGGTCTTGTCCACCTGCATGCCTGCGATGACGCGGGCGTCCGGCATCATGAGGCTCATCAGGGCGGGGTCGGCCGCGAAGGCGAGGGTTTGGAGGACGAGGAAAAGGAGGGCGGACTTGAGGATCTTCATTGTGGGTACACCTTTACTGATATTACGAGGCTAACACGGGGTTCGTTCCCGGGGGCGGTGGCGTTGTTGCTTGCGTCGACAGGGTATGGCCTAAGGATGAAGGCCCTCGTGGGGACGTTGGTGAATTTGGCGGCGCTTAGTGCTATCGGGAGAACTCCAGGTCCCAGGTGCACACCGATGGGGGGCGGTCATCCCGCTTGCTGACGCGCGCGGCTCAGATGGGGACTTGCTCTATTATATGGGGACTTGCTCTACTATTTGGATGCCGTAGGCGTCCAGGCCGACGATTTTGCGGGGGTGATTGGTGAGGAGGCGGATGGTGTGGAGGCCGAGATCGGACAGGATCTGGGCGCCGATTCCGTTCTCATGAAGCAGGGGGGTGGATCCGTGCTCGTGGTGGCGGAATCCGGGGCCGGTCTGGTGCAGATAAACCAGCACGCCGGCACCCTCTTGCGTAATGCGCTCCAGCGAGCGTTCCACCAATTGCCGGCAATCGCATTCCGAGGATCCGAAAACGTCGCCGTATACGCAGTGCGAGTGCATGCGCACGACTACATTCGAGCGGCCGTCGATTTCGCCGTGCACCAGCGCAAGATGCATCTCGGGCAGAATGGTGCTGGCATAGACGATGGTCTTGAAGTCGCCGAAGTGCGTCCGCAGGCAGCCTTCGCTCTGGCGGTGAATGAAGCGCTCGTTGTGCAGGCGGTAGCGGATCAAGTCGGCGACGGAGATCATTTTGACGTCATGCCGCGCGCAGAATTCGTCGAGCTGCGGGGCGCGCGCCATGGTTCCGTCGTCGTTCATGATTTCGCAGATGACGCCTCCGGGACGCAAGCCGGCAATGCGGGCGAGATCGACGACGGCTTCCGTCTGCCCGGCGCGAACCAGGACGCCGCCTTCGCGGGCGCGCAGAGGGAACACGTGACCGGGCCGCGCCAGATCCCAGGGTCGCGATTTCGGGTCAATGGCCACGCGGATGGTGTGGGCGCGGTCAGCCGCCGAGATGCCGGTGGTAACGCCCTCGCTGGCTTCAATCGATTCGCAGAAGGCGGTGCCGAAGCGCGACGTGTTGCGCGCCGACATCATCGGCAGCTCGAGCGCGTCGCAGACTTCGGGCCCGAGCGACAGGCAGATCAGGCCGCGCGCATGTTTGGCCATGAAGTTGATTGCGTCGGGCGTGACATGCTCGGCGGCGATGGTAACGTCGCCCTCATTCTCACGGTCTTCGTCGTCCACGATGACCAGCATGCGTCCCGCGCGGAAGTCCTCGACGGCTTCCGGTATTGAAGCAAAAGGCATGGCTTATGTTTTCAGGATAGCGCGCAAGCAGGCGCCAGGGCACTGATGAACGCCGATAACTACTTCGTAATACCCACTTGGCTCAGGAGCCACGCATATTCGAATGCGGTTTCATGGAGCCGGTCATAGCGGCCTGACGATCCGCCGTGGCCGGCGCCCATGTTTACCTTCAAGAGCAGCGGGTTTGAGTCGGTTCTTAGCGTGCGCATGCGGGCGACGTACTTGGCCGGTTCCCAGAAGCCCACCTGGCTGTCATTCAAGCTGGTAGTGACCAGGATCGCGGGATACGCGCGCTTTTCCAGGTTGTCGTACGGGCTGTAGGTCTTCATGTAATCGTAGGCGGCCTTGTCGTTCGGGTTGCCCCACTCCAGGTATTCGCCTACGGTTAGTGGCAAGGTGGCATCCATCATGGTGTTCATCACGTCGACGAAGGGGACCGCGGCATGTACAGCGTGGAACAGATCGGGGCGCAGATTCACCACGGCGCCCATCAGCAATCCGCCGGCGCTGCCACCCTCAATTACCAGGCGCTCCTTGGAGGTCCATTTTTCCTTGATCAGATAGTCGGCGCAATCCACGAAATCGAAGAAGGTATTTTTCTTCTTCATTAGCATGCCGTCGTCGTGCCAGGTTTCGCCCATTTCATCGCCGCCGCGGATATGGGCGATGGCATAGGCCATGCCGCGATCCAGCAGGCTGAGCCGGCTGCTGGAGAATGTTGCGGGCGTGCCGAAGCCGTAGGAGCCGTAGGCATAGAGAAACAGCGGCGATTTCGCGTCGCGGTGGAAGCCTTTCTTGTAGACGATGGAAATGGGGACCTTCACGCCGTCGCGCGCCGTGGTCCACAGACGCTCTGAAGCGTACTGCTTGGGATCGTACCCGCCCAGCACTTCTTGCTGCTTCAGCAGCGTGGCTTTGCGGGTGGCCATATCGTAGTCGAAGACGCTGGCCGGCGTCACCATGCTTTGGTAGCTGTAGCGGTAAGTCTGCGTATCGTATTCCGGACTGCCACCCGGGAAAACCGCGTATACAGGTTCCGGGAAGCTCATGGCGTGCCACTTACCGGTGGCGAAATCCAGGATCCGAATATTATTCAGCGCTTTTGATTTTTCGACAACCACGCCATAGTTTTTGAACAGATCGATGCCTTCCATCAGCACATCCGGTTGAACGGGGATGAAGACTTTCCATTTGGCGGGAGCGCGGTCCGCCACCGGCGTGGTCATGATCTGGAAATTCTTGGCGTTCTTGTTGGTGCGGATGTAGAACAGACCTTCGCGGTGATCAATGTCGTAGCGGTGCGCCTTTTCACGCGGCAGGAAGACCGTGAAAGCGCCTTGCGGCTGGTCCGCGGGAAGATACCGGACTTCGGAAGTATCGGTGGCGGAGACGTGCAGCAAGATAAATTTCTTGTCGCGAGTGCGGCTCGCATGAATGCTGTAAAGTTCGTCCTTCTCTTCATACACCGGCTCGAACGCGGATTGACCCAGCGTGTGGCGCCAGAGCTGGTTGGATCTCTTGGTCACCTGGTCTTCCGTGGTGAGGAACAGCGTGCGATTGTCGGCGGCCCATTGCAGCGAGGTTACTCGCTCGGTGGTATCGGGGAGCGTAGAGCCGGTCCGGAGATCCTTGACGTGAAGTTTGTACTGACGGTAGCCCGTAGCGTCAGTGGTGTAGGCCAGGATGCTTTCGTCATCGCTGACCGTGAACGCTCCCAGGCTGAGAAATTTGAGGCCTTTAGCCAGTTCGTTCAGATCGAGCAGGATTTCTTCGGGAGCGTCCATGCTGCCCTTGCGCCGGCACTGAATGGGATATTGTTTGCCCTCTTCAGTGCGCGAATAGTAAAGATAATGCCCGCGGCGGGTAGGAACACTGAGATCGGTCTGTTTGATGCGGCCGAGCATTTCCTTGTAGAGCGCGTCCTCGAAGGGCTTCAGCTCCTTCGTCATGGCCTCGGTGTAGGCGTTTTCGGCCTCGAGGTATTGGATGACATCGGGGTTGGACTTGTCGCGCAGCCAATAGTAGTTGTCGATGACGGTGGCGCCGTGGCGGACTTCGCGATGCTCGGCGCGCTTGGCCGTGGGCGGGGTGGAGTTCTCGGCAAGAGCGAGCCCGGCTAGAGCCAGGAAAACGGAAGCGGCGATCGCCGTACGAGGGTGGACCATGGGAATCTCCTTGGTGAATTTACTATTGTAAACCGGCGCAGCGCGCGGCGCGGCACGGCACTGCGCTACCCTGACAGCTTGGTTGCAGGTCAGACAATTTGGCGCTGCGCGGTGGTGCTGGGGCCGGGACTGCTGATTTACTTTCTCCCTGTCCCGGGGCTGAATCCGGATCAGCGGCATCTGCTCGCCATCTTCTTGGCCACCATTATTTCGCTGGTGGCGCAGCCCTTGCCGATGGGCGCGAGCGTGGTGCTGGCGATGACGACCCTGGTCCTAACGCGAACTCTGCCCGGAACTAGAGTACTCTCCGGCTTCAGCAACCCAACGGTCTGGCTGATCTTCACGGCGTTTCTATTCGCGCGTTCGGTTACGGCGACCGGGTTCGGCATGCGAATCGCCTATATGTTCATCCGGCGATTCGGATACAGCGCGCTCACGCTGGGCTATTCGGTAGCGGCCGCCGACGTGGCGCTGGCGCCGTTCATTCCATCCGACACCGCGCGCGGCGGGGGCATCGTCTATCCCATCACGCGCAGCTTGTCGCAAGTGTTTGAATCGGAGCCCGGCCCCACGGCTGGACGCATCGGCGCATTCCTGATGCTGGTCGGCTTTCACACCACCTACACCGCTTCCGCGATGTTCCTCACTGGCATGGCTGCGAATCCGCTAATCGCGGATTTTGCACGCAAGATCGCGCACGTCGATTTGAGCTGGACCCAGTGGGCACTGGCGGCGTGCGTGCCCGGCCTGCTCTCGCTCAGTATCGTTCCCTACGTGATCTACCGCTTGAATCCTCCGGAGATAAAAGATACGCGGGCGGCGCAGCGCCTGGCGGTGAAGGAACTCGCCCGCATGGGACCGCTGAACACTCGCGAGCGCTGGCTGGTGGCGATTTTGCTGGGCGTGATGGCCGGCTGGATCACTTCGCCGTGGCACGGTTTGCATAACGCGTTTGTCGCGCTGGCGGGCGTCTCCGCGATCCTGCTGTGCCGCGTGCTCACCTGGGACGATCTGCTGCACGAAACCAAGGCGTGGGATGCGCTGATCTGGTTCGCCCCGCTCATCATGATGGCCGACGCGCTGCTGGAAACGGGAACCATCAAGGTGATTTCCAGCAGCGTTTTCGCGCACATGGCGGGCTGGCAGTGGCCGCTGGCGGCTACGGTGCTGACCGTGAGCTACGTGTACGTGCATTATGGTTTCGCCAGCATGACGGCGCACGTGACGGCGCTGTATCCGGGGTTTCTGGCGGCGGGCCTCGCGGCCGGTGCGCCGCCGCTGCTAATGGCTCTGCTGCTTGCGTTTTTCTCAAACCTGAATGCGGGGATCACGCACTACGGAACCGGGTCGGCGCCGGTGTACTTCGGCGCGGGCTATGTGTCGCAGAACCCGTGGTGGCGCCTTGGTTTCCTGATCTCCGTGCTCAACCTGATTATCTGGCTGGGGGTGGGAACGCTATGGTGGAAAGTGCTGAAGATGTGGTAAAAATTGGTAACCAAAACTGCCTCTGGAGCGCCTTTTGTGTTACATTCACCCAGGAAAGAGTATCCTCCCATGAGAAGACTGTTCGCGATTGCATTGCTCTGTGTCTCCGCCATTTTCGCCAGTGAGGCGAAGCTGGTTCGATATCCCCACTACCAGAATGGACGGGTGGTTTTTTCGTACCTGGGCGACATCTGGACCGCTTCGGAAACCGGCCAGAACGTCCAGCGGCTTACCGCCAACGCAGCACGCGACGTCTATCCGCGTTTTTCGCCCGACGGAAAATGGATCGCCTTCTCAAGTGACCGAAACGGGAACCTGGACATCTATGTGATGCCCACCGACGGCGGCCAGGCAAAGGAACTGACCTTCCATTCCGCCGACGACAACGTGCTGGGCTGGTCACCCGATTCAAAGGAGATCTTGTTCTCCAGCCAGCGCGGCGAGGATTTCATGGCCAAGCTGTACGTGGTCTCCATCGACGGGGGACTGGAGCGCAGCGCGGGTCCGGACATGGGCGTTTGGGGCGGATTCTCGCCGGACGGGACGAAGCTCGCGATCAACCGGCGCGCCCAGACCTACTGGCGCAAGTACTACCGCGGCGCGTATCAGTCCGACGTCACCGTGATGGACATCGCCAGCAAGAAGTTCACCGACCTCACGGATTTCGACGGGATGGACTCCTGGCCCATGTGGTCAAAGGACGGCCATATCTATTTCGTCAGCGACCGCGACGGAAACGGATTGACGAACATCTGGCGCGTTTCCGAAAAGGGCGGCAAGGCCGAGAAGATTACGGCGTTCAAGAGCGGCGACGTGCGCTGGCCCTCCATCAGCGCGGACGGGAAGACGGTTGTATTCGAGCATGACTTCGGCATCTGGAAGCTGGACGTGGCGTCGCGCAAGACGAATCCAATCAGCCTGAATATCGCCGCCGAGACGCAAGAGAACATGAGCGAGCTGCGCAGCTTCGCCTCGCACGCCGACGATTATGATCTGGCTCCGAACGGCCGGCGGGTGGCGTTCTCGGTGCACGGCGAGATCTTCACGGCGCCGGTGGAAGAGGGCGATGTCCGCCAGATCACCGACAATCCGGCACGGGATCGGGACGTGCGCTATTCGCCCGACGGCAAGTCGGTTGCGTTCGTCTCAGACCGCAGCGGACGCGAGGAGATCTTCATTCAGCCCGTGGATGGATCGGCCGACGCACAGAAGATCACGGATCTGGATACATTGAAGAACGGCTTCCGGTGGTCGCCGGATTCAAAAGAAATTGTCTTCACCACTTCGGATGCGCGGCTGATGAAGGTGAATGCGGCATCGAAGCAGGCAACCGTGCTGACGTCGTCGAAGTTCGGCAATATTGGCGGCGCGGTGTGGTCGCCCGACGGCAAATGGATCGCGTACTCGAAGCCGGATCAAACCCGCAACACCGACATTTACCTGATCCCGGCCGCGGGAGGCCAGGAGCGCAAGGTCACTTTCGATTCCGCCAGCGAAATGAACCCGCGCTTCTCGCGCGATGGCAAGAAGCTTTACTTTGTCCGGTTTGACGCGGGCGAGGGCGGAGGCGGCGGTGGTTTCGGTGCGGGCCGTACTTCGCAGATTTATTCCGTGGCGCTGGAGCATCAGGATAAGGATCCCGACGATCCGGAAGAGCGCGCCGATGCCGCCGATGCGGCGGGCGATGCAGCCGCTCCCCGGCGTGGCCCGCAGGCGAGCCAGCCTGTAAAGGACGTCAATATCGATTGGGCAGGCCTCAAGCGCCGCACCCGTCAAATCACGCGCGTCACGTCGCCGGTGTTTGCTTATGAGATCGCGCCGGATGATCACACTATCGTTTTCACAACCACAGAGCCCAGCACCACGCGCTCCGTTCCCGCGATTTACAGCATCCAAGCCGATGGCAAACGGCTGACTCGCGTGACCACGGGCGCGGCGGGTCCGGAAGATGAGGCGGATACTCCGCGGGGCGGAGGCGGCGGATTTGGCGGCGGTATATCGCAGCTGAGTTTCTCGCGGGATGGGCGGACGCTGTATTTCCTGGAGCGAAACGAGATTAATTCTGTCGCCCTGCCCGTGGGCACAGGCGCCGATTCGGCCGCTCCGGCCGGGCGTGCAACCCTGGCCGCTGCCAGCGCACCGATGGGCGCCGCCGGGCAGCGCCGCCGCATCAATTTCAACGTCAAGGTTCGCGTCGAAAAATCGGCTGAATGGGCGGAGATGTTCGGCGATGCCTGGCGCACCATGAAGTACCGCTTCTACGATCCCAAGATGCACGGTTATGACTGGGACGCGGCGCGCGCAAAGTATCAGCCGCTGGTGGAATATGTGGGCGACCGCCAGGAGCTGCTCAACATCGTGAATGAGATGATTGGCGAGCTCAACGCGTCGCACACCGGCGCGGCTCCGCCGCTGGCCCCGCGCGAGGGCGCCGTGACTACGCGGCATCTCGGCATCGATCTGGAGCCCGACCAGCAAGCGGGCCGCTACAAAGTGACCTATGTTTACGAGGACGGTCCGGCCGACAAGGATTGGGTAAAGGTGCATGCCGGCGATTATTTGATCGCCATTGACGGCAAGCCAGTCACCTCGAATGACAATTATTGGAAGTTGCTCAACTCCACGCTGAATCGCCGGGTGACGGTGGCCTTCAACAGCAAGCCGACCGAAGCCGGATCGTGGAACACACGCATTGAGCCGATACCAGCCCGCACGTTCAGCCAGCTTCGCTATGAACGCTGGGTGAAGGAGCGGCGCGAGATGACCGACAAGCTTTCGCAGGGCCGCGTCGGCTATCTGCATATACAGGCGATGAATCCGCCCTCGCTGCGCAAGTTCGAAAAGGAGCTGCATGAGAACCGCGACAAGGAAGCGCTGATTATCGACCAGCGCTGGAACGGCGGCGGCAACATCGAGCAAGAGCTGCTGGCGATTCTAGTGCAGCGCCAATACCAGATCTGGCAGCCGAGAGGCACTGAAGCAACCGGGCGTCCCTTCGCCGGATACTTCGGGCCGAAGGTGGTGCTGCAGAACTGGCGCTCGGCGTCGAATGCGGAGATGTTCCCAGCCGGATTCCGCCAGCTCGGTTTGGGCAAGCTGGTGGGTACGCCGACCATGGGCGCGGTGATCGGGACCGGTAGCTATACGCTGATCGATGGATCTACGGTGCGCACTCCGGGGGTCGGGGTCTTTCTGGCTGATAAGGAAACTACCAACATGGAGAATTATGGGGTGCGGCCCGACGTGCTGGTGGAGAATTCGCCCGAGGATAACCTGGCCGGGCGCGACCGGCAGCTGGAGACTGCGGTGGATCTGTTGTTGAAGCAATTGAAGAGTCCGGCTTCTGGGCAGCGGGCGGCGAAGGACTGAGGCTGCGGGGGCCGATCGGTGGAATCGGCCCGCGCACGGATGAAGAAGCCGGCCGGGGGGCCGGCTGCAGGCCAGGGGGCCTGCCCCACAACGGTTATTTTTTGCGCTTGGAGGGGGCCACTTCGGGACGAGGCTTTCGTCTCGTGGGCGGGGCTACCTCCACCACTGCGCCGCCTGGGCGTTTTCGCTTGCCGGGCGCTACTTCCACGATCACTCCGGGGCGCGGCTTCTTCTTCACCGGGGGGGCAATTTCCTTCACCACGCCTGGCTTTCCATATTTCTGGGTGCCGGGCGCAATTTCGACGACCACGCCGGGGCGCGACGTCTTTTTCTTTGCCGGCGCGATTTCAATGGGACCGGGCTTGGGAGGCCGGCGCGTGGGCGGCGCAACCTCCACGATGATCCCGTAACCGGGCTTCACCGGGGGCGCGATTTCTACTATTGGACCGGGCTTGCGTTTTTTTGCCATTCTGATTCTCCTAGTTGATTATTTACAAGAGCGTCGGGATGAAGCTCCAGGATTGCTGCAAGGGAGTGCTGCACGAAATCGATACGGACGTGGCTGCTGTAAAGGCTCTCGCGGAGTCCGCCCGCGGCATAGTCGGGATTGGGAAGCACGGAAGAATCGCGGTCTTGCAGGATGAGCCGATCCAGAAATTCAAAGCCGCGCCGATGTGCGTCTACATAGCGCCGGTAGCGCGCCATGTCGCCAATGCCGGACGCCGTGTTGGCTGCGGCGGCGATGGCCTCCAGATATACGGCCGTCGTATAGCCGGGGGCGTCGGGCTGGTGGTCAGTCAGAAACGCGCCGGTGTGAGCTTGCTGGAACTCGAGAATCCAATCGGCGATTTCAAAAACGAAACCGGCGAATTCCGCGTCGCCCCGCAGACGCCACCATGCGGCCCAGGCCAGCGCCATCCAGGAAACCTGTCCGAAATCGCGCTTGTTGCGGAAGCGATGACGGTAATAGAGGAAGGTGCGGCCGAGCTTTCGCGGATCCGCCGGAAACGCGCCCGTACTCGCGGCGGCAGCCAGGGCGAGCAGAACCTGTCCGGGTGTGTAGTTCTGCAGGTCATCGGGATCCACGGCTTCCGGGCTCTCTTCAGTCTCGGCATCGTCATCCTGTTCCGGGGCGGGAGGCGGTAGCCATGTGATGATTCGGCCATGCCGGTCAATGGACTCCCAGAGCTTGGAGGCAAGGGCCGGGGCATCGGCGCCGGGCATGCCCGGCTCGCAGTGAGCCAGCAAAACGAAGGCGTCACGTGAAAGCACCAGCGGCGCTTCCGGCTGGTTGCGCAGGACGCATTCCAGCGCCTTGACGGCCGCATCGCGGAGACCGGCTCGCGCCAGTGTCCAGGCGCCGTGCGCCAGGCGCGCCATGTCGATCCCCTGGTACAGCGTGTTTTGAAACGGGTGATAGCTGAAGTAGAGCGAGCCGTCCGGCCGCTGATTGCGCAAAAGATACTCCGCGTGCAGGCGGGCCATCGCGCGCAAAGGCAGTGGGGCCGCGCCGGTTTGTTTGAATGCGCCATCCAGTTTCCAGGTGCCGTCCGCATCGGCGAGCCAAACGTCGCAATCGAAGCGCCGCCAGTTGTACGGGGGACGCGTCACGCCGGCCTTGTCGATGACTTCGTCCACAAAATCCTCGGCGTCCAGGCTCATCCAGGTGGCGACGCACGGCAGCAGCATGCCCTCGCGTCCGTTCTTATCCAGCATGAGGGCCTGCCGGCCGTGGCGATATCGAAAACGCACTTCTTCGCGTGAGAAGTCACCCATTTCGAGCTCACTTGAAAGCACCGAAACACTGACGGCGACGCTGGAATCCTCCTCAATGGGACTCGGCTCGAAACGGTCGTCGGCGAGGGCGGCCTCGGTCAGCTCGCGCAGATCCTCGTTCAGATCGCCGATCTCAGAGCCCATGCATCCCCGGACATATCCATCGATATAGACGGTAACGAACAACTGTTTCGCGGATGGCGGCAATGCAACATCGGAAAGCGGCTCGACAATCGCGCGGCCCATGACGATTTCGCGCGCGCGTTCGGCCAGCATTCCGAAATCCGGCGACTCGTCACGGCCCGGAGCGCCACTGGGCTGCCACTCCGCTCCCGGCTCGACGAATTTGCAGACTTCGTGCCGGTAGATTGTGTACGGCTCATAGGGATACAGCGCGGCGTTGTTGTAGCGGGCGTGCCGGAACTGCTGCCATTCATCGCGTATACCGGGCATGCGCGGCAGCGCGCCGCCCATGATTTCCGGACGTTCGGCGCTCACCACCACGATGCCGTAGCGATCATTGTCCAGCTCGCCGACGGTCGCTTGCTCGAGCGCGCCGAAGAGTGTCACGGCGATATGGCTGGACTCCAGTAGCTTGAGTCCTTCGGCGCCCGCGGGAAGTGCGCGAGCCGTGAGAAGAGTGGCCCGCACCACGTCTTCGGCGGGACCCCAGGACCGCTCTTGGGGAAAGTGCCAGAAACCGTCGCGAGCGTGCCGGTCAAAGATGTCATCGCGCGAACGAAGACTGACAAAGGCGCCGCCTTTGGAATCATAATCGCCGCGATCCAGGCCATCGGGCGGACGCAACAACTCGCCGCTGGTCAAATATTCATTCAGGATCTCGCGTGCGAGATGCGCCGGATGCCGCCCTTCGGAGGCGCGCCGCTCGCTCCAGCGAAATTCCGGGAAATTCTTGGTGGGATTGTAGTCCGGCCCCTGCTCACCCTCCATGCGCGCCATCAGGTCTTCGAAAATGTCGTACACAGTCTCGACGCGATAGCCGCGCTCCCGCAGCCTGGAACAACCGCCCTCCCAGCCGAAGCGCACCAGCGCGACACAGCCTTCCACGCGAAGTCCCGCCGCTTCCAGCGTCGCGATACCCTCGGTGACGCTCATGCCTGAGGCGATGGAATCGTCAATCAGGATGACCGGCTCATCCTGGTCCACGACTCCCTCGATCAACTTTTGCGATCCGTGCGCTTTACGCTCTTTGCGGACCAGCAAGCCTCGATAGCGGCCCCCCGATTGCAGCACCGCCGACTGCAGGATGGGGACTGCAGTCAACCCGTAGGTGGCCACTTGACGGCCGTCGAAACGCCGCAAGCATTCGAGGATCAAGCGTCCCGCCAGTTCCGCCCCCCGAGGCGTAAGCGTTACGGCCAATGAATCCAGCATCCATCGGGCAGACGTGCCGTCCCGCGAGAGTACCGGCTGCGCCTCGGTGCGACGCAGGATCCCGCGTTCGAGCAACAGATCGAGCAGTTCCTGCCGTTCGGACTGTAGTGCGGTGGCGGTGGTCAATGTCTTATCTCGAAGAACCTGCGGATTCCAGAACCGTCAGCGCTCCGGCAGCCACGGGAACCGCCGCCTGCGGGCCCAGCGCCAGCTCGAAATTTGGATTCTCCGGCAGCGCCAGACTCAAATAGCGCCCGTCCATAAACAGCATCAGATCCTTACTCAAAAAATCGTCCAGCGCAGCCTGCACCCACGGCTCGCTTCCGATATTGCTGGCGATATCGCGGGGCGTGCGCGCATCCGCGCAGTATTCGTAGAGCGCGGCCGGCCCGTCGCTATAGGAGTATGTCCGCCGCTTCCTGCGCCGGCCGTCCTCGATCACAATGCTGGTGAATGCCTTGCGATAACTCAAGGTCGGATGGGTGCCGTCATCGGTCCAGCTCGCTTGCCATCGCGCCACGCCGTCCAGCAAATCGGCGTAGTGCTCCTCGTCCACGATGTTGTCCATCTCATGTTCGAAATAGTAGGACACCCGCTCCAGGTCGAAGCTCTTCGGGAAGATGAAGGGATAGCAGGGGGCAGGTGTGAGCCTCGAGATGGATTGTGTTTGCGGCTCGTGAAACATGGGCGAACCGCGGTCCGCGCGAGCCTTCACGATTCCATAAGGCGGCTGCAGGTGCAGAATCTTCGGCACCACTTCGGCTTGCATGCGGTAATCCTCCTCGGTCTCGCCCGGGAAGCGCATCAGGATGTTGTACATGTTATTGATGCCGTAATAGGTGCACCACTTGATCAGCTCGATGTTGCGCATGCCGGTAGTGTTCTTGCGCATGCTCTTCAAGACATTGGTAGCCAGGCTCTCGACGCCCGGCTGCACCGAATACAGGCCGCCCTTGCGCATGCGTCCCAGCTGGGTGCGCGAAAAATTGGGGCGGATTTCGTAGTGAATCTGGAGATCGCTATTTGCCTCCGCCAGCCGCCGGAAGAGCTTGTCGGCATATTCCGGCGCCATGATGTTATCGATTGCGTTGAAGTGCAAGACTCCATACTTGCGCGACAGAAACTCCAGCTGCTCCAGAACGCGGCTGGGATCCTTGGCGCGAAATTCCATCCCCGAACGGTTCAAGCCGCAGAAGGTGCAGTGGTGCTTCTCACCCCACCAGCAGCCGCGCGCGGTTTCAATGGGCAGCAAGGGCTCGCAGCAATCTTCATAGTCCTCATAGCCGCCTTCCTGGCGAGCATAGAAGTATTCGTCGAACTCGGGAATGGGCGTGTCGTCCATGGCCATGAAGTTCGGCGCGCGACCGGCGTATTCCACTTTGTCGCCGTTGCGCCACATCAGCCCGCGCAAGCCTTCCATGGATTCTCCCCGGTACAGTCGCTTGACCATCTCGGGAAACGATATCTCGCCGTCGCCGCAATGCAGGTAATCCACCTGCGGGCACTCGCGCATCAACTCCGCGGCGATGTCGTCTTCCAGGCTGGCGCCTCCGAAAATTATGGGGATGTGCGGGTAACGCCGCTTTAGCGCCTTGGCCAGCGCGACGCTGGCCAGCGTCTGCTGAAACACCACCGAGAATCCGATCAGCCCGAAGCGGTTCCAGTCCACCGTTTCCACGCAGAAGTCGATGAAGTCGGGCGCATCCTGATCGCGAATCTTCTGGAAGCGCCTGGTGGTGCATCCGGCCTGGCGGCAGATGGCTTTGAAAATCCAATCGTAGACCTGGAAGTAGTCTTTGTCGCGGGCTTCAATCTGGTCGCCGAATGCCGCTTTGGTCCAGATCCATTCGCCCACCATGCTGGGCCAGACATCGGCGATGGCCTCATTGATCTTCCAGCCGATCCGCGTTCCAAAATACATGAACAAGGAGAACACTTGGGCCGGAATGCCGGCGCGTTCCAGGGTGGGTTTGAGCAGCGCTAGTTGGAAGGATGGGAAACGCGCCGAAAGGGTCGGCATGCTGATCAAGGCGACGGGTTTCATGGCCGAGTATCGCCCAGTATAACGCCGAATCGCGGAATTTGGAACGATTATTAAGTGCCTGTGAAAGGAGAATAACCAGGCCGAGTTCTCCAGCGCCGAATCCCGATCTGCTGCTCTGGGTGGAATCCTGTATAATCGGCAACCGGGTGAGTACACCATGAAATGTTGGTTACGTACGGCGTGTGTGCTGATGCTGGCGGCGATGCTGCTGGCGGGATACCAGGCGTATCCGAGAATCGCCTCGGTGGAGCCGGATACCGGGAAGACCGGCGACATGGCCAGCGCCAAGGGAGAGAACCTCGCCAAGAAAGTGGTGGGCGAGCTGTTTCTTACGGACGGGAAGACCGATGTCAAAGTGGAAATGACCGAGCAGAACGATACGGAGATCAAGTTCAAGGTGCCCAAGATCGGGGCGGGCCGCTACCGGCTGATGGTGGTGACGGCCAATAGGTCTTCGGCGATAGAGCAGCCAGTGGTTTTTACGGTGGAATAGGCAACTTGGGGAGGGCCGCTTGGAAAGCGGCCCAGCAGGTTGCTAACCTGCCCCACTAGTGCATCGATTCCATTGCTGGGCGCACCCAGGAGAGCAAGAAGCGGCCGATGGATGGGAAGTGCGATGCCAGCACGGTAAGGAGCGGGAGTCCGCCCACGGTGATCAAACGCACGTAGAATCCGGATCCGATCTTGCCCGCCTTGGTGTTGGTGATCCGGCTGAGAATCGCGTCGCGATCCATCTGCACAAACATGGATACGATTCCTAAGCCCAGTATCACGAACGACACGGTGACCATGCCACGAATCATTTGCACGGATTGGAACGGATAAGAGTTCAGTGAAAGAGTAATGAGAATGAATCCGCCAGAGATCAATGTCAGGAGGTTGCGCAGCTGTAGCATGGCGTAGCGGATGTAGTGCAGGTAGCGCAGCACCACGAACTCTTCCGCGGCTAACTCGGGCTTCAAGCGGTCCATCTCGGCACGGCGGACGCGCAGGGCGCGGCGCGTGAGATCGCTTGATCCCGCGCTGCGGACCAGCTCCGATTCGCCCTTCTTCCAGCGTTTTTCCAGCACTTCGGTATGCAGCGCCTCGGCCACCGTGACCAGCTTTGCGCGAACGGTGTTAAAGTCGGCGCGGCTTTCACGTTCTCCGTTAGCTGCGGCGTCCAGCATCTGGTTGGCGGCCGCGGTAAGCTGCGCGGAATCCTCCGGCGGCACTACTGGCGGCGCCCACTCGGGTTTTGCCAGCGCCCGCATACAGTCGAGGGACCAGCTCAGGATCTTGTAACTGCGTTTTCGGGCGCTCTGCTGCCAGATGGGCGACCACGAGTATTCAGGCGGCAGGCCGTTGAAGGCGTACCTAATGGGGTGCAGCTCCAGTTGCTCCAGAATGTTGTGAAGCTGCGACCAGGCATATAGCAAGTGCGCCCAGGCGGAGAACACCAGCGCGCAGGCAAGAGCCACGGAGACGCTGAACAGGAGCTGGTAAGGGGATCTCTCAAATCCCTTGAACGCCGCCAGGCCCAGGCCGAAGGAGATCACCGCGATGCCGGAAGGAACCAACAGCATCCACTTAGGCTCCGCGAAGAACGGTTCTTCCAGCGTGATGTTGAGTTCCGCGGCGAGCTCACGGATTTCTTTCAGACTGGGGTGGCGTTCTCCGCCGCAATCGAGCAACTCCGGCCTTCGCTCGGCCACGAAGAGCAGCCGCTGGAGGTGCACCCAGCCCCAGCCGAAGAACACCGGAAGGAGCAGCAAGAACGGCACGATGGGCGAGAGCCGGCTGCCTAGCGCCAGGGATCGCCAGTTAAAGAACAGGGCGGCGCCCGTGCCTGCGTCATTCCCGGTGGAAAGCCAGCATCCTACGCCGAGATATATTACCAGGAACACCCACGCGAGCACGGCCGCGGTGCGCCAGACATGGCTTTTGGGGTCATCGAGCTTCGGAACATCTCGAAACACCAGCGCGGTGAGACGCGCGGCCCAAACCATTAGCAGGAGCGGAGGCACAATGATGGCAATCACTATAAAAAGAATGCCGCGATACCAATCGATATGGCCCGTCATTCCCAGGCTCCAGGCGGCCGCTCCGATGGTCACCGTCAAGGCCGCGAGCGACAGGGTGGCGGCCAGTTGGAAGAATGCGCGGCCGCGATAACCGGGCTCCTCAATTCGCGGATTAAAGTCACTGCACCAGCGGCGATTCGAATCTCTCGCGTGCCAACAGATCAAGAGCCATGCCACACCCAGTAAATTGAAGACCAGCGCCGTGGAAAGCCACCCGTAGGAAGGACTGGTGGAGAGAACGGTGGGCTCTCCGCGCGGCGCGCCTCCGTTAATCAACAGGCCCAGAGGATCGTGGAGATTCTTGGCGTACTTGTCGTCCAGGAACAGGATGGGTTGATAGCCATCGCGGCCGAGCGCAGTGAGCCACAGGCGCTGGCGGACCGGGTGTCCGGTATCGTTAAAACTCTGGACAGCCTGGTACAGCCCCTGTTCAAAGCGGCTGGAAAATACGGTTTCCGATTCGGTGGCTTCATCCTCATTTCGGGCTAGAACATTTTCGTCGATACCGGCCAGCAGCGGCCACGTGGTGATCGACATCATTCCTTCCAGTTGCAGCCGATCGGCTTCATGCGCGAAGAGCAAGTCGGCGTCCAGAATGAAGAGGCGAGTGTTGGGACAGGCCTTGCGCAGAAAATTGGCGATGTAGACGACGTCCAGCACATTCGTTGCGGCGATTCCGGCATAGCCGACATGCTCGCGGCGGATGGCGGCGGCGATTTGCAACAACGAGGATTCCTGCGAGACGGCGGCCAGGTCCTTGGCGAAAACCGGGATCGTATCGCGGCCGGTCTGAGTGTCCTTCAGACGCAGAGTGAGCGTCTGCTGCGGGCTTTGCGTGCCTTCGGCGGACGACAACGCATTCACATCCACTTCTTCCTGCGACGCGTTGCGCAGCTGCGAAAGATCGCGCGGGAAGGAGATGCGGATCACCTCCGATTTGCGATCTTTTTCGATATCCCCGCCATATTCGGTGTTCTCATGAAGTATCGCGATCTTGTAACGGCCAGGCAAGGTCTGGTTCAGGTATTCTCGAAAGGCCTTCAGCGCAAAGTCGTCGGTATGTACGGAAGACGCGTATCCGGCATCGGTCCTGGCGCTTTGAAAGCGGAGCCCCTGTGTGGACGAACTAGCCGTGCCGCTGCGAACCCGGAACCTGTGGCCTTTTGCGGGATCGGTGGCCTCGATCATGGAGTCGATGGAGCCCGAGAAGGCCGGACCCGCCACATTGACTGGGTCCGCGCTGTGACGCAGCGCGTCGCGATAGCACAGAGCTGCCTCGAACTGCTGCTTGTTGATGCCCCAGCTCGGACTTTCGCCGATCAGGAATACAGCCATATCGCTGGCGCGCCGTCCGCCGGCGCTCTCGCGCGCTCCGCGGAAGAACAGGATTCCAGGCAGCCCTTCGCGCGCCTGCCGTTCCGCCTCGATCTTCTTGCGCTTTTCCGGGTCGCGTTCCACGATGTCCGTATCCAGCTGCCACGGGAGCCAATAGCTGTCGAAGACGCGGTTCTGATTGGTCTCGGCACGAATGATGGCTTCCATGGAGCGGTCAAAGAGAATGCCCAGGTGGGTTCGCTCCGGATCGGGAACGGTGACGAAAAGAAATTCGAGATCGGGCGGAACCGCGCAAACGTCGCTGCATTTGGGCTCGGCCGCGGCGGTGCCGGCGGCCGTGCTGTAATGCCGGCATAGCAATGCCATCGGATGGTTGTAGGGGAGATGCGGCGGCTGTGAAGCCGCGGTTCGCAGCACGCTGCCCTTCGGTCCCGATCCTTGCCCAGCGTTGCCGATAGCCGGACCGGACTGCCAGGCGATGCCCGCCAACAACAATCCGCCCGCCAAGGTGAGATTTCTCATCCTGCTCCCTCTAAATGTACCGTGACGTCCGGCCGCGATTCGTTTCGATCACGGCAGAGCATACAGCTTGCGCGCATTGTCTCTCAGCACCATCCGGGCCAGCTCCAACGCGCGAGCTCGCGTGATTTCGTTGTCGCGCAGCATCCCCGTGAGCGCCATACCCAGCGCCTGGCGTCCGGTACTCGCAGCTACCCATGCCGATTCCTCCCAGTCCATGTCCTCGGAAAACGGGTATGCATCGGTGGCGAACAAGACCTTTTCCGGAACGTATTCGATCCACTCGCGGATGACTGCCGCCACTGAGTGGGGGTAGGTCATGAAGGTCTGCTCGGAGAAGTCGGCCCACACATTGGGCTTGGTAAGCAGAGCGGCCGTTTCGCGCGTGAACGGCCAGCCGCCGTGGACCAACACGAAGTTGGTCTTGCGCAGCGCGGGATCGTTGACCACCGATTCCAGCAACAGCGGATTGGCGCCGCCCACTTCGAAGTAGCCTCCAGCGCCGGCCGCGGCATGCAGGTGCACCGGCAGCCCGAGCCGCCCGCACTCCGCGGCGATATACCGGAACAGAAAATCTTGAAGCTTCTTGTAATCGGCATTGCTCGGAATGCCGCGCGCCGAATAAACGCGAGCCGCTTCCTCGCGCGGCGTGTCGCTGAAGTCCAAGGAACGGAGATAAGCGGCCTCGAATTTCTCCGCGATAGCCCCGGACTGCTTGTGCCGCTCGAGTGTAGCGGTAACCACCTTGGCCAGGTACTCGTCGAGATCGCGCGGCGGCTGCGAATAGCCCGACTCTTTGAGATAACGCTTCAGCAGCCGGTCCTCATCGGCGTAATACGTCTTGTGGTCCGGCGTGCGCGCCGAGAGCTTTCCGTTATCGAGCGGGTACATCAGGGCATCTACAAACGGGACCCAGCGAAAGCGCGGCGGTGCGATGCCGCGTCCCAGCGCCACCCGGTTCGCGAACATAATTTCGATGCCCAGCTTGTCCAGAATGAACACAGGATAGCCGTCGGCTTTATCGCGCCGGAGTTGCTTCTTGTGCTCGCGAAATGCTTTCACGTGCTCCGGTGAGCGATCCGCGTACCGGTAATCGAAAAGGCTGGCCCACGCTCGAATCACTTCGGGATTCTCCGCGCGCGTGCGATACGGCTCGGGGGACGGCTCCATCACTTCCACGGGAAGCGCGTCCACATCGTCGTCCTTTTCACCGGGGGCGAGCGCGCGCACGGGATGCGCGTGATTGTCGATAGCTTTGATTTTGGCGATGGCGGCCGCCAGCTGTGGGTCCACCGCCTGGGCCCAGGCCAGCGGAAGGCCCACGCAAAACAAGAGAAGTCTCATGATGGTAGGCTAACGGAATTGGCGAAGCTGCGCGTAAGAAATGAAACCCGGGGGACGCTGGTGGCCGAGCGGGCGGACATCGCGGACACCAGCATCACGCGGCGCACGGGATTGCTCAAGCACACCGAGCTGAAGCCCGGCGAGGGCCTGTGGATTGTGCCGTGCGAATCCGTGCATACGGTGGGAATGAAATTTCCAATCGACGTGCTGTTCCTCAGCAAGAAACGCAAGGTGCTGAAGGTTCGGGCCGAGATGGGCCGCTGGAAGATGGCGCTGTGTCTGCGCGCCCATTCGGTGCTGGAACTGCCGTCCGGCATGAGCGCCGAAACGGGCACCGTGAAGGGCGACCAGCTAATTCTGGAGAAACTCGACGTCTAATGTGGGATCCGCTCTCTCAATCCCGCTCAATACTCAACGTGTAAACCGCCGGTTCCACCACTTCCTCAAACTCGAGCTTTCCCACCGACCGGGCATCCAGCCGCGCCTTGCGCGCGCGCACCCACGCCCCCAGCATCAGCGCAAACAAGATCAACGTCGCGGCCGGCGACTTCAAACACGCCGCCACCACGCCGCTCAGCGCCGTAACATATAGCGCGACTGCGATTCCGTACATCAGCAAGGTCTGAACCACCGGCCGCTGACCCGGCAAGTACGACGAGGTAAATGGTATCTTGTCGAACTGCAGCAGCAGGACTTCCATAAGCGTCAGCGACGGCAGCACGCACAGAATTGAGGCCGCGAAGCCCACACCCGTGCCCAGCAGCGTCATTTCCAGGGGGAGCGTGAGCAATGCGACGGGAGCCACGGCGCAGACTATCAGGAATCGCTCCACTGCGCCGAGAAAGATCAGGCGATTGCCCGGCTCATTGATGTGGAAGAGCCAGTTCGCCCGCAACTCCACCGGCAGGCGGAACAGGTAGCGGAACCCGGCCAGCACGAAGAGGGATAGTGCCAGCGGCGCCGAAATCGCGGCCTGACGAAGAGCCGGCGTCTCGACGAAAAATCCACGAAATCCCCGGCCGATCACCAGGCTCACAAAGCTCTCAAAGATCAGCGCCACGGCCAGCGCCGCAAAAGCGCTAAGCACCAGCCGGTGCTGGCGGCTGCGGGCCTGAGTCTTGCCAATGAACGCGAAAATGGCCAGTTCACGCGGGTCTGAGATCAGCGCGGCAGGCCAATCCCAGCGCCGAGCGTCGACACCCGCCGAGGGCGACTCCAGCAGACGCACTTTGTGGCGGCGATAGCTCCACAGGTAGGTTCCAATGGCGGCGATCACGGCGCAGGCCAGACCCTCCAACGCCAGTTGCGCCAGCTGGATCGCCAGCGGCTCCCGGTTTCCGTTGATGACTTGATGCAATCCCAGATACCAAAGCGGCGGCGCATACACGGCCCACGCCGGACGCAGCGTCATGGATTGGTTCAAGCCCGAAATGGAAAATACCAGCGGCGAAGCGCATAGCAGGATAGTCAGCAATCCAGCCTGCACCGCCAGCGAGATCCGCTGGAATTGCCGCACCGGCAGAATATTCAGCAGCACGCCTTGCGTGGCAATCAACGCGAAAAAGACGAACAGCGCACCCAGAGAGGTGGACGCCAGCAGTCCCAGTATCTGACAGCCGAACGGCTGCGCATACGGACCCGCCATCATGATGGGAAGCAAGAGGCTGGGAGGGATCGTAAACGCGAAAACGAACAGTGTGGCGAACGTGACCAGGGCGCTGAACTTGGCCACGAAAAGATCCCGAGTGCGAATGGGCAACGACGCCAGGGCGAGATAATCCCGCAGCCCAGGAAATAACGAGGGCCACTGCATGGTGGTCAGCAGCCCGATCAGCACCATGGCCAGCGTCACCAGGAACAGCACATCGGCCATGCAGGCCAGACGTAACGGAACATCCGTGGCGAAATTGTTCTGATCGTTGAGCTCGCGATACTTGTGGAAGTAACCCGGGATAAAGAAAATGCCGGAGGAAAGCAGAATTGCAATCAGCCCTCCTGCCACTAGCCGCCAGTGTCCCGGCGTGGAGACCATGTCGCTATCGAAGAACCGGCGGAAGAAATGGCGGCGCAGCTCGAAACCGGTGGAGTGAGTCTCTTCCAGCCACTCTCGCATGTCAGCCTCGCATGGCCGCGAGAATACCGCCGACGATTTTCCCAGGATCTTCCTGCTGGGTGAGCTGAGCGAACACGCCTTCCAGCGACGGCTGCTGCATCAAGCCGCGCAAATTGTCCACCGAATCGTACGCCACCACTTTTCCCTTGCGCAGAATCAGTACCCAGGAGCAGACCTTCTCCACTACCTCCAGCACGTGCGAACTGTAGAGGATCATCTTGCCCGCCTGCGCGAGGCCGGCCAGCAGGGAGCGAAGCACCAGCGTGGTGTTGACGTCCAAGCCCGAGAACGGTTCGTCCAGAATCAACAGGTCGGGATTGTGCAGCAGCGCTCCCGACAACAGAATCTTCTGCCGCATGCCCTTCGAATATGAGGAGAGTGGCGAGTGCCGGTCCTCCCACAGCGAGAACAGCCGCAGCATTTCGTCGATGCGCGGCTCCAGCGTGGACCGCGAAAGCCCGCGCAGCCGGCCTACCAGCTGCAAGTATTCGCGCCCAGCCAAGTGCGGATACAGATGCGGTTCCTCGGGAACGTAGCCGAGGCGCCGCTGGAAACCGATCCAGTCCGAGCGAACGTCGCAGCCGTTGAAAAGGATCTCCCCTTCGGTGGGCTCAATCAGTCCCGTGAGCACTTTGACGGTAGTGCTCTTACCCGCCCCATTTGGGCCCAGATACCCCAGTATTTCTCCCGGCCGAATCACGAAGCTGACGTCGTCCACCGCCGGGATGCGGTTGTAGCGCTTCACTAAATGCCGCAGTTCGAGCATTGGTGTGATTGGACGGTGAGAGTACCTGGATTGTTCCCGGGGGGTCTGAAAACAGGGCATGGCCCTGTTCTACGGGACTGAAAAAGTGGTGCGCCCGGAGGGACTCGAACCCCCGGCCTGTTGGTTCGAAGCCAACCGCTCTATCCAGCTGAGCTACAGGCGCGTTCGGATGGACACCATACAAATGCTACCACGACATGCTGTCCCTCAGTCGCGTGACAAGTTGTCTAGAGGGTCGGCTTCTTCGACGTCGGGCTGCCCACCGGTCAAAACGTCATTTGCGCTGGGAATGGAACCACTTAGCTTCCAAATCTCAAGCCTGATATCCGTGGCGCCATGTTCTTCCCAAACTAACATGCTCGAAGGTACTGCATCCAATGGGCCATTACTCGGCAGTGAAAGTACCAGGGCATGGGCCACTGCCGTAACCTTTTCCGTGCCTCTGCCTCTAACCTGCGAACAGGCGGTCCTGTAAGGTCAGGAACCGGCCGGTTGAGTACTTTCAATAAGTTTGACGAAGAGGAGAAGCTGAAAATGTCGTTCTTAGCATGGATTGTTCTGGGGCTGCTGGCCGGTTTCATTGGCAGCAAGCTCGTCAATAAGACCGGGGAAGGCTTTTTCCTCGACATCCTCTTGGGGATAGTCGGGGCGGTTCTCGGCGGCTGGCTGTTCAGCACGTTCGGGGCGTCCGGAGTCACCGGGCTCAATCTGTACAGCCTGTTGGTAGCCGTGGTAGGCGCGGTTCTGTTCCTGATCCTCTACCACGCGGTATTTCGGAGAGCCTAAGTCCGCCGCACCCCGGTTCGTTTGCGTGGGCGGCTAAAGGTGTAGACTGGTAGTGTCGATCTCACACTTTGGAACTGCCGCCCACACTAGTGCTGTGCTTCGTCTTCGCGATTATCGTGGGATACTTCGCGGGCCGGATCAAAAGCTCTCTACGCTAAGCGCAGGCGCACGCCAGCGCTAATGCGGGAGTTGCCACTGTTCTTCGTCGCCGATGTCAGGCTTATACTCCAGGTCGATTTCCGGCCCGCTGCCGGGGGGCCTGGTCGACTTCTCTTGGTTGCGCTGGGCGCGCTTCGAGGCCTTCTCCTTGGCCTTGTCCTGACGCGCCAATTCTTTCTGGCGCTTCTTTACTGAGGTGCTGGAACGTCCAGCCATAAAGGATCTCCCTAAAGTTAGCCGGCGAGACCGCTTGGCCCAGCCGGTTCAATTCCAAAGTCGTTTACCAGCGAGGCTCGCGACGCTGGCGGGAATGACCACCCGCGCCCCGGCCGCCTGAATCCGTCTTGGGCTTCGCCTCATTCACATTCATGGCGCGGCCACCCAGATTGTGCCCGTTGAGCGCCGCAATCGCGCGCTCGCCCTCTTCGGTGTTGGGCATTTCGATAAACGCGAACCCGCGCGAACGGCCCGTATCCCGGTCGGTCATGATGCTGACCCGGTCCACGGCTCCATGCGCCTCAAACAACGCGCGTAACGAATCCTCCGTTGCGCCGAAATCCAGGTTCCCTACGAATATGTTCTTCAAAATTTCTCCTTAGCCATTTGAAAGCGGGCTAATCGGGGCTCGGCGGGAAGGACGAAACACCCGTCACTCGGACTCGGCCGGACTCGCGAGACAGTCAAATACCGATTCGAGTATAACAGGTCCGCCGCGACTGCCGCCAACACCTTACTGCTTCTTGAAATCCAGCGAGGCCGAGTTCATGCAATACCGCTGCCCGGTCGGTTTCGGCCCGTCCGGGAAGACGTGACCCAGGTGCGCGTCACAGCGCGCGCAAACCACTTCGGTCCTGCGCATGCCGTGGGCCAGATCGGTCTCTTCTCGCACCGCGCCGGGGGCCAGCGGCGCGGTGAAACTCGGCCAGCCGCTACCCGATTCGAACTTTTCCTCCGAGCGAAACAGGGGCGCGTTGCAGCATACGCACCGATATTCGCCCGGCTCGTGATTATCCCAATACTTGCCCGTAAACGCGCGCTCGGTACCCTTCGCGCGGGCTACCTCATACTGTTCCGGCGTCAACTGGGCTCGCCAGTCCGCATCCGATTTAGAAACCTTGTCCTGTGCCATACACCTCCAGAATACATGTGGAGCAGGCGGTTTCGCCTGCCGAACGGCCACCACCACCTCGCAGAGGTTCTCTTGCGCCCCCACCCACACGCGGTTATACTATCCTTTCATGCTTTCCTTCCCCACCTCGTTTCGATTCAGGTTCTGGTTTAGAACCTGACCGCAACGAGTGGCGTAGTCTGAAGCAGAACGATTCAAAAGGCGACCCACTCGAAAGAGTGGGTCGTTTCTTTTTAGGAGACGGTCATGATCATTTCGATGAAGCTGCACGCCACCCGCGCGGAGATCGATCAGGTATGCGATCGCATCCGCGACTTTGGCTATAAGATCCACGCCATTGAGGGCGAGGAGCGCGTGGTCATCGGCGTGGTCGGCGTCGGCGATGTTACCGCTTGCCTGGAGTCCGTCGAGGCCATGCCGCAGGTGGAGCGCGCGCTGCGCATCTCGGCGCCCTACAAGTTCGTCAGCCGCGAGTTCCACGCCGGCCGCTCTCAAATCCGAATCAACGGATTCGAGATTGGCGGCGACGACTTTATCGTCATGGCCGGTCCCTGTTCGGTGGAATCCGAAAAGCAGATCATGGCCGCGGCCGAAGGAGTGGCGGCGGCGGGTGCGAAATTATTGCGCGGCGGCGCCTTCAAACCTCGCACCTCGCCCTACGATTTCCAGGGCATGGAGGAAGAGGGACTAAAGCTGCTCCAAAAAGCCAAACGAGCCACTGGACTCGCCATCGTCACCGAGGTGATGAGTGACCGCGATGCCGGCCTGATCGCCGAATATGCCGATGTCCTGCAAGTGGGCGCGCGGAACATGCAGAATTTCGCGCTGCTCAAAGCACTGGGCGGGTGCGGAAGGCCGGTGCTCCTGAAGCGCGGCATGAGTTCCACCATCCGAGAGCTGCTGATGTCCGCCGAATACATCGTCGCGCACGGAAATCCGAACGTGATCCTGTGCGAGCGCGGCATCCGGACGTTCGAAACGGCGACCCGCAACACCTGTGACATCGCGGCTGTGCCCGTACTTAATGAGCTGACACATCTTCCCGTGGTCCTCGACCCCAGCCACGCCACCGGAAAGCGCAGCCTGGTGCCGGCGCTTACCCGCGCGGCGGTGGCCATCGGAGCCGACGGCTTGATTGTGGAGGTGCATCCCGCGCCCGAAAAGGCCGTGAGCGACGGCGCGCAATCGCTGGACTTGCCGCAATTCCGCCGCATGATGGAAGAACTGAAGCCGTATCTCGCTCTGTGGAAGGAAGCCCGGATGACAGCGGCATCCGCGGCGGTGTAAGCTCACGGAGTGCGCATTCGCATTCAGCCCTGGTGGTACGCCGCGTTATTGACCGCGGCATGCGCCGCGCTAATGCTCGCCGTATACTGGACGCGTTTTCGCTCGCCCGCATCGCCTTCCCAGTTGACCGCGTTGCTTCCCGCCAAGGACGCCACCGTGGTGTATATCGATGTGGACGCGCTGCGCCGCGCCGGACTCCTCAACCTGATCGCGGGCTCCAAAGCCGCGCAGGAACTCGAGTATCAGCAGTTTGTGGATCAGACCTTGTTCGATTACAAGCAGGACCTGGATGCCGTGGCGGCCGCGTTCCGCAAGGGCGATTCGTTCTTCGCATTGCGCGGGCGCTTCCACTGGAAGGAACTGATGGCCTACGCCGTGCAGCAAGGCGGCAGCTGCCATAACGGATTCTGCTCATTCGGCGGCAGCACGCCGAGCCGCCACATTTCCTTCTATCCCATCCGAGGAAACGTCATGGGCCTGGCCATCAGCTCGTCCGCCGAAGAGGCCGCGTGGCTGGTGCGAAAGGGTTCCGGCTCCACATGGACGCCCCCTTCGCAGCCGGTTTGGATGCTGGTGCCGGCAGCCCGGATTACCGACACCGAGTCCATCCCCGAAGGCATGCGCCCATTCGCTTCGGCCTTGAAGGGGACCCAAGAAATTCTGCTGTCCGTCGGCCCACAGGATTCGCGCCTCGCCCTGAAATTCCAGGTAACCTGCGAGAGCGCCGCGACCGCGTCCACGCTGCTGGTGGATCTGGAAAGCGCCTCAAACTCAGTTCGCACGGAGCTTGCGAAGCAACATGGAAAGTCCCAGCCCGGCGACTTGGGCGAGATGCTCTCCCAAGGCTCCTTCCGCCGCGAGGACCGCCGCGTATACGGCGATTGGCCAATCGAGCGCTCGACGCTAGAGGCCTTATTCGCATCCCCGTAACACAGGGCCATGCCCTGTCAGCACAGACTCAAAGTCTGACCGCCGCGCCGACCATTCTCTCCTCGGACATAGGTTTGCCCCAGAACGCCGAGCGCCGGCGACCGGCCGAATCAACTATCCCATACCGCCACCAACGATACCAATATTGTGATACATTGAAGCGAAGCGGATGCCTCGGACAGAGGTGGTCTTCTATAGAGAGAACGCCAGCGAAGTCCCAGTGCTCGATTGGTTAAAGGCCATTCGCCGCTCGGATCCGAGGGCATATGAGAAGTGTGTCGCCGCAATTGGAATGCTTGCCGTTTCCGGCCATGAATTGCGGAGGCCAATTGCCGATTACTTAAAGAATGGTATTTACGAGCTCAGGATCAAGCGAGGCCATGTGAACTATCGGATCCTATACTTCTTTCATGGAAGAGGTCTGGCCGTTTTGAATCACGCCTTGACAAAGGAAGGCACGATTCCAAGTTCGGATCTCAAGCGGGCACTCCGTCGCAAGAAGGTCTTCGAGCAAGCACCCACTGCACGCAGCTACCACGAATGAGGGTCCAATGACGAAAACGAGAGATGCCCTAAAACTTCTGGAACGTGTCACCGGCAACAGCGCCGAACTAAAAGCGGGGATCGCGGCAGCGAGTATCAATCTGCAGGTCGCTCAAATGATCTTCCAGGCGCGCACACGCGCTGGACTTTCTCAGAAACAACTCGCGGAGCTTATCGGCTCCAAGCAACCAGTGATCGCAAGACTTGAAGATGCCGAGTATGAAGGCCACTCTTTGTCAATGTTGCAGCGAATTGCGGAAGCTTTGACACAACGCCTGGAGATCCGCTTCGTTCCAGTCCGACAGCGGCGCCAGGCCTGATCCGCGTGTCGGTTCTACCGCAACAAATCGTTCAGCTCCCGGATCTTCTTCACGTCGAACTTCGGCTTCCGGTCATACGTCAACAGCCCGTTAATCTCCTGCTCGACATCCGTCAGTTGCGTATAGCAAATCCCCACGAAGCGCAGCTTAGAGATCGCCGTATAAATCCCGCGCAGCCGCTCGAGCGCGTCGGACTCGGTCTTCTCCACGCCCGAATACCCCCACGATTCCTGCGGGACTTCATGCCCCGCCGGAATAAACGCAATCCCGCCAAACTCGGAAAGGATCACCGGCGTCCCGTTGTACTGAAATCCCGGCGCCAGCGCAGGCCGGCCATTATCTGGAACACCGGCGCCAGGTTTCCCCAGGTCTCGATACCGCTCGGTGAGCAGATCCCCCGTGCGCGCGTAATCGTGGACCGCGAACAGGTCCGTCATATCGGTGTGCTCCCAGCCGTCGTTATCAATCACAAACCGCGAACTGTCCAGCGCGTGCGTCAGCGCGTACAAGCTCTTCAAATAGCTCTGCTGGCGCGAATCGTGAAGATTGGGAACGCCCCAGCTTTCATTTATCGGTACCCATATGACGATCGACGGATGATTGAAGTCGCGCGCGATGGCTTCCGTCCACTCACGCGTGAACCGCTCCACGGCCTGGTCGTCGAACAGATACGCGTTGGCCATTTCGCTGGAAACCAGCAGCCCCATTTTGTCGGCCCAATACAGGTAACGCGGATCCTCCAGCTTCTGATGCTTTCGCACGCCGTTGAATCCCATCTCCTTGGTCAGGCGGATGTCGTACTGGATGGCTTCGTCACTCGGCGGCGTCAAGGTGCTCTCTGGCCAATAACCCTGATCTAGCACCATCTTCAGATAAATGGGACGTCCGTTCAGCGACACGCGCCCGTTCTCCAGGCCGATAGTGCGGAACCCCGTGTAGGATTTCACGCGATCCACCACCTGATCGCCGCGCATTAATTCGAACGTGAGATCGTACAAGTTCGGCGCGTTGGGCGACCATAGCTTCGGTTCGCTCACCGAGATCGACGTTCCCACGCGGCTGTTGTCCGCCGGCACGATATTCGTCGCCAGAAGCTGGCCTCGTTGACTGACGGTGGTCTTCAGCATCAAGCCTGGTCCCTCGCCGTGAACCCGCGCTTGAATGCGAGCCAGCCCTTCGGCATTCGCCGTCACCTGGACGCGATCCAGATAGGTGCGATCCACCGGCTCCATCCACACCGTTTGCCAGATGCCGGTGGTACGCGTGTAAAAGATGCTGCGTGACTTGGGCTCCCAGTACTGCTTGCCGCGCGGTATGTAACGATCCGTGGGCGGATCCCAGGCGCGCACCGTTACGGTGTTCTCTCCCGCTTTCAGAGCCGCCGTAATGTCAAACGTGAACGGTACGTTCCCGCCCTCGTGGCTTCCCAGCATCTGCCCGTTCACCCACACCCGTGCCAGATAATCCACCGCTCCAAAATGCAGCAGAACTTGCTTCCCCTTCCACGCAAGCGGAATGGAAAACCCACGCCGATAAACTACCCATGGATGAAATGAGGTGTCGCCAATGCCGCTAGCCTTGCTCTCGAAACAGAACGGAACCGTAATGGCGCGTGTGGGCTCGGATTCTTCTCCAAAACCGAACTCCCAGCTCCCGTTGAGATTCAACCACTGCTCGCGCTCAAACTGAGGCTGCGGATGCTCAGCCCGCGGAATAGACTGCGCGGAAACGCAGCCGGCTAACATTGCGATCAGGACCGTTTTCAACACAGCAGACATTATAGTCCGCGCGCTTGAACCTCACCCCTCAGCGCGGTTTAAGGGGATGCCAGCGCGGCCTTCAGATCGTCATGCTCGAAAGCCGATGCCATGCGGTTGATCTCCGCGCCCCCGACACCAATCTTCTTGGCCACCGCGCGCCATTTCGCAACCGCCCTTCCCACTTCCCTGGCAATACGCCTGGCTTCGTCCACGGTCAGTTCAAAGTACCCGGCAACCTCCATCGCGAGACTCAGCGATGCCGTACCATCGTCAAGATCGATGGTCGTGGTGAGCACGCGCGGCTTCAGGTCGGTGGGCACCGGATTGAGGTCGTATGCCGGCGACAGCCGCCACCCCGCCGGCCCTGTCCAGAGAAAGCCGTGATTCCGCAAATGATCGTCCGTGTTTGATATCAGGATGCTGAACACAATCCGCCGCCACAACGAGCGCATGTCGTCTTTCGTGGCCGCCCCGTATTGCCGGAGAACGTCGACAATCTCCAGGTAGCTGCGCGTCTCGTTGTCTTTGGCGTCGAGCATGCTCATGGCCGACAGGAACGGCAGACGCGTTCCACGCTCCCGGTCGAAGCGCCGCAGCAACAGCACGGATTTACCGCCGGCCGTTTCGAGCCGCCAGGCGGGCACGGCAATCCCGGCTTTCGCCGCGAGTGTCAGAGCCACGGCCTCCCACAGGACCGTCTTGATCTCGTCGCCTTTGTTCGGAAACTTGGCGATGGCAAGGTGACCATCGCGATCCCGCACAGACGCCTTGGGACGGGCGCCGCCCAGCGACGATCCGGGGGCCAGCAGCAACAGCAAGTCTTCGTCGCTATCGGAATCGTTCAATACGCGTTCCGTCGCGGCCAGAAGCCTGGGCAGTTCAATGAGACGCGGTATCTTCGCAGGTCCGTGTTCAGCCAGAAAGGGCCCGCCTTCCCGCTCGGCAAAGCGGAGCGCTCCCTGCCTAGCCTCGTCATCCACCCGAAGCAGGTAGTCGATTTCGCGGACCGTCCGCGGCGCTGTTCCCTGACGTTCCGCGAGCCTGCGCTCGGCCCGGCGAATCAAAGCCCGGCCCCAGCGATCCGGCGCCGAATCGCCGATGGCGCCGAACAAAGGTCTATCCGCGGCAGTATGAAACGGCCCGGGCCCGAGCTTCAGCGCCGGCTCAAGCGAGAACCGATCGGGATACGCCAGCCACGTCCGGTCGTATTCGAATGTGGCGCTCTCTCTCCCCGAACGAGTGCGCGCCCACAGCCGCCCCACCAGATGGGGCGTGCCCTGCAGGTCGACATACGCGAGAATGGCGGGTTCCATTTAATCCATCCTTTTTCTTCCCGAAAGACGGATTCGATGCGGCAGGTGCTCTTCTTCCAGCGCAAGTCCCACCGAATCGTGCCGGGCATCTGCCAGATCCCCCAGCCGGTCGGCCATTCCCAAAACAAAGAGCACCGTCGCGAACGCACCCAGCGAGACACCCGGGTCCCCCCGCTCCACCTTGTGCAAGGTGGTCCTGCTTATAGATGCCCGTTCCGCCAGGATCGCGACCGGGATTCGCCGCCTTCGCCGCGCATCCCGAACGTCGTGTCCCAGCTTCCTGAGCACGCCCTTCACAGGGTTAGGCCATTCACTCATAACGTCCATTATTATATACCATAATACACAGATTGTCTACTTTGCTGGACATTAATTCTCCAGCACTTCGGATTTGGACCTAAGCCTCCGGCGCCACGTGTCCAAAGCTACAATGGGTAATGCCCGCCGATTCCCTCAGCATCACGGTGCTCGGCTCCGGCACCAGCGTCGGGGTGCCCACTATCGGATGTCCTTGCGCTGTCTGCCACTCGGACGATCCCCGGGACCGCCGCCTGCGGCCTTCCATCCTCATCAGCTATGGCGGCCGCAACGTCCTGATAGACACCACCCCCGATTTCCGCTACCAGGCTCTGCGCGCGGGCATCGAACGCATTGACGCCATCCTCTTCACGCACTCGCATGCCGATCACGTCATGGGCCTCGACGACGTACGCCCATTCAATTTCCGCCAGGGCGGCGTCATTCCGATTTACGGATCGGCCGACACCATCGCCAACATCCGCAGGTCATTCCGCTACATCTTTGACGAAGGTGAAACCGAATCTTCCCGGCCTCATCTTGAAGTGAACATTTTCGATTCCGAGCCCTTTAATCTGTTTGGACTCGAGTTTGTCCCCTTGCGGCTCGCGCACGGTTCCGGCGTAGTGCACGGTTTCCGTTTCGGCGACGCGGCTTATCTCACCGACCACAGCGATATTCCGCCCGAGTCCATGGCGCAACTCAAGAACTTGCGCGTTCTGTTCCTCGACGCGCTGCGCCACCGCCCGCATCCCACGCATTCCACCGTCGCCCGATCGCTCCAGTCCGTCGAGCAGCTCGCTCCCGAGCGCGCGTGGTTCACCCACATCTGTCACGACCTGCCGCACGCCGCCACCGAGGAAGCGCTCCCGCCGCACGTGCGGCTCGCTTATGACGGTTTGAAGATCGAAATTCCCGCCGCTTCGAATCCGTGTGCCGTTACCATTGGAAATTTCGACGGCTTGCACATCGGCCACCGCGAGATCATGCGCCGCGTGGTTTCGACAGCGCGGGCGCACGGCTGGACGGCAGCCGCCGTCACATTCGATCCGCATCCCTCGCGCCTGGTTGCTCCCGAGCGCGCCCCGCGACTGCTCACAACTCCCGATGAGCGCTGCGAGCTGATGCGACGCGAGGGCATCGAACAGATTCTCATCCTGTCGTTCACGCCTGAAGTCGCCCGCCTTTCGCCGGAGGAGTTCGTACGCCAGATCCTGGTGGAGAAGCTGAACGCCCGCGCCGTGCTGGTGGGCGGAAATTTCCGGTTTGGCCATCGTGCCGCCGGAGACTTCCACACTCTGCGCGAGCTCGGAATCAAGTATGGCTTCGAGACCGAAGTCGTGGAGCCGGTACACTGGCGCAAACGTCCGGTTTCGAGCAGCGCCATCCGGCGCGCCATCGCGGAAGGCCGCGTATCGCTGGCGTGCCGCATGCTGGGCCGTCCCTATGCGCTGGAAGGCGCAGTGGTCCAGGGTGAAGGCATCGGTTCCAGACAGACGGTTCCCACGCTAAACCTCAATACCGCGGCAGAAGTCTTGCCCGCGCACGGAGTTTATGTCACGCGGACTTTCGATCTGGAAAGCTCTCGCCAGTGGCCTTCCATCACCAACGTCGGCGTGCGGCCCACTTTCAACGGCCACCAGCTGACGGTGGAAACTTTCTTGCTCGCGCCCCTCGAAGACGCGGCTCCGCATAAGATTCGCGTGGAATTCCTGCGTTGGGTGCGCTCGGAGCGCAAGTTCGCGGACGCCGCACTTCTGAAAGCTCAGATCCTGCGCGACGTCGCCCGGGCCCAGGCGTACTTCCGCCGGCTAGACACCATTGGCCGCCCGGTGCGCGTTTGAACGATAATTAACGGAGAGCTTATGACCAAAGGCAAAGTAAAGCACATGAACGCGCTCGCCGATGACCACGGCGTGATCGCGGCCGCCGCCATGGACCAGCGTGGCAGCCTCCAGAAGATGATCGCGTCCGCGCGCGGCGTCCCGGACAATGACATCACGCCCGAAATGCTGACCGAGTTCAAGACCATCGTGACCAAGGTGCTTACCCAGCACGCCAGCGCCATCCTGCTGGATCCCGAGTACGGAATTCCCGCCGCCGCCGCGCGCGCGCCCGGCGCCGGCCTGCTGCTAGCCTACGAAGAAAGCGGCTACGACAACCAAAAGGTGGGCCGCCTGCCCGATCTGCTGCCGCACGTTTCCGCCAAACGCATCGCCGACTGGGGCGCCGACGCTGTGAAGATCCTGCTCTACTACACGCCCTTCGAGGATTCCCAGGTCAACGACATCAAGCACGCCTTCATCGAGCGCGTGGGCGCGGAGTGTGAAGCCATCGATATCCCGTTCTTTCTCGAGCCCGTGGGTTACGACCCCAAGGGCGGCGATGAGAAAGGCCTCGATTTCGCCAAACTCAAGCCGCAAGTGGTGATGGGTTACATGACCGAGTTCTCGAAGCCCCAGTATCGTGTCGACGTTCTCAAGGTGGAAGTTCCCATCAACGCCGTCTATGTCGAAGGCAGCAGCGTGTACAAGGGCCAGAAGGCGTACAGCCGCGAGGAAGCGCTGGATCTGTTCCGCAAGGCCGCGGCCATCGCCAAGAAGCCGTTCATTTATCTCAGTGCCGGTGTGAGCAACGCCCAGTTCGTGGAATCGCTCACTATGGCCACCGAAGCCGGCACCGATTACTCCGGTGTCCTGTGCGGCCGCGCGACATGGAAAGACGCAGTTCCCGTGTACGCCAAACAAGGCGCGCAGGCCCTGGAAGACTGGCTGTCGACAGAAGGCGTGAAAAACATCGACGCCGTCAACGGCGCGATCACCGGCGCGAAGCCCTGGTATCACAAAGAAGGCCTGAAGCAGCCCGCCACAGCATAATCGTGGGGCAGGCCTTCGGCCTGCCCAGACAGGCCGGGATGGATCGAACCCCTTAGGTGAGACAAACCTCTAAGACAGGGTTGCTGCATTCGCTGATTTTCTCTTTACGAGAATGCCCCCATGATTGCACAATGGTCCCAGT
>JALYHQ010000143.1 GCA_030776455.1 Acidobacteriota bacterium | reverse complement strand
GCCATGGACTTATTGATGAAGAAGGGTCTGCCGGTAAAAGGTACGGCCCCCGCCCCTGGGCAAAAGAAAGCCCAGCCAGCCAAGAAGGAAGGAACGCCAGGTGGTACCAGGTAGCATGAGACGAAGGATCGCGAACATGGCCGCGTGTTTTTTGGCCGCTGGGGCGCTGGCGTCGGCGCAGCAGTTCGCGAAACCTGCGCTGGACCGCCCGGAGGCCATCAAGAACGTCGGCATTGACCAGAAGCTCAATGGACAGCTTCCGCTTGAGCTGCTATTCCGCGACGAAACCGGACAAACCGTGCGGCTGGGCCAGTATTTCCGCGGCAAGCCAGTGGTGCTGGCGCTGGTATATTACGAGTGCCCCATGCTGTGCAACATGGTCCTCAATGGGCTGGTGCACGGGATGGAGCAGATGACGCTCGATATCGGCAAGGATTTCGAGATTGTCACGGTGAGCTTCAATCCCCGGGATACCTGGCAGTTGGCCGGCGCAAAAAAGGGCAACTACATGGAGAAGTTCTCCAAACCGGGCGTGCCCGCGGCCTGGCATTTCCTTACCGGGCAGGAAGCGTCGGTCAAAGCCCTGGCGGATGCCGCCGGTTTTCGCTATTACTATGACCGCCGGACCAAGCAGTTCGCCCATGCCAGCGCAATCATGATTGCCACTCCCGACGGCAAACTGTCCCGCTATTTGTACGGGATCGAATACAAGCCGCGCGATCTGCGGCTGGCGCTGGTGGAAGCTTCCAAGGGCCAGATCGGCACGCCGACAGACAAGCTTCTCTTGTATTGTTTCCACTATGATCCGATGACCGGAAAATATGGGCTGATCATCACTAATGTGATCCGCTTCCTGGGATCCGCGACGGCGCTGGCGCTGGGTACGCTCTTGTTCGTCCTGATCCGGCGCGACCGCCGCAACCGAGCCCTGGATATTCAGTGGAGGTCCGCGTAACATGGGCGAATTACCACTCTTTCCGGACGTCGCCTCCACTACCGCCTCGGACGTGGACCACCTGTATTTCTACCTGACCGCGGTCAGCGTGGTGATGACCGGGCTCATCTTTCTGGCCGTGTTCGTGTTCGCCATCAAATACAGAAGGCGTCATGAAAATGAAGTAGGAGCGCCTATTCACGGGTCGCTGCGCATTGAGATCGCATGGTCCATCATCCCGTTCCTCATCATGCTGACGTTCTTCTGGTGGGGATCGTCAATCTATTTCGACAACGCCAGCCCGCCCACGAATGCTTCCGACATCTACGTGGTCGGCAAGCAGTGGATGTGGAAGGTCCAGTATCCCGAAGGGCAGCGCGAAATCAATGAGCTGCACGTTCCCGTGGGCCAGCCGGTGAAGATCACGCTCGCCAGCGAGGATGTGATCCATAGCTTCTTTATTCCGGCCTTCCGCGTCAAGCATGACGTGGTGCCCGGACACTATGACACCATGTGGTTCACGGCCACCAAACCGGGCCGCTATCACATGTTCTGCGCCGAGTACTGCGGGACCGAGCATTCGGGAATGATCGGCTGGGTCACCGTCATGGAGCCCGCGGATTATGCGAACTGGCTGGCCGGCGGCGGCTCGGAAGGCTCGATGGCGTCGCAGGGCGAGAAGCTATTCCAGCAGCTCGGCTGCAGCACCTGCCACTTGCTGGATGAGCAGGGCCGCTGCCCCATCATGCGCGGAGTGTACGGTTCGCGCGTGCTGCTGAACGACAATAAGACCGTGGTCGCCGACGACGCGTATATCCGCGAATCCATCCTGAATCCAAACGCCAAGATCGTGGCGGGCTTCCACGCCGACGTGATGCCCAGTTTCCAGGGTCAGATCAGCGAGGAAGGCTTGCTGCAGCTGATTGTGTACATCAAGTCGCTGGCGATCAAGACGCAGCCGGGCCAGACCGGACCATCGACAGTGAAGGCCGGCCCCGGCGCGGCCGCCACCCCGCCAGCAGCGCGGCGGGGCGCGCAGAAGAAAACAGGCGGTAACCAATGAGCACCACTTTACAAGATCCCTTGCTGGCCGAGCGGCCGACCTACTTGAACGATGAGTATGGCTGGAAATCCTGGCTGTTCACCAAGGATCACAAGCGCATCGCGATTCTGTATCTGATTTCCATCACGCTGATGTTCTTCGTGGGGGGCATCTTCGCGGTGCTTATGAGGGTGGAACTGCTCACGCCGGCCGGCGACCTGGTCACCTCGGACACCTACAACAAATTTTTCACCATGCACGGCATCATCATGGTGTTTTTCTTCCTGGTGCCATCGATTCCCGCCACGCTCGGTAATTTCCTGGTGCCCCTAATGATCGGCGCCAAGGATCTGGCGTTCCCGCGTATCAATTTATTGAGCTGGTACATCTACATCGCGGGCGCGGTCTTTGCCCTGGCCGCGATTGTGATGGGCGGCGTGGATACCGGGTGGACCTTCTACACGCCTTACAGCAGCACTTATTCGAACACTTTCGTGATCGCGGCTGCCACCGGCATCTTCATTGCCGGGTTCTCGTCCATCCTCACGGGCCTGAACTTCATCGTGACGGTACACAAGATGCGCGCCCCGGGCATGACCTGGGGACGACTGCCGCTGTTCGTGTGGGCCCAATACGCCACCGCGCTGATCCAGGTGCTCGGCACTCCCGTGATTGCGATCACGCTGGCGCTGGTCGGCCTGGAGCGCGGTTTCCACATCGGTATTTTCGATCCGGCCATCGGCGGCGATCCTATTCTGTTCCAGCACCTCTTCTGGTTCTATTCGCATCCCGCGGTGTACATCATGATTCTGCCCGGCATGGGCGTGATCAGCGAACTGGTGACGTGCTTCTCCCGCAAGCCCGTTTTCGGATACAGCTTCATCGCCGGATCCAGCATCGGAATCGCCGTGCTGGGATTCTTCGTGTGGGGCCATCACTTGTTCATCACCGGGATGTCCATGTATGCAGGCCTGTACTTTTCCCTGCTGAGCTTCGCCGTGGCGGTGCCTTCGGCCATCAAGGTGTTCAACTGGACCGCGACCATGTTCAAAGGGTCCATCTCCTATGACACGCCGATGCTTTACGCCTTTGGGTTTATCGGCCTGTTCACCATCGGCGGCCTCACGGGCCTGTTCCTGGCGACACTGGCCATCGATGTCCACGTCACCGACACTTACTTCGTGATCGCGCACTTCCACTACGTGATGGTGGGCGGCATGGTAATGGCGTATCTGGGCGGAGTCCATTTCTGGTGGCCCAAGATGACTGGCCGCCTCTATCCAGAAGGCTGGGCGAAGTTCGCCGCGCTGCTGGTATTTGCCGGCTTCAATTTGACCTTCTTCCCGCAATTCATCCTGGGATACATGGGCATGCCCCGCCGCTATCACGCTTACGCCCCCGAGTTTCAGGTGCTCAACGTGATGTCCACCGCCGGCGCATCCATTCTCGGCATCGGCTACCTCATCCCGCTGATCTACCTCACATGGTCTCTGAAGTATGGCAAGCGGGCCGGAAACAACCCCTGGCACGCCAAGGGTCTGGAATGGGAGACTACTTCGCCGCCGCCCAAGTTTAACTTTGACAAGACTCCGATTGTCACCGAAGAAGCTTACGCTTACTCTCATAAGAAGGAGGTCGAAGTTGGCTGACACGCACGCTCCGGTGCTGGAACATTCCCCTCACCTGCAGCACCACTTCGACGACATGCACCAGCAGTTCGATTCGGCCACGCTGGGCATGTGGGTTTTCCTGCTGACCGAAATCATGTTCTTCGGCGGGATGTTCGGCGCCTACACGGTGTACCGGACCATGTATCCGGCCGCATTCCATACCACCAGCCAGTTCATGGATCCCATGTGGGGCTGCATCAACACGGTGGTTCTGATTGTCAGCAGCTTGAGCATGGCGCTCGCCGTGCGCGCCGCCCAGCTTGGCCAGCGCAAGGCCCTGATGATTCTGCTGTGGGTGACCATATTCTTCGGACTGTGCTTCCTGGGCGTCAAGGCCATCGAGTATCACGCGCACTGGGTGGAACAAAAGGTCCCGGGGCTGAACTTCACTTACGATGAGTACCCGCAGTTCTTCCACCAGGCGCAGATCATGTTCTGCTTCTACTTTTTCATGACCGGTTTCCACGCCGTTCACATGGTAGTGGGCATCGGCATCATGTTGACGATGTTCTTCATGGCCAAGAAGGGAACTTTCGGCCCTTCGTATTACACGCCCATAGAGATCAGCGGGCTCTACTGGCACTTCGTCGACATTGTGTGGATTTTCCTGTTCCCGCTGCTATATCTGATTGGAAAGACCCATCACTGATATGCATCCCGTTGTTCCAGTACGCACGTACGTCTTTATTTGGATGATCCTCACCGTCATGACGGTCACCACTTGGGCTATCGCCGAGTATGTCGATCTAGGCCCGTGGAACATCGTGGTGGCGCTGATTATCGCCATCTTCAAGATGTCGCTGGTGGTGATCTTCTTCATGAACGTGCGCGCGGAGAGTCCGCTGACCAAGCTCTTCGTCGGCGCCGGTTTCTTCTGGCTGATCATCCTGATCGTCATGACCTTGGGCGATTACCAGTCCAGAGGATGGTTGCCGGAAGGCAAGTTCTGGTAGACGACCCGGCATACGCATACGGAGCCGCGCCCGTCAGGAAGCGCAACGACAGCGTCTCATCTAACGACAGCACCTGATTTTACGTAAGCTGAAAAGGTGCGCACCAATACTCTCCTTCTCCTCCTTCTCGGCGGAATCATCCACGCCGAAGTCCACACCCTGACCCTGAAGCAAACCGTCGCCCAGGCGCTCGAACAGAGCCCGGACGTCATACTTGCCCGTATCGGCGAAATGAAGGCTCGCGAAGCCGTGCGCGTCGCGCATGATCCCTTCGTACCCAAGGTGACCGCGGGCAGCGGCGCGGCCATCCAGCACGGTTATCCCAACAGCATCGATGGCGCCGCGCCGTCCATCTTCCAGGTTCGGACCAATATGTCGGTATTCAACCGGCCGCGCAGCTTTATGCTCGCCGAGACACGCGAGAACGTCCGCGCCGCTGGATTCGACAGCCAAGCGCGGTATGACGATGTCGCGTTCCGGACCGCCGCCCTCTACCTCGATGCCGAGCAGGCCGTCCGCAACGCGCAATCGCTCGGTCTTCAGGTGGAGAGCCTCGATCGGGTCTCTGAATCCGTCCGTTTGCGAATCGCCGAGGGCCGCGAGATGCCGCTGGCCGGAAAGAAAAACGCCGTTGACGTGGCGCGCGCGCGGCAACGCCAGGAGGCTGCGCTCGCCGACCAGCAATACGCCGAGGAGAGCCTCGCCGTAGTTCTGGGCTATCCCGCGGGCGACCGGGTCCATCCCGCCGAAGATGCCGACCGTTCGCCGCTAGAGACGCCCGCCACCGAGCAGGAAGCGGTCGCCGCTGCCCTGCAGAATAGCAAGGAACTGAGGTCGCTGGAGTCCCAGTTGGCCTCCAAGGGCCTGGAAGTACGCGCCCAGAAGGCCGCCCGGCTGCCTTCGCTGGATCTGGTGGCGCAGTACGCGCTGTTCGCCAAGTACAACTACCAGAACTTCTTCCAGAAATTCACCCGCAATAACGCGCAGCTCGGTATTTCGGTGCAAGTACCCATCCTGATAGGCTCCGCCTCGTCCGGGCTGGCGGCGCAAGCTGAGGGAGATGTACTCCGCCTGCGGACGGAGTTCAACCAGGCTCGCGGCCGCCTGTCTGTGGAGACCGCCCGCAGCTTCCAGGAGATCAAGCGGGCCGAAAGCGCCCGCTCCGTGGCCAAGCTGGACCTGGAATACACCCGCGAGCAAGTTTCCGTGCTCCTGGCCCAATCGGAAGAGGGCCGGGCCACCCGCCAGGCCGTGGATGAGGCGCGTTTGCTGGAGCAGGAGAAATGGATCGTCTACTATGAAACCCAGCATGGCCTGGAAAAGGCCCGCTTGAACCTGTTGAAACAGACGGCCACCATCCAGGCGGCCCTCAAATAGGCGGGCCGTCCCGAGTACTAACCCCCCGGTTCCATTGCAACCCGCCAACCCGGTGTGGTCTAGTAAGGGTTGAAGGTCATGATGCGTCTCAACCTCTTGTTTCTCCTCCCCTTGCTGGTCTTTGTCGGGGCCTGTAATCGCGATCCCAAGGTGGTCTGTAAGAAGTATGTCGACAATGGCAACAAGTACTATGACAAGGGCAAGTACAAGGAAGCCTCCATCATGTACCGGAACGCCCTCAAGAAGGACCCCCGGTATTCGGATGCCTATTACCATCTCGGCCTGGTGGATCTAAGGCTCGGGCTGTACGGCGAGGCCCAGCGCGCTCTGCTTCGAGCCGTCGAAACCGACACCGAAAAGAAGAATCCCGACGCGATGGTCAAGCTGGCGGACATTTATGTGGCCCGTTACGCCCTGAATCCGCAAGCCAATAAGGGCGTGATTCCGGAAATCAAGGACCTCGCCAAGAAGCTCACCGACAGGGATCCCAATTCCTACGACGGCTATCGCTTGAACGGGTACGTTAGCATGCTAAACGCCTCCGGGAGCGACCCGGCTGTTGTCTCGAAGAACCGCAAGCAGGCTATTGACCTTTTTTATAAAGCGAATCAGGTGAAACCGTACCAGCCCGAGCTGGTGTTTATCCTGGCTCAGAACCTCTTCCAGGATGGCCGCTCGGAGGAAGCCGAACGACTGGGTAAAGAGCTGATTGAGCGCCAGAAGAATTACGATGCGATGTACAATCTGCTGTACGCCTACTACATCCGCACCAATCAGGCCGGTCCAGCCGAGGAACTGCTCAAGAAGAAGATTGCCTACAATCCGGGGGTCGGTCAATACCTGGTCCAGCTGGCCGCCCATTACCGTTTTACCAACCGCCCGGCGGATACCAACGCGGTATTGTCGCGCCTGACCTCCGACACCAAGACCTATCCCAATGGACAGATCCTGGTGGGCGATTTCTACTTTCAGTTTCGCGATCTGGACAACGCGTACAAGGCGTATGAACAAGGCGTAAAGACCGCGCCGGCCGCCGAGAAAGCCGTTTACGAGAAGCGCATGGTGGAAGCGCTCACGGTCCAGGGCAAGAATGAAGAGGCCGCGAAGCTGATCACGACATTGATGAAGCAGGATTCCAAGGATCCTGAGACGCTGGCGATGCACGCCGCCCTGCTATTGCGCGGCGACGATAAGGCGCAAGCCCAGACCGTGATCAACGAACTGCAGCCCCTGCTGGCCAAGGAGACCAACCAGCGGCGCAGCGCCGTGCTGCATTATTACCTGGCCCGCGCCTACCGGCTCAAAGGCGACCAGGCCAGTATGGAACAGGCGCGCTTGCAATACCAGGAGAGCCTCAACATTCAATCCGGTTCGTCCACCGCCATGATTCAGACCGCGAAGCTGGAGCTGGCTCAACTCGAGCTGGCCCGCGGGGACAATCAAAAGGCGGTCCAGCACGCGGACGATGTCCTGGTGAAAGAGCCAGGTAACCTGATGGCGCGGCTGATCCGAACCGACGGTTTGATGAACATGGGAGAGCTGGACAAGGCCCGGTCCGAGCTGATCGCCATGAGTAAGGTATTCCCGAAATCGAACGACGTCCGCTACCAGATGGCGGTTCTGGATCTGCGGCAGGAAAACTACAAGGAAGCCGAAGCCGCTTTCGAATCGTTGCGACAGGCGAACGATCCGCGCGGGCTGGCGGGCATTATTCAGTCCAAGACTGCTCAGAAGCAGTTCCCCGAAGCTATCAAATTTCTGCAGGACACGCTGCGCCAGCATCCCGAGCGCGACGATGTGCGGCTCGCGCTGGCTGAAGTGGAAGTACAGGTCCAGAAGTATCCCGAAGCCATCAAGGAATTCCAGACGCTAGTAGACAAGAATCCCAAGGCCGTGGGCATTTATCTCCGGATGGGAGAGGCGCGCCGCATGTCGGGCGATATCAAAGGCGCCGAAGAGACCCTCGAGAAGGTCCGCCAGCAGGTACCCAACGATCCTGTGCCGGTTCTCGAGCTGGCCATGCTGTACGACGTTACGGGCCGCAACGAAATGGCGCGCAAGGAATACGAAAAGGTCCTGAAGATGGATCCCAACAACGAGTTCGCGCTCAACAATCTGGCCTACTCGCAGGCCGACGACGGCGTGGATCTGGACAACGCGCTGGCCTACGCCAAACGCGCCCAGCAGCGGCGTCCCGCGGACCCCAATATCAAGGACACCCTGGGGCTCATCTATATCAAGAAGAACCTGACCGACGACGGTCTGCGGCTGTTCTCCGAACTGGTGCAGAGCGAGCCGAATCGCGCCACCTATCGTCTGCATCTGGCCATGGCGCTTTATCAGAAGGGCGACAAAACGCAGGCAAAGCGAGAACTGCAGACCGCCCTGCAGTTCAAGCCGACTGAAAAGGAACAGACCCGGATCAAAGAACTGATGTCGAAGATCGGGTAGCGGTTTGCCTCCTCGCGTTCGCAGCCTGGGACCGCTGGCCCAGCATCCCAGCCTGCCTTACGTGGTTCCGTTCGGCGCATTCCTGTTGTTCCTTTCCCTGCAGCGCATCTCGCCGCTGCGCCCGGAAGTCGAGTACCCGTTATGGCTGGTGCTGCTGTCGGTAATCCTGCTGGTTTTCTCGCGCCGGGTCATCCATATCCGCAGTTCGCATCTGGTGGAGAGCGCGCTCATCGGCATAGGAGTCTTCGTTCTTTGGATCGGGCCGGACTTGCTGTTCCCCGGTTATCGCCAGCACTGGCTCTTTCAGAATGCCGTGATGGGCCATTTGCGCAGCTCCATCCCGGGCGATGCTCAAGGCAACGTGTTCGTGATGTGGTGCCGTATCCTGCGCGCGGTGGTTCTGGTGCCGGTAATCGAGGAACTGTTCTGGCGCGTCTGGCTCATGCGCTGGATGATCTCTCCGCGATTTGAATCCGTCCCACTGGGCGCCTACGCGCCCGTGTCGTTCTGGGTTACAGCCGTGCTCTTCGCCTCCGAACACGGCCCCTACTGGGACGTAGGCCTGGTGACCGGGGTAATTTACAACTGGTGGATGATCCGTACCCGCAGCCTCGCCGATTGCATCCTTGCCCACGCCGTCACCAACGCCTGCCTGTGCGGCTATATCGTAGCCACCCACCACTGGGAATACTGGCTGTAGGCGTTGTACGGCGGACCCCCTGGTCCGCACGGGGCCCCCTGGCCCCGCTGTCCGGGTCTTGAATCAACTCGAGGAAGCCGACGGAGGGTTGTGTGGGCTGGCCCGCTATTCGGATCTTGAATCAACGCGGCCAGGGGCCCGCCCCACATGTTACCTCATCAATCGGCTGTGATCTTTCAAAATGCACCGATCCATCACCACCGTCAACCCCGCCTGCCGCGCCCGCGCCGCCGCATCCTCATCGACTACGCCCTCTTGCATCCAAACCGCTCCCGCTCCGATGCGGATCGCCGATTCCACCACTTCCGGCACAAACTCGGACCGGCGAAATACGTCCACAATGTCGACGTGCTCGGGCACATCCTCAAGAGCCGCGTAGGCTTTCTCGCCCAGCACTTCGGTCTCATTCGGATTCACCGGAATTATCCGGTATCCCGCGCGCTGCATGTACTCGGCCACCCCGTAGCACGGTCGCGACCGCTTGCTCGATAGTCCCACCACGGCGATAGTCTTGCTGGCGCGCAGCAGCTCGGAAATAGTAGCCATGCGTTACTCCTCGGGGATCTTCAGCAGCTTGCGGAAGCGCCGGATCTCGGTTTCAGTCAGCGGGCGGAACTTGCCGGGGCGCAGCGGTCCGATGTCGAGAAACGCGATGCGAGTGCGCTTCAGTTTCTCCACCAGTCTCCCCAGCGATTTGAACATGATGCGAATCTGATTCTGGCGGCCTTCGATCAGCCGCACCTCGTACCAGGGATTCGCCGCGCGCTTCACCATTTTGAGACCCGCCGGCGCGGTGCGATGCCCCCCGATAGGCAGCCCCGCTCGAAATCGCTCCTCCTGCTCCGTGGTCAGCGGACCGTTCACCTTCGCGAGATAGGTCTTCTCAACGTGATACGCCGCCGATGTAATGCGATTGGCGAACTCACCGTCATTGGTCAGCAGCAGCAGGCCTTCGGTGTGATAATCCAGGCGTCCCACCGGATAAATCCGCGCCTTCACGCCGCGCACCAGATCCATCACGGTGGGCCGCCGCTCAGGATCGCTTGCCGTGGTCACCGTGCCGTCGGGTTTGTTCAAGACAATATAGACCGGCTTCTCAAACGCGCGCAGATACTTTCCGTTCACCTTGATGTGATCGCGGCTGAGATCCGCCTTGGTTCCCAGTTCGGTGATGATGGAGCCGTTCACCATCACTTGCCCGTCCACGATCATCTGCTCGGCCTTGCGCCGGCTGGCGATGCCCGCGTGGGCGAGCAGTTTTTGCAGCCGCTCCTCGGGCATTATTCTTGGCCCTGCGCGGCCTGCGGTTCCGGATCCTCGCCCGGACTCGGGTCGTTGGGTTGATCCGGCTCAGGCGGTGGTTCAGGATCGGAATCCGCAACGGCGAAGCGGGCCAGCTCCTCGAATTCCTTCAGCGTCGGCAGTTCGTTCAGATCCTTCAACCCGAACTGGATCAGGAATTCCTTCGTGGTCTTGTACAGGATCGGTTTCCCGACCACGTTCTTCCGGCCCGATGTCGAGATCAGCTTGCGATCCAGCAGAGTCTTCAGCACTCCCACGCCCTGCACCCCGCGAATCTCCAGAATCTCGGGCGCCGTCACCGGCTGCTTGTACGCGATCACAGACAGTGTCTCCAGCGCCGCCAGCGATAGCTTCAGCGCCGGCTTCAGATTCTTTACGAACTGCCGGAGCGCCTCATGATGCTCGGGCTTGGTGGCCATCTTGTAGCCGCCCGCCACTTCGCGAATCGTGAGGCCGTGTTCCGGCTTCGAATACTCGGTGGCCAGTTCCTCCAGCGCCGCGGCTACCTGCTCCTTCGGCTGCCCGATCGCCGCCGCGATCTGTTCCGGCGTCAGCGGCTCGTCGGTCAGGTAGATCGCGGCTTCCAGGATCGCTTTCAATCCGGCGCCCAGGTCAGTTTGCGGCTGATCCCCGGCGGCAAAAAGCTCAGCCAGCTCTTCGCTGGAGGCGTTTACTTCTGTCTGTTCCATCTATTCTGCGTATTCCCGTTCTATGTTGGTGAGCGCTTCGCTCTCTTCCAGCGCCGCTTCAAAACCTTGGCGCTTCTTCAATCCAATGTCGCCGAATGCGTCTTTCTGGGTCAAGACCACGGCCTGCAGTTTCACCAGCTCGAGAATAGCCAGAAACAGGCAGATCATGGCCCGGCGGCTGCGCTGTTTCTCGAACAACTCGGTGGCGGAGACGGGATCGGAAGAAGTGCGCCCCTTGAGAATGCTTTTCAGGTACCGGATCATGTCCGGCACGCTGACGTCCTCATTGCCCACTTCGTACATGGGACGATTCTTGGCGCGCTCGATCACGGATTGAAAAGTCTTCACCAGATCGAACAGCGTCACCGCGAGCCCGGGTTGATCGTCTTCAGCCAGGAACTGCTCGATCTGCGGGTTAGACCACGCCGCCTCTTCCACCATGCGCTTCTGCTGCAGCATCTCGGCCGCATTCTTGAAGCGCTCATGCTCCAGCAATCGATCCACCAGCTCCTGCCGCGGATCCTCTTCCGGCAGCGCCTTGGCCAGCTCGGGATCGGTGGGCAGCAGCATCTTGGACTTGATAAGAATCAGCGTCGCGGCCATGTAAATGAACTCGGCGCTCAGCTCGATGTCCAGTTGGATCGCCTTCTGCATGTATTCCATGTACTGCGATGTGATGGAAGCGATAGGGATATCGTAAATATTGATCTGCTGCCGCCGGATCAAGTCCAGCAGCAAGTCGAGCGGCCCATCATACTGCTCGAGATGAAAATTGAGGGGAGACGACACCTTTTTTTAGTATCGCACTGTGGGGCAGGTTAGTAACCTGCGGCCGATTAGCAATCGGCCCTCTCCAGTTGGATACCATTGTACAACCTCCCATGAAATCCAACGCTTGCTTGCCCGCGCGATTCAGAAAAACACTCTTCCCCCTGCTAGCAGCCAGTATCCTTTACGCCCAGCCGTCCATCGCCTCCCGCACCGCCGACGTCGACGGCCTCAAGCTCCACTACTTCACCGCCGGCGCCGGCCCCGCCGTGATCCTGCTGCACGGTTATACGGAAACCTCGCTCATGTGGAAACCGCTCATCCCATTGCTGGCGAAGCGATTCACTGTGATTGCACCCGATCTTCCCGGCATCGGCGATTCCGCCATCCCCGCCGACGGTCTGGATATGACGCATGCCGCCATCCGCATGCACGCACTGGTCCGCTCGCTCGGCTTCGAGAAAGCCGAAGTCGTTGGGCATGACATCGGCCTGATGGTCGCTTACGCCTACGCCGCGCAGTTCCCCACCGAGGTGGAAGCTTGTGGTGATGGATGCCTTCTTGCCGGGCGTCGGTCAATGGGAGGCGATTTACAACAATCCCGGATTCTGGCACTTCCGTTTCAACGGAGCCACCCCGGAAGAACTGGTGCGCGGGCGCGAACGCACGTACTATGAACACTACTGGAACAACTTCGCCGCCGATAAGACGCGATCCATTCCCGAAGCGGACCGCCGGGCCTATACCGCCGCCTATGCGCGGCCCGGACGGATGCGCGCCGGCTGGGCCTACTTCGTATCGTTCATCCAGGCGTCCAAGGATTTTGAGAAGTTCGCCCAGACCAAATTGACCATGCCGGTTCTGTCCATCGGCGGCGAAAAATCACTCGGCGACGCGCTGGGGCAGCAGATGAAGCTAGTCGCCACCGACGTTACAGTGATCGTGCTGAAAAATACCGGCCACTGGCTGATGGAGGAGCGTCCTCAGGAGACCATGGACGCGCTGGTGAAGTTTCTCTGATCCGCTACCGGGCGTTCATTTCTTCCTGCTCGAACGAAATTACGGCCTACGTCTCGAGTTGAAGAGTCTGGGCGACATGCCGCACCTTGAGAAGTTTTTCGATGGAGAACTAGGATCGAGGTTTCTGTTCGCGTGTTATTGGCTTAATCTTGGTCCTGGGTGACGCCCAATGGCATTGTCGAGCCCTCCCGGTGGGCGCGACTTCGCCCCCACCGGATGCATGACATCGCCTTATAGCCGAATTCTCAGTATCCGGATCGGATTGAAGCCAGCGGCCTTATCGTCCTGGATATTGGCCATGAAGTAGAAATCGTCGCCCACGACAACGCCCGTGGTGATGCCGTCAAACCCGGGATTACGGCGTTCGAGCACCTCGAATCGTTCAATGCCGGCGCGGTCGCCCGTTAGATAGAAGCGCACCACGCGCGGCGTCATGATTGCGTTTTGGATCGCGATCAGGCTGTTCCGGTAGGAGTACAGCCCATCGATAGTCGCAAGACAAAGTTCCTTCGGGCGCCCGATGGGTCGGCTGCGGTTGCTCGTCAGATCCACCACATGTATACCGTCAGGAAAACAGGAAACATACAGAAAACGTCCATTGGACGACACCGCGATGCCGTTCGCCTGTTCGAATTTTCCCGGCAGCGGCTTCAGTTCGGCACCGCCCTTTGCCAGACGCCAAACCAGACCCGCACTGGTGTCGGAGAGATAAAGTTCGCCCGAGGAGGCAAACACCAGATCGTTAAAGATGTGACCCGTTCCGGGCGCGGGATACCGTCGCACCAGCCGGCCCGATGCAAGATCGTACTGTATCAACGCGGACTCTTTGGCGCCATTGTTCAGAGCCCACAATCCGCCGCCGTACACCTTCAGCCCCAGCACCTCACCGAGGCCTCCGCTAAACTCCACGCAGTCGCCTGTGTTTGAGCACCTGACGATCTTCCCCTTGCGCATGCTCCCGAAATAGAAGCTCTTTCGATTGGGATCATACGCGACGCTCTCCGGAACCAGACCAACTTCCTGGACAGTGAAGGTGAGCCGGCTATGCGTAACTTCGGGAGTCGCTTGGCGTACCGATCTCAGAACGGCCTCGAACTCCGCCGTACCGCGCAACTCCGAGAACATCGAGTCCCTGGACGGATCGAGTCCGGCCTTCAGCGCCGCCGCGCGGCTGAGCCAATCAAGCGCTTCCGGCCATTGCTTCGCGGATGCCCAGGTACGCGCCATCACATATGTCACGGTGGCAACATCCGGAGCCGAGGACAAGAGTCTTTCTAAACGCGCTACTTCGGCCTGAAAAAGGGGCTTGTCGGTGTCGGAAAGAGTGCCCGAAGGGGGCCACTGAGCGAAAAGAGATATGGCGAAAAGACAGAGCGCCGCGCTGATTCCCCTACGGCTTCGGCGGACCTGGAGGGTGAGGCTCTTTGCCCTTCTCACGTTCCTTGTCCTTTGCCGACTTGATCGGGCTGATCAACACGTGAGCATTGCGCCCCTCGAGCCGGGGCTGGCCTTCCACCGCGCCATGCGCCGCCAAGTCCTCGGCGAAGCGCAGCAGCAGCTTCTTACCTAGATCCGTATGCGCGATCTCGCGCCCGCGGAACTGCACCACCGCCTTCACGCGATTCCCTTCGCCCAGGAAGCGGATGGCGTGGTTTTTCTTGAACTCGTAATCGTGATCGTCGGTGTTGGGCCGGAACTTAAGCTCCTTTACCAGGATCACGTGCTGCTTCCGCTTGGCCTCATGCTGCTTTTTCTTGTTCTCGTACTGCCACTGGCCATAATCCATGGCCTTGGCCACCGGAGGCTCGGCGGTCGGGGCGATCAGGATCAGATCCAGCCCCATGTCCTGCGCCTTGCGCACGGCGGCGGGCGTGGCCATGATTTCAACGGAGCCGTCGGGAAACACCGCCCGGACTTCGCGAACGCGGATCGCTTCGTTAACGTTCTCCCGGATCCTGGGACGGCGTGGAGGGAAATTTCTGGGCGGAATCATCGAGAAGAGCAGACCATTGTCTCCGATAGTACCAGAATCCAGCCGCCCCCGTAAGCGCACGGCCATGCCCTGTCCCGGCCCCCGCGTGCAAATCTCCCCCAGCAGAGGTACCCTGTTGGAGATAGCATTTTTCTAATTCCCTGGAGGATCCGGCATGCGCAAACTAGCATCGCTCCTTTTCGTCTCGTTCGTCTTCGCGTCCCTCGCGAGCGCCCAACCGAAGAAACGCATCGCCGTAATGGATTTTGACTACGGCACGGTCCGCGGCACTGTCGCCAGCATCTTTGGAACGGACCAGGACGTCGGGAAAGGCATCGCCGATCTCTTGGTGGAAAAGCTGGTCACCGCCGGCGTCTACAGCGTCATCGAGCGTAAGGCGCTGGATAAGATCCTGGCCGAGCAGAACTTCTCCAACAGCGATCGTGCCGACCCGTCCAGCGCCGCCAAACTCGGCCGCATCCTCGGCGTCGATGCCATCCTGATCGGCAGCATCACTCAATTCGGCCGTGACGATTCGCATGTGAATGCCGGCGGTGGCGGATACGGGCTGGGCCGCTTCGGTATCGGCGCGGTAGGAAAGAAGGAGTCCAAGGCGGTCGTCGCCATTAGCGCGCGCCTGGTCAACATCAACACCGGCGAGATCCTGGTTGCGGTAAAGGGCATGGGCGAATCCAAGCGCTCGGGATTAATGCTCGGCGGTGGCGGCGGCGGTTGGACCGGAGGCGGCGCGGGCGCGCTGGACATGGGCAGCAGCAATTTCGGCGCAACCATTCTGGGCGAAGCCGTGAATGCCTCGGTCACCAGCGCCGCAACCCAGTTGGACGAAAAGGCCGGCGCGCTACCCACCGTCGTGGTGAAAGTCTCGGGCACGGTCGCCGACGTTTCCGGTAACACCCTGATCCTCACGGTGGGCTCCAAAGCGGGCGTGAAGGTGGGTGACCGCCTCTCGGTGACGCGGCCCATCCGCGAGATCCGCGATCCCGCCACCGGCAAAGTAATCCGCCGCGTGGAAGATACGCTAGGCGTGGTGGAAATCACCGAAGTGGACGAAACGTCTTCGGTGGGCCGTTACAACGGCGCGCCCCCCAAAGTTGGCGACGCCGTCAAAACCCAATAACGAGGCGCAGCCATGGACTACGAGATCGGCAGTGTCGTAGGCGATTACGAGATTGTGAAAGTGCTGGGCGCCGGTGGCATGGGCGAGGTGTATCAGGTTCGAAACACCATCTCCGGACGCATCGACGCCATGAAGGTCCTGCTGCCCGGTACCGAGAGCAATCCCGAGCTAGTGGACCGGTTTATGCGCGAGATCAAGGTGTTGGCGGGGCTGGAACACCCCAACATCGCCTGTTTGCGCACGGCCATGCGCAGCGGCAAGAACATCGTAATGATTATGGAGTTCGTCGAGGGCTCCACGCTTGAGCAACTCCTCGAAAGCGCGCCGGTTCCGGTGCGCAGCGGCGTCGACTACATTCGCCAGGTGCTTTCCGCGCTGGCCTATGCGCATGGGCGTGGCGTGATTCACCGCGATATCAAACCTGCCAACATGATGCTGACCTCCGCCGGCGTAGTCAAGCTGATGGATTTCGGCATCGCGCGCATCTCGGATGACCGCAGCCTGACCCGCGTGGGACAGACCGTGGGCTCGCTGTCGTACATGTCTCCCGAACAGATCCAGAACACGCAAACCCCGGATGCCCGTTCGGATTTGTATTCAGTCGGCATATCGCTCTATGAGATTGTCACCGGATCGCTCCCGTTCCACGGCGACAGCGATTTTTCCCTCATGACGGCGCATCTGCATCACGACGCGGTTCCGCCCGTTCAAGTGAATCCCAATCTTCCCGCGACGCTGAACGACATCATCATGATGTCCATCTCCAAGGATCCCCTGCAGCGCTTCCAGACCGCCGACGCCTTCCGCAACGCGCTCCAGAGCGTCATGGATTCGCTCCCACAGTCAGCGCCGCCTCCGGCCCCGCGAAAACGCACTGTATTGGAAACTCCGTCTCGGCCCCCGGTGCTCGCGCCAACCATCGTAGGCGCTCCCGCTCCCCCTCCGATGCCGGCCCCCATGGCAATGGCGCCTCCTCCTCCACCGATGCCCGCCCCTATCGCGATGGCGCCGCCTGCTCCTCCACCGCCGCCCTCGCAGCAGGGAAGCCGCCGGGGACTATATATGGTGCTCGGCTCCGTGGCTACAGTGCTCGTTCTCGCCCTGGCGGCGTTCCAAGTTCCCAAATTCTTCAAGACCAGCGCGGCCGTTGGCAGCGCGTTTCCGTCTGGCCAGACCGCGTCCGGAAGCACCCAGCTACCCGCATCCGGACAGGCCGGGACGGTTGTCCTGACCGATTCTTCCGCTAGCGGTGGCACCCTTCCCGGCACCAGTGGCGCAGGCGCTCTCGCGCCTGCGGGCGGAGCAAAGCCCGGGCAGAGAACCCCTCCGCAGCAGCAACAACAGGCTTCTGCCCGACCACAGCAACAACAGCAACAGCCGCCGCAGCAACAGCAGCAGCAACAGCAGCAGCAACAGGCGCAACAGCCTCCACAGCAACAGCAACACCAGCAGCAGCCCGCCGGCCCCGACCCCGCGATACTGGCTGAGCTGAAAGAACTGCGCCATCGCCAGGCATTGATGTCCGCCCGAATCACCGGCGTCAAGAGCAGCTTGCGCCAGCTCCAGCAGCAGCAGTCCGCCTCCGGCCTCGGAATTAGCCCCGAGCTCATCTCCGGCGAGCATCGCATGGAAATGTTGATGGATAAAGCCGAGGGCGAGATCCGCGAGAACGACCCGGCAGCCGCCAAACGCAGCCTGGACGCCGCCGAACGCGAACTGGAAAAACTGGAAGACCGCTTTGGGCGCTAGTGCGGCCACACCGCAAGATCCTCCAATTTCCCCAACACGCCTCGTGATATCGTGAAGACCGAAAGGAATCTCATGCGCAGCCTGTTGGCCCTGATAGGTCTGGCTCTCTTCTCCCTCAGCGCCGCCGAGCCCAACGGTTTCACCGTTCCCGTTATTTATTACAAGCTCCCCAACGGTCTGCGCGTTGTACTATCGCCGGACGCCACCGCGCCTACCGTGGTCACGGCAGTCTATTACCGCATTGGATTCCGCATCGAGCCCAAGGATCGCACCGGCTTCGCGCATCTGTTCGAGCACATGATGTTTCAGGGGTCGGAGAACCTCGGCAAGATGGAGTTCATCAAGCTGGTCCAGCAGAATGGCGGCGTCCTGAACGGGTCCACGCGCTTCGACTTTACGAATTACTTCGAGCTGCTCCCTTCCAACAAGCTCGAAACCGCCCTGTGGGCCGAGGCCGACCGGATGAAGGGGCTCGCCATCACCGATGAGAACCTCAAGAACCAGCAAGGCGTAGTCGGCAATGAGGTCAAGGTCAACGTGATCAACCAGCCCTACGGCGGTTTCCCGTGGCTGTGGATGCCCCAGTACGCCAATAGCAACTGGTACAACTCGCACAACTTCTACGGTGACCTGAAGGACATTGAAGCCGCGAAGCTCGACGAAGTTCACGCCTTTTTCAACACCTATTACGCTCCCAACAACGCGGCGCTCGCGGTGGTCGGCGATTTCGACGTCGAGCAGGCTAAAGCCATGATCGCGAAATATTTCGGCGCCATCCAGCCTTCCAAGGTGCCGCCCGTTCCCGATCTCACGGAGCCCCGTCAGGAGAAAGAAAAAACCGCGTCGCGTCCCGATCCGCTGGCCACGCGTCCAGCCCTGGCGTTCGCCTATCATATGCCGCCGCGAAACTCTCCTGAGTACTTTGCCATGGGATTGCTGGACCAGATACTGATTGAGGGCGACGACAGCCTGCTCTATGAGGAGCTGGTGAAGAAGCGCGGATTCACGGGAAGCGTCGACGGCGGCATCAATGAGCTGGGCAACATGTTTAACTACAACGGTCCCATGCTATTCACCACATCCTTGATTCACGATGCGAACGTGAAGCCTCAGCAAATCCTCGCCGCCGTGGACAGCGTTATCGAAGGCCTTCAATCCAAACCGGTCGACCGGAAACTGCTGGATCGAAGCCTGACCAAGCTGCGCTCGTCCCTCTATGATTCCATCACCCAGTTCGGCGGTTTCGGTTGCGCGGATCTGCTGGCCTCTTTTTCGCTGTTTGATGACGACCCATCTCGCATCAATTCGCTGGAAGCCGAGTTCCGCAAGGTGACGCCGGAGCTGCTGCAGCGAACCGCCCGCGAGTACTTGCGCTCCACCAACCGCACCGTGCTGATCCTGGAGCCCGCTCCGGGGGTGAAAAAATGAAATCGCTTCTGGCAGGGCTGATTCTGTGTACGGCGACCTTCTGCGCCCCGAAGGAGCAACCTCCGCGGGCATCCACTCCCAAACCCTTCCGGCTGCCTAAGACCGAGGACTTCCGCCTCGCCAATGGAATGGCTGTCACGATCGTCCCCTACGGCGTGGTGCCGAAAGTCGCGATCCGCGCTTTTGTGGATGCTGGCGCAATCGACGAGTCCGCATCGCAGGTTTGGCTGTCCCGCCTTACGGGCCAGCTGCTGAAAGAGGGCACCGCTACACGGCCCGCCTCTCAAATCGCGCGCGAAGCGGCCGAGATGGGCGGCCAGCTCGAAATCACCCCCGGCTCGGATTCCACCTCCGTCGGCGGCATCGTCCTGACCGATTTCGGTCCTCGGTTCGTCAGTCTGCTGGCGGATGTGCTGCGCAATTCGTCGCTGCCCGCGTCCGAACTTGCCAGAATCAAAGCCGACCTGGTTCGAAACCTCTCGGTGGAGAAATCGCAACCCCGCACTTTGGCGGATGAGCGCTTCTTCCAGACCCTTTTTCCCAATCACCCTTACGGCCGGCGCTTGCCATCCGAGGCCGCGCTGCAAGGCTATGCCATTGAGGATGTGCAGGCGTTCTACAAAACAAATTTCGGAGCCGCCCGCACGCACCTCTATGTCGCGGGCAAGCTCGACCCCGGCCTTCGCAAGGCGATCCAGGACGCCTTTGGCAGCTGGGCCAAGGGAAGCGAACGGCCCCCCACGCCCGTTAATCCCGTGAAGGCGCGCTCCCTTCAAGTGATTGACCGTCCCGGCGCGGCGCAATCCACCATCTTCATCGGACTGCCCGTTGCCAATCCCTCAAGTTCCGATTACATCGCGCTGGGAGTGCTGGATTCGTTATTGGGCGGCTCGTTTGCTTCGCGCATCACTTCGAATATCCGCGAGCAGAAAGGCTACACGTATTCGCCCTCCAGCCAGGTGGGAACTCGCAAGCATCTCGCCTATTGGGTAGAGTCCGCCGACGTGACCACCGCAGTCACGGGACCGTCGCTCAAGGAGATTTTCTACGAAATCGACCGGGTCCGCAAAGAGCCGCCCCCGGAGGCCGAGCTCCAGGGCATCCAGAACTATTTGGCAGGCGTGTTCGTGCTCAGGAACACTGTCAGCCCCGATGCGGTGATCGCACAACTGCGTTTCGTCGATTCCCAGGGCCTCGACCGCTCTTACCTCTCCACCTACGTCCAAAAAGTCAGGGACGTGAAGCCATCGGATATCCAGCGGGTCTCCGAGTCATACATCGTCCCGTCCAAGATGACCATCGTGGTGGTGGGCGACAAGTCCAAGATCGCCGACCAGTTGAAGCCCTACGAATAGCAGCGGCTATCTCGGCAAGAACCGCCGGATGCCCAGATCGTAAACCAGCCCGCCCACCAGCCCTCCGACGATCGGCCCCGCGATCGGAATCCACCATACGGCGCTCCCATCGGTCAGCCCGTTATTCTTAAACCCCGCCACCACGGTCCACAGCCGCGGCCCGAAATCGCGAGCCGGATTAATGGCGTACCCGTGCATCGCGCCGAATGACATCCCGATGGCCACCACCACCAGCCCGATCAGAATTGGCGCCAGGTTGGCCACCGGCTGGTTCCGCTCATCGGTGATCGCGAAGATCAGCATCAGCAGCAGCGCGGTCCCGATGGCCTGATCCAGAAACCCCGCGCTGGGCATCTCGGCGAATGCCGGAAATGTGGTGAACACGCCGGCGGTGTGATCCAGGCCCGGATCGGCCTTCAAGAACGCCGGATGGTAATTCCAGAACACCAGCGCCGCGGCCACGAACGCGCCCGCCGTCTGCGCGATACAATACGGAATCACCTTAACCCAGGGGAATCCGCGGAAGGCGGCTAGCGTGATGGTGACTGCCGGGTTCAGGTGCGCGCCGCTTATCTTGCCGGCGACGTAAATTCCCATGGTCACGCCCAGCCCCCAGCCCAGGGTGATATTGGTATAGCCGCCGTTCACCACTTCCGCTGGAAGCCCATGTCCGAACAAGATCACCATCGCCACCACGCCGGTCCCGAACAGTATCAGAACCATCGTGCCGAGAAACTCGGCCAGCATTTCACCGACGAGATTCTTTTTCATGAGTGACGTGGATTGTATCAAAAAGCGGACCCGCTTTGGCGGCCTGTGGCGCAACCCCGACTTCCTGAAGTTGTGGGGCGGCCAGGCCGTATCCGAAATCGGCTCGCGGATTACGCGTGAAGGGCTTCCCCTCACCGCCGTGCTGGTGCTGGGCGCGACGCCGGCGGCGATGAGCTACTTCTCGGCCATTCAATTTTCGGCGCTCTTGCTGGTTGGAATTCCCGCCGGGATATACATGGATCGCATGCGCCGCCGGCCGGTCATGATCGCATCCGACCTGGCTCGCGCCGCCTTGCTGCTAACCGTGCCCTGGGCAGCCGCTCGCCACTCCCTCACCATGACGCATCTGTATGCTGTAGTCGCGCTGAGCGGAATTCTGACGGTATTCTTCGACGTGGCTTATCAGTCCTACCTTCCGTCGCTGGTTGCGCGAGACCACGTGCTCGACGGCAACAGCAAGCTGGGAATGAGCGCCGCCACAGCCGAAATCGCGGGACCCGGAATCACCGGGGTGCTGGTCCAACTGCTTACCGCTCCCATTGCGATCCTGTTCGACGCGCTGTCTTTCGTTGTGTCGGCCGTTTCCATCGCGGCCATTCGCAGACCGGAGCCCCGGCCCCGGCCACAAGCACACGAATCGTTGGGTGCCGAAGCAGTGGCCGGATTCCGCTTTATCCGCGCCCACCCCGTCTTGCGTCCGCTCGCATATTGGGCTGCCACCGCATACTTCTTCATGTCCTTTGTGGCCCCGCTCTACATTCTTTATGCCATCCGCGTTCTGCATATGGGCCCGGCGGCGCTGGGTTTAGCGATCGCCTTCGGCGGAGCCGGACAATTTCTGGGCGCGGCGCTGTCACCCCGGGCCATCCGCAAATTCGGCCTCGGTGCTACTTTCCTGGTGTGCGGGATCGCGGTGGGCCTCGCGATTCTGATCGTCGCGTTGGCCCAACCCCCGCTGGCGTTCGCGCTGACGGCGCTGATCGTCCAGCAGATCATCGGCGATACCGCGTTCACGGTTTTCAATATCAACGAACTGAGCCTGCGCCAGTCTGTCGCGCCGCCGCAAACCCTCGGCCGCGTCAACGCCGCGATGCAAATGATGTCCCGGGGCGTCTGGCCCCTCGGTGCCCTCGCCGGCGGCGCCTTGGCCACCCAATTCGGCATGCGACCCACGCTGACCCTCTCCGCGCTCGGAATCCTGGCATCCTCCGCGTGGCTCCTCCCCTTATGTGGGGCGGGACCCCTGTCCCGCGCGGAGCCCCCCGGCTCCGCTCCCCCTACTTCACCAACGCCAGAGTAATCCCGTCCGCCACCGGCAGCATCACCGGCAGTACCCTGTCATCTCTCACGATCATTCGATTCATCGCCCGAATCGCTTCCGTCGCCTCGTCCTCATCCGCGGGATCCAGCACGCGCCCGTGCTGCAGCATATTGTCCAGCGCGATCACGCCGCCACGCCGCACCAATCGCAGACACTGCTCGTAGTAGCGCGAATAACCGGTCTTATCGGCGTCGATGAATGCGAAATCGAAAGTTCGCTCCCCGCCCGCCAGCAGCAAAGCTTCTAGCGTATCCGCCGCGGCGCCCAGCCGCAAATCGATCTTGTCTCGTACCCCAGCTTCGCTCCAGTACCGCTTCGCCACCGCCGTATACTCGGCGCTTTTGTCGCATGCCACCACACGCCCATCCGCCGGAAGCGCCAAGGCCACCGCCAGCGAGCTGTAACCCGTGAACACGCCGATATCGAGCGTCCTGCGGGCATTCAATATCCCCACCAGCAGTGCGAACAACTGCCCCTGCTCCGGCGGAATCTGCATCACCGCGTTCGGAAGCCCCGCCGTCTCTTCGCGCAACCGCCGCAGAATGTCTGGCTCCCTCAGCGAAGACGCCCGAATATACCCGTGAATCCTGTCATCGAGTAGATAAGACTTAGATGCCATCCTGTAATTTCTCCATGTGGGGCAGGTTAGCAACCTGCGGGCCGCTTTCCAAGCGGCCCTCCCCAAGTTTCCGCCCCCGCATGCTTGATGAGTCCGATCACGCAAGTGCGTCCGCATCACGACAAAAAGCGGGCCGGCCCGAAAGCCGTTCCCGCTCTTCTCTCGATGAACTTATGAATGGAGGGTATGAGTCTAGCGCATGGCGACGGTTGCGATCGCGGCCGGAGCATTGCTTACTTCGCGCTCCAGCTTGCCCATTGGAAGGCTGTCGCCCACACCCTTGCCGGCGAACCAAAGCTCCGCCAGGAAGTACCGTTCGCCGTACTTGTGGAACACCAGTTTGGATTCCTCGGTGCTGCCCCAGCGGTCGTGAGCGGATATGGCCAAAATCGCTTTGCCGGTTTGATCGTTGATGATCGCTACCGTCACGGTGTTATATTCTTCCACCGTATAAGTCCCGGCGGGCAGCGTGGTGTCGCGGACGTGAAATGCAAAAGGGATCTCCACGCGACCGCGAGGCTTGGGTTGCGCTTGCAGGAACGAACTCCCCAGAACCGCGGAGAATCCGATTGTCATCAGCAGACGGCCAAAATTCGTATTCATGTTAGTTCTCCTTTTTATGGTTGCGGGACGTTTTTCGCATCCCCGTTACGCCGAGTAATAAGGCACGCGCACCACCATCGCTATGTTGTTGAGAGAGTGCCGAGAGCGTGCGGGGGAGAGAACCAAACGGATAGCAGACGCTAACCATTTGGGTGGCGGGGCCCCGCCCCACAAAAGGGAAGAGCGGGAAGGACCCGAAGGTCCCTCCCGCTCTTTGGGGGGTACAACGCCGTGGTGCCGTTACCGCATCGCCACCGTGGCCAGTGCCGCCGGCGACTTGCTGATCTCGCGTTCCAGCTTGCCCATGGACACGCAATCGACGCCCGCGCTGCCGGTGAGCCACAGCTCGGACAGGAAGTAGCGTTCTCCATACTTGTGGAACACCAGCTTCGAGTTTTCGGAACGGCCCGAACGGTCGGGCGGAGCCATCGTCAGGATGGACTCGCCGGTGCTGTTATTCCGGATCTGGACCACCCCGCTGGTGCCCGTTTCCTGCACCGTGTAGCTCCCGGCCGGCAGCACCGTGTTGTGGACGTAGAAACCGAACGGAATGTCGGCCTTCCCCGTCGGCTTCGGCTGCGCCACCATCAGCGAACTCCCCAGAACCGCGGAGAATCCGATTGCCATCAACAGACGGCCAAAATTCGTTTTCATGGTAGATCTCCTTTTTTGGTTTGCGGGGCGTTTCTTTGCGATCCCCGTTACGCCATGACTAAGGCACGCGCCTGCCCAAACCCGCGCGCGCTCCGAACCCAAGCCCGCGAAGTGCGATAAATTATTGAAATGGTGCTGCTTTGCTCGCTCGCGATCTTTCGAAGCGGCGCGCGCAACGGCCGCCCGGAGAACCAATAGGATAGTTTTCGCTAACCAATTGCTGAGCCGATCCCAGCCTCGCCTCGTCGCCGTGTCCGGGCCCCTCAAAGGCTCCATGTTTCCGCTTGCCGAAGGCGATTGGTCCGTCGGCCGCCTGGCGGGCAACGCGCTGTTCCTCGACGATTCCGGCGTCTCGCGCCACCACTGCGTGTTCCATAGCGAAGGTGCGCGCTGCGTCGTCCGCGATCTCGACAGCCACAACGGCACGCTGGTGAACGGAAAGAGCATCCGTGAACAGGCGCTTGAAGACGGCGATCAGATCCGCATCGGCGCGTCTACCTTTCTCTTTCTCTCGCTGCCGGCCGCCGGGGAAGGTGCGCCCGCTCCCGGCCCCGAGCCCAAGACCACGGAACTCCGCCTGGAGGATTCTCTGTATCTCTCGTCCGCCGAATGGAAACCGATCGACTCTTCGGCGCGCGCTACCCAGGACCTTCGCACCCTGCTGCGCGTCGGCAATCTGCTGCATTCCCTGCGCGACCTGCGTGCCTCGGGCGACAACACCACGCACGATAACCTGGGCCGCCAGCTTTCTACATTGCTGCTGGAGCTGATTCCCGCCGAGCGCGCCGCGGTCTTCGGCCTCGATCCCACTTCCGGCCCTTTCCGGCCCATCGCCACCGCGTTCGCCCGCGCGCTGCTCGAGAAAGTGGCCGTCTGGCTGGACGATGCCGACAGCATCGGCCGCTCCGTGCTGGCCGCGCCGCTGCTGGTTCGCGGCGAAGTGGCCGCCATCGTCTATTTGGATGGGGAGCGCTCGTTTGATAAAGGACATCTCGAGTTTTTGACCGCCGTGGCTTCCATGGCCGCCATCGCCTGGGAAAACGCCGAGCTGCTGTCCTGGCTCGAACAGGAAAACGAGCGCCTGCAGGAAGACCTGGGTCTGGTTCACGACATGATCGGAACCAGCGACAAGATTCGCGAGCTCCAGCGCCAGATCGCCAAAGTCGCGCCCTCCGGATCCACGGTGCTCATCCTGGGCGAAAGCGGAACAGGGAAGGAACTGATCGCTCGCGCCTTGCATCGCAACAGCCCGCGCTCGGCCCGTCCCTTCCTGGCCATCAACTGCGCGGCGCTCACCGAATCCCTGCTCGAGAGCGAGCTCTTCGGCCACGAAAAAGGCGCCTTCACTGGCGCCGTCGCCCTGAAGCGCGGCAAGCTGGAAACCGCCAACGGCGGCACCGTGTTCCTCGACGAGATCGGTGAGCTGCCGCTGGCCCTGCAAGCCAAGCTGCTCCGCGCCTTGCAGCAGCGCGAGATTGAGCGCGTCGGCGGCACCCAAACCGTGAAGCTGGATATCCGCGTAGTGGCGGCCACCAATCGCGATCTGGAAGAATCCGCCAAGAAAGGCGAATTTCGCCAGGATCTCTAC
>JALYHQ010000142.1 GCA_030776455.1 Acidobacteriota bacterium | reverse complement strand
GATGACGCCGCGTCCCGACATCATCGGGATCGAAGCCAGCCGTTCTCTGGAGGATCTGCGCGAGGTGGTGATTCACGAACAGTACTCGCGCATTCCCGTCTATGAAAGCACCATTGATCAGGTCGTCGGATTCATCCATGTGCGCGACATGTTTGAACTGGATGAGCAGGAGCGCAAGGTCCGCACCGTCCGCGAGCTGATGCGCCCCATTCGCAGCGTGCCCGAAACCAAGGCCGTCAACGATCTTCTCCGCGAGATGCAGCACGACGGCGCGCACATGGACATCGTGGTGGACGAATACGGCAACACCGCGGGCCTGGTCACCATGGAAGACATGGTGGAAGAGATCCTCGGCGAGATTCACGACGAGCACGAACCCGAGCGTGATGTCACCGAGGCCGGCGAAGGCACGTTTATCGTCGCCGGCAGCCTGGATCTCGACCGGCTCCACGACCTGCTCGATTTCCGCCCTCCTTCCGACACGGAATCCACCACCGTCGGCGGTCTGGTCACCGAATGGCTCGGACACGTTCCCCGCGCCGGAGAATCCGTGGAACGCGAAGGCATCCGAATCGAAGTGCTCGCGGGCAATGAGCTGCGCGTGGATCAAGTGCGCGTCTCACGCGCGGAAACCAAGCCGCATGCCTGAGCCGCACGCCTCCGGCTTTGTCTCCCTCGCCGGCCGGCCCAATGCCGGCAAGTCCACCTTGCTCAACGCGCTGGTAGGCGGCAAAGTGGCCATCACTTCATCGAAGCCGCAGACTACGCGGACCTCGATTCAAGGCATCTTGACCCTGCCCGAGGCGCAGATCGTGTTCTTGGATACCCCCGGTATCCATGAATCGAACACCCTGCTCAACAAGCGCATGATGGACACCGTTCGCGCGGCTCTGGATAGCCGCGATTTGATCCTGTTCCTGGCCGATGCTCTGGCCCCCTTCACCCAGCAAGACGCGCAGGCAGTGGACGTCACCCGCAACCTGGAGACTCCAGTGCTGCTGGTGCTCACCAAAATCGACCGCCTCGACGACAAGCGCCGGCTGCTCCCGTTAATAGAGCATTATAAAGCCCTGCGGGAGTTCGCCGAGTATCTCCCTGTTTCAGCCGTCACCGGCGCCGGGCTCGACGATCTGAAAAAAGCCGTCATAGCGCGCCTGCCGCAAGGTCCCCCGTGGTTTCCAGCCGACTACATCACGGATCAACCCGAGCGTTTCATGGCTGCCGAGCTGATTCGCGAAAAGATTCTCGCCGAAACCCGACAGGAAGTCCCCCATTCCGTGGCCGTGGTGGTGGATCGCTGGGACGAGACTTCGCGCCTCACCCGCATCAGCGCCACCATCTACGTCGAGCGGCCCGGCCAAAAAGCCATTGTTATCGGTCCCAAGGGAGCCACCCTCAAAAAAGTAGGAACTCTCGCCCGGCTCGACATGGAAACCATGTTCGGCCGCAAGATCTTCCTCGAGCTGTTCGTCAAGGTCCGCCCGGACTGGCGCCAGAGCCCCGAATTTCTCAATGCGATTGACTGGCGGACCATGCGCGGTACAGAATTGGATACGGGTCCCGAAACCGAATAACCATGCGCCTGCTCTCCATTCTTTTCCTGTGTATCGTCGTCGTTCTGCCGGCTTTCGCGCAGAAGCAAGTTCCCACCGATGACGATCGGATCATTGACCAGGTCCACATCAAGCTGGCCGGCGATCCGGAAGTGGGCCGCAGCAGCATTGAGGTTGAGGTCCACGACGGGAACGTAACGCTGCGCGGTAAAGTGAAAAAGGAGAAGCTGCGATCCAAGGCCGAGCATCTCGCGAAGAAGGTGAAGGGCGTCAAGAGCGTCTCTAACCAGTTGACAGTCGGGGAGTAACCCGTTTTCAGAGTTTACGATTCTTGACAGTTCTCTTCGTAACCAGGCCCTGTAAAGTAGCGCCAAACTATACGATGCGATTCTGGGGGATTGTCCTCGCTCTAAGTGTTGCCGTTGCCCAAGCTCCCGCTCCCAAGAGCGTGATCGGCGAAGTGACGGCCGTTGACGCCGCGGGCGGCAAAATCCAGCTGAAGTCCGACGCGGGAGCTTCCTACGTGGTCCATCTGGACGGGAAAACCACCTACCTCCGCGTCCCTCCCGGCGAAAAGGACCTCAAGAAAGCTGAACACATCGCGCTGGCCGATGTTGGCGCCGGTGATCGCGTGCTGGCCCGTGGCCCAGTCTCCGAACAGGACAAAACCGTGGCAGCCACCAGCGTCATCGTGATGTCCAAGACCGAGCTCGCCAAGAAGCACGACGCCGACCGCGCCGAATGGCAGAAGCGCGGCATCTCCGGTGTGGTGGCCTCTGTGAATCCGCAAACCAACGAAATCACCATGGCGGTGCGCGGCCGGGCCGATGCGAAACCGGTGACCATCGATGCCTCGGCCAGCAAGTTTCGCCGCTATGCCTCCGATTCGGTCCGCTTTTCCGATGCCAAACCAAGCACCTTCGCCGAGCTGAAAGCGGGCGACCAGCTTCGCGCTCTCGGCGAGAAGAACGACGACGGAACCCGCCTCAAAGCCGAGGAAATCGTCTCGGGAACTTTCCAGACGCTGGCCGCCACGGTGATCTCCGTGGATACCGCGTCCGGCGTGGTGAAAGTGACCGACCTGCAAAGCAAGAAGCCCCTCGATATTCACACCAACCCGGATTCTCTGCTCCGGCGCGTGCCGGAGATGGTGGCCACCATGATGGCGCAGCGCTTACAAGGTGGTGCGGCCGGAGCGCCCGGCGGCGCGGAACGTCCCGCCGGTCAGGCGCCGTCCCCCGCGCAAAGCGCACCCCCGGCCGCTGGCGGCCCTCCCTCCGGCCGTGGTGGCCCGGGTGGACCAGGTGGCGCCGGCCGCGGCAACTTCGATTTTCAACAAATGCTGGAACGCATGCCCGCGCTCAGCCTCACCGAACTAAAGCCCGGCGACGCGCTGATCGTATCCAGTACCCAGGGAGCCGACCGCTCCAACGCTACCGCCATCACGCTGATCGCTGGCGTCGAACCCTTTTTGCGCGCCGCGCCCCGTACCGCCGGCCAAGTCAACCTCGGAGCCTGGAGCTTCGATATCGGAGCGCCCGCCCAGTAAGTTGGGGCCTAACCAAGAGAGAAAACAATTCCATAAAAAATGAGACCTCGACACCTTTTTCCGATCACCCTGCTTCTTCTAGCGCTTGCCCTCTCGGCCTTCGCGCAAGCCGTCGGCACGTTGCGCGGCCAGATCACTGATGAATCCGGCGCCGTCATTCCCGGCGCCAAGGTCACCGTCACCGGACCCGCCGCGCGCACCACCGCGTCCGGAAACGATGGCTCTTACAGCCTTCCCGGATTGCCCGCGGGCACTTATACCGTCCGCGCCGCCGCTCCCGGACTCACCCAATTCCAGCCCGCTACCGTGAATATCTCCGGCAGCGGCGTACAGAATCTGAACGTCCTCCTCCGCGTAGCCCTCGAAAAACAGCAAGTCACGGTAGAAGAGAACGCCGGCCCCTCACTGAACACCGATCCCGCCTCAAACGCCGGCGCCCTGGTGCTCCGCGGCGCCGATTTAGACGCGCTCTCCGACGATCCCGACGATCTTGCAGCCGACCTCCAGGCCCTCGCCGGACCCTCCGCCGGTCCCAACGGCGGACAGATCTTCATCGACGGTTTCACCGGCGGCCAGCTTCCGCCCAAGGAATCCATCCGCGAGATCCGTATTAATTCCAATCCCTTTTCCGCGGAGTATGACCGTCTCGGCTTCGGCCGCATAGAAATTTTCACTAAGCCCGGCTCGGACAAGTTCCATGGCCAGGCGTTCTTCAATATCAGCGACGGCATCTTCAATTCGCGCAACCCCTTCCTGACCGGCGTCGCCGCCGATGCTCCGTTTCGCTCCAAGCATTACGGCGGCAATTTCAGCGGCCCCTTGAGCAAGAAGGCCTCCTTCTTCCTCGATTTCGAGCGCCGCGACATTGACGACGATGGAATCATCAGCGCGCAGATTGTGGATCCCACCAGCTTCCTGATCACGCCCTTCAGCCAGTTCGTCCCCACGCCGCAGCACCGGACGCACATCAGCCCGCGCATCGACTATCAGCTCTCCGCCAACAACACCCTGAGCACCCGCTATACCTACACCAGTAATGACCGCATTGATGCCGGCGTCGGAAATTTCAACCTGGCCTCGCGCGGATACAACACCAACAGCCGCGATCAGGATTTTCAGGCCACCGAGACGTCCGTGATCCATTCCAAGATCATCAATGAGACGCGCTTCCGCTATCGCCATGAGAACAACACGCAGCTCGGCGATAATTCGCTGCCCGCCATCTCGGTTTCCTCGGCCTTCAACGGCGGAGGAGCGCAGATCGGCCATGCCACTGATACCGAGAACCATTACGAGCTGCAGAACTACACGTCGTTTTCCTCCGGTGCGCATAGCTGGAAGTTCGGCGTGCGCGTGCGCGCCATCGACATAGGCAATGTCTCGCCAAGCAACTTCGGCGGCACTTACTCGTTCACCAATGGCACCGGCCCGGCGCTGGATGGCAACAACCAGGTAATCCTCGACGCGAATAACAACCCGGTCATCCAAACCCTCAGCTCCATCGAACGCTATCGCCGGACGCTGCTGTTCCAGAGCCAGGGTCTGTCGCCGGCGGCTATCCGGCTGCTCGGTGGCGGCGCCAGCCAGTTCTCGCTGGCGGCCGGCAATCCCCTCGCTGCCGTGAATCAAATCGATCTCGGATTATTCGTCCAGGACGACTGGCGCGTCCGGCCCAACCTCACTCTTAGCCTCGGCTTGCGCTATGAGTGGCAGACCAACATTCATGACTTGCGCGATCTCGGCCCGCGCATCGGCTTCGCCTGGGCCCCCGGACAAAGCAAGACCACGCTTCGTCCCAAAATGGTGTTCCGCGGCGGCGTAGGCGTCTTCTATGATCGGTTCAGCGAGGGTTACACGCTCAGCGCCGAGCGCTTCAACGGCGGCACCATCCAGCAGTACACGGCCGCGAATCCGGATTTCTTCCCGTCCATCCCGTCCATCAGCCAGCTTCAAAAGGGCGGCGTTACCTCCATCACCACCGTCGACAAGAATCTTCGCGCGCCCTACATCATGCAGGCGGCCGCCGGCGTAGAGCGGCAATTGCCTCGAAACACCACTGTCGCTGTTACGTACACCTTCTCTCGCGGCGTGCACTTGCTGCGTTCTCGCGATATCAATGCCCCGCTCCCCGGAACCTACAATCCGCTTGTTCCCGGCAGCGGCGTCCGTCCTTTTGGCAATGTAGGCGAGATCGATCAGTTCGAATCCACCGGCGTATTCAACCAGCATCAGCTGATCACCAATATCAACAGCCGCATGAGCCGCAACGTAAGCATCTTCGGCGGCTACGTGCTGAACTTCGCCAAGAGCAACACCGATGGCGCGCAGAACTTCCCCGCCAATCAGTACGATCTGGCCAGCGAATACGGACGCGCCTCGAATGACATTCGCAATCGCCTGTTCCTGGGCGGCTCGCTGGTTACTCGCTGGAACTTCCGGCTCAGCCCGTTCATCATCGCTAATTCCGGCGCTCCGTTTAACATCGTCGTCGGCCGCGATATCTACGGCGACACGCTGCTGGGCACCGCGCGTCCGGCCTTCGCCGGTCCCAACGCTTCCAGCGTGATTCAGACCGCATACGGCGCGCTCGATCCCAACCCGCAGGTGGGCGAACGCCTGGTGCCTCGCAATTTCGGAAATGGCCCCACGTTCTTTACCGTGAATCTGCGCCTTGCCCGCACCTTCGGTTTCGGCGGTGAGCGTAACGC
>JALYHQ010000141.1 GCA_030776455.1 Acidobacteriota bacterium | reverse complement strand
TCTTAGAGGTTTGTCTCACCTAAGGGGTTCGATCCAGGGAGGCCTGTCCCACATTGCTAATTGGGGCGCGAGGTTGCTAACCTGCCCCACATGTGCAAGTGGATTTTCTCTTTGGTAATCGTCGCTGTGATGCTGGGGGGGTGCGGGCGGGAGACGAAGAAGACGGTGGGGGTGGTGCCCAAGGGGTCGAACCATATTTTCTGGCAGACGGTGCATGCAGGGGCGGTGAAGGCGGCTCGGGAGGCGGGACTGGAAGTGGAATGGAACGCCCCGGCGCTGGAGATTGATTCGAGCCGGCAGATCGCGATTGTGGATTCGATGATCAACCGGCGTCTGGCGGGCATCGTGCTGGCGCCGGTGGACAAGATCGCGCTGGTGGGCGTGGTGGAGCGCGCGGCGGCGGCAGGGGTTCCGGTAGCGATCTTCGATTCGGGAATCGATACGGAGAAGCGGATCTCGTATATCGCGACAGATAATCTGGAAGGCGGACGCATGGGAGCGCGTCGGCTGGGGGAACTGCTGGGCGGCAAAGGCAAAGTGGTGACCATTGGATTTCAGCCGGGGAGCGCGTCGACCATGGATCGGGAGCGCGGGTTTGAAGAAGAGATGAAGGCGAAGTTTCCGGGGATCATGGTGCTGCCGCTGCAGTTTGGGATGGCGAACCGTGCGAAGGCGATGGCGGTGACCGAGAACGTGCTATCGGCGCATCCGGATCTGGCGGGACTGTTCGCCGATAATGAATCGAGTTCGGTGGGGGCGGTGCAAGCGGTGAAGTCGCGAAACAATCGCGGAGTGAAGATGGTGGCATTCGACGCGAGCGAGCAGCTGATAAACGATTTGAAGGAGGGATGGATCGATTCGCTGATTGTGCAGGATCCGTTCCGCATGGGTTATGAAGCGACGCACGCGGTGGCGCAAAAACTGCGCGGCGAAACGCCGGCGGCGAAGCTGGATTCGCCGGCGCGGCTGGTGAAGCGCGAAGACCTGGAGAAGGTTGAGGTAAAGGCGCTGCTGTTTCCGGATCTAGGGCCGTGGCTGAAGTAGTGACCGGGCCTGACATTTTCGAATTGGACCAGCGTTCCCGGCTGTTCGAACAGCGTCTGGAGACCCTGAAAGCAGCGCTCGAGCCGAGCGGGATTGTCTGGTATCCGTATCGGACCCTGGCAGTGTTCTCGATTCTCGACAAACTGCTTACCGGGCCGCGGCGGAAGCTGATCGACCTGGCAGGCGGCGACCCAATTCTGGATCTGGGGTGCGGGGATGGCGCGCTTTCTTTCTTTTTCGAATCGCTGGGGTGCGACGTGCGGGCGATGGACAATCACCACACGAATCACAACCATATGCGGGGCTTTCTGGAGTTAAGGTCGGCGCTGAATTCTTCGGTGAAGCTGGAGATGATCGACATGGATTCTCAATTTCAGCTTCCGGAAGAAATCTTCGGGCTCGCGGTCTTTCTGGGTGTGTTCTATCATCTCAAGAACCCTTTCTATGCGCTGGAGACGCTGGCAGCGCGGGCGCGCTATTGCCTCTTCAGCACCCGCATTGCACGGCGAACACCCAGCGGAACACGGATAAAGGACGAGCCGCTGGCGTACTTGCTGGACTCGGAGGAATGCAACAACGACTCCACCAATTTCTGGGTATTCTCAGAGACCGCCCTGCGACGCGCGCTAGACCGGACGGGCTGGATAGTGCGCGATTTCATAACCACAGGCGACACTCGAGGGTCCGAGCCGGCGCGGCTGGATCGGGATGAGCGGGCATTCTGCTTGCTCGAGAGCCGGGTGTGCCCGCTCTATTCGGTGAAGCTGCTGGAAGGCTGGCATCCGCTGGAGCAGAGCAGTTTCCGGTGGACTGAGCGCCGGTTCGCCCTTGAACTCAAGCGGCCGCCGTCGTCCAAGCTGCGTTTCAACTTCAAGCTGATGTTTCCGGGGCCGGTGACGTTGTCGGCGCGGGTGAACGGGAAGGAGACGACGCCGGTTACGTTTACCGGCGAGGACGATCATTCCTTCGAGATCGATCTGCCACACGCGGAACGCTATCTTTCGCCAATTCGCATCGACTTCGCCGTCGACAAGGGCATGCCCCCGGTAGAAATGGATACGCGGGAGCTGGCTTTGCTGGTGGCGTTCTGGCGGCCGGGTCTGGACCGGGCTGATCCCATCCTGCCGTTTGAGCTATAGCGTGACAGACATACATAAACTTCGTGAAGACACGCCCGGGTGCGCGCACTGCGTGCATTTCGATAATGCGGGGGCCGGGTTGATGCCGAGGCCGGTGCTGGATGCGATGGTGGAACATTTGCATCGCGAGAGCCGCTTCGGGGCATATCAGAGCGCGGACGTTGCGCAGGATGCGGTGGGCGGAGTTTATCGCGCCGTGGCCGAGCTCACCGGCGCGCTGCCGCGTAACATCGCGCTGGTAGAGAATGCGACGGTGGCGTTCTTTCAGGCGCTGTCGGGTTTCGACTTCCAGCCAGGCGACATTATTGTCACGACGCGGAACGATTACATTTCGAACCAGCTCGCCTATCTTTCGCTGGCGCAACGGCGCGGAGTGGAGGTGCGGCGCGCGGCCGATCTGGAATCCGGCGGCGTGGATCCGGAATCGGTACGCGTGTTGTTGCGGAATCCGCGCGTGCGCCTGCTGGCAGCCACCTGGGTTCCGACAAACTCGGGGCTGATCCAGCCGGTGGAGGCGCTGGGCGAAATCGCGGAGCGTGCGGGGGTGCCGTACCTGATTGATGCATGCCAGGCGGTGGGACAACTCCCGGTGGATGTGGCGCGGCTGCGGTGCGATTTCCTGTGCGCGTCAGCGCGAAAGTTCCTGCGCGGGCCAAGAGGAATCGGGTTTCTGTATGTGTCCGATCGCGCATTGAAACGTGGGCATTGTCCGTTGTATATCGACATGCGGGCGGCGGATTGGGTGACGGCGGACACGTATCAGATCGCGGCGGACGCGCATCGATTCGAGAACTGGGAATTCTCGTACGGCCTGGTGCTGGGACTGGGCGAAGCAGTGCGTTATGCGAATTCGGTGGGTCTGGAGAGCGGCGGCGGGCGCGCGCGCCAGCTGGCAGCCAGCATTCGGGAAGCGTTTCAAGACGCGCCTGGATTTCGGGTGCTGGACCGAGGACGAGAGCTGGCGGCCATTGTGACGATTGAGGTGGCGGGGCGGCGGGCGGCGGAAGTGGTCCGAGCGCTGCGCGAGCGAAAGATCAACGCGTCGTCCACGGTGCGCGAGTGGGCGATTCTGGATATGGATGACAAGCGGGCGGCATCGGCAGTTCGGCTTTCGCCGCACTACTACAACACCGAGGAGGAAGTGGGCGTAGTGGTGGAAGCGCTGAAGGCGGTGATTTGAGGCCAGCTGTTGTAGAATGGAGGTGCATGCGCGTCGCGGCGCCTGTTTTCGTAAGCTGTTAACCAAAGCCACCCTAGCTCAGTTGGTAGAGCGGCTGATTCGTAATCAGCAGGTCGCCAGTTCGATCCTGGCGGGTGGCTCCATCCTAAGAAATGCATGCCTGGTTGCGTTTGGTGAGATTGCGCCTGAAACGGTAAGCGCGCTAAGAATTTCCATTTTTCGCTTATCGCTCTGGGATCCCGAACTGGCCGTGGATTCCGCATTGACTACTTGGTCAGAATTCGCGCCTCTGTATCGCTTTCAAGGACAGCATGATGAGAATCGCCGCAAGAAAGACGTAGACCGCGACATGCATCCACGGTATCGGGCCTACGAGTAGCGATGTATGCCTGTCGTAATATACATCACCCATAATGAACGACCACGGGCTATAGGTACGGAGGGATTGATCGCTGAGCGCGACGGCTATTGCTACCACGATTCCGTAGCTCACAATAGGAGCCGTGTATTCTCCTTCCACCAGCGAGGAGACCAGAAGGGCGATAGCGAAAAACAACAGCCCGCCTCCAGCCAGCAACACGACATGAAAGAAAGCTTGCGAGAGGGATTGCGTCTTCCCAAAAACACATCCAATCAGGAAGATGGCGCTCCAGGGGAGTATCACTAAGGCCATGGCCTGAATCAAGCCCGCGGCGACGCGAACACCCATCAAACGCGCTCTGCTAACCGGAAGCGCGAGAGTAAAGGAAGAGGCGCCCAGAGCTTTCTCTCGCAACAGGCCGCCCATCATCAACAGGGTGACAGCCACCACCCACATCGTGGCGAGCAGAGAGTGTCCGAAATGAAGCACGGCGTAATAATAGTCGGTCCTGGTGTAAGACAGCGCTTCCCTGTCGCCATGAAAGACGCTGTACGAGCCCAGCGCCATCATTCCCAAGAGACAAATCAGGAACCGTGTCCGCGTTTCCATCCACGCCTTAAACCAAAGCATTCAAGCTTCCCTCACGGTCTGGAGGAAGATCTCCCTGAGTCCGACTGGCGTAATTTCTATGGAACTGGCGTGAAGATCGCGAGCAAGATCAACGATGCGATCGACGTTTCGGCTTGCGAAGACAACCATCTGATGTTCGCTGGTCCGAATGCTTTCGACTCCCTCGATCTGAAACTCACGCTTCTCGGGGAGACAGGGAAAAACGAGATTGAGCTGCCGGTAGGACTGGCGCAGATAGTCAAGAGAGGCGTCCAGGATGAGGCGTCCCTTCTCGAGAATGCAAACGTGGTCGGCAATTCGTTCTACCTCCGCGATCTGATGCGATGAGAAGAAGACGGATGTGCCCTGGCTGCACTGCGTAACCAAATCCTCAAGGAGCTGCTCGACGCCAAATGGATCCAGACCTTCACTTGGCTCGTCGAGAATCAACAGGGCCGGCCGCCGCGCCAGTGCCAGCAATAGAGCCAGCTTCGTCCGCATTCCCTTTGAGAGGGATCTGACCCTCCTGCCCGGAGGTAATTCGTATCTCTTGAGGAGCGTTTTTTCCACATCCATACGCCAATCCGAATATAGCGAGCTAGTGAAGCGGATCATCTGCTCCACAGTCATGTAGGCGTAAAGACGCTTGTCTTCGCTCACGTACGCCACATGCCGGCGAAGATCCACACTCTCGGCTGGGTCGTCGATCCGCCTGCCCAGAACTTTGCCCTCACCGCCGCTGGGCTGCAGCATGCCGAGCAGCATCTTAATGGTGGTACTCTTGCCCGCTCCGTTGCGACCAAGAAACCCAGTAATGCGATTCGGCCCCACCCGCAAGTTCAAGCCGTGAACGGCTTCGAGGCTAGCGTAGGACTTGCAGAGTTCATTTGTCTGGATCATCAGTGCGTTGGTCATCTCTGCGCCGCAACTTGCACAGGTTGGAGCAGCTCGGCTTCGAACGCCCGGCGGATTTCGTCGTCATGGAGTCCCTCATCGCGCAGGTCGCCGATCAGGTTCCCAACCCGTCTGCGAGCCTCGTTTACGCGGTCGGCAAGGCATCTTGTCCGGCGGTTCACGCAGATAAAGGCACCGGAGCCGTGACGCAACTGCATCAAGCCTTCGTGTTCAAGATCTGAGTATGCTTTTGCAACCGTATTCGGGCTGACGACAAGCTCCTCGGCTAATGTACGGATGCCAGGGAGTTGGTCCCCATCCTCCAAGGCGCCGCTTTCAACGGCGTGCCGGATTTGCTGCATCAATTGCAAGTAAAGTGGCTCGCCCGCTGCAGGGTTCAACTTGAAGATCACAAGTGTATTGGTGTCAAGATACAGCAATACAGAGGGTTTGTCAACATTCCAGGGCAGGGCTTCCGGGCGACCTACTCAACGAGCACACTACCTCAGGAGGACTCCGCTCATCCGCCGAACTCGGCCATCTTTGAGTGCGGGAGAACCGCAGACCTGATTCCGACTATTCCATCAACGCCTGCGCGAAGAGCAAGGCCCATTGGTGCTGGGTGGCCGCGTCCGATATCTCGTCCTGGCGGAATTCCACCTGGATGTGCGGCAGTCGCCGGCGCAGAGCATGGAATGGAATGCTGTAGTCCACGTCCGGATCCAGATCGTAGGGTTGGTTATCGCCCACCACCACTTCGCCGGACCGGCGCAGGGCGGCGAGCACGGGATCGGCAAGGCTGCGGTCGAAGTGACTGGAGAGCGCGATTTGCCAGGGTCTTGGATTGCCGGCCAGGCAAGGCGTCATGGAATGAATGGAAACCGCGATGGATGGCACGCCTCGCGATTCACGTTCCACCAAGATTGATTCGATCGCGTCATGAATGGGTGAAACCAGCGTTCGATGCGGGCGGCTCTGGCTGTTTCGCTGAGATGCAGGTTGCCGGGGATCACGGTGCCGTCCAAAGCTGGCAATGGAAGAACCTGATCGGCGATCTCGATCGGCCTAGTGGGTGCCTGCACATTTTAAGGTACAATGTACTAAGTACGGTACAGGAGATGGCGGACGATCCTCAGCCGAAGAAAATACCGTTGATCTTCTTCCGGACGCTAACCGGCAGCGAACCGGTACGGGAATGGCTAAAGGAGTTGCCGGAAGAGGAAAGGCAGGCGATAGGCAAGGATCTGTTGCGGGCGCAATGGCGTTGGCCGACAGGAATGCCGCTGTGCCGCGCGATCGGCAGCGGACTCTGGGAAATTCGAACGGATCTGCCAACGAAGCGCACGGCACGGGTGTTGCTGTGCGTTTACCGTGAGCACCTGGTCGCGCTGCACGGGTTCATCAAGAAGACTCGCGCAATGCCAGATCAGGATTTGGCGCTGGCGCGGAAGCGCAAGAAGGAGTTGGAGCAATGAGCAAGAAACACATGGGATCGAGCGTCGATGACTTCCTCAAAGAGGAGGGCATTTTCGAGGAGGCGCAAGCGCAGGCGGTCAAGGAAGTCGTGGCGTGGCAACTCGCCGCGGCCATGAAGAAGAAAAAAATCTCGAAGAATAAGATGGCAACGCTGCTGAAGACAAGCCGCACGCAAGTTGACCGGCTCCTCAGCGCGAAGGACGACATCACACTATCGAGCCTTCAGCGAGCCGCGGCGATGGTGGGACGCCGGGTCACGATTGAGCTAGTGTAGGCGCTTTGGGCCCCGCAAACGGATGGCCCCGGGTGCGAACGGCCCCCTAGCCCGATGCGTCTTGCAGAAAATCGAGCAAGTAGTTCCTGCTCTGTTCAGATACGTTAGGACCGACGACTACCCAGCGGCTACGGTGGAGGTGACCTTCGAGGCGCGCCTAAGTACGATCTCAACCTTTCATTTCTCGTAAGGTCTAGCTGCGGTCATGGTCGGAGGCAAGTGGGGCTACATCGTTACGACAGGCCGGATGGTGATCCAGCCGATGGCACTGAAGCGGGCCGAGGATTTTTACCACCCGTTGGCCTTCGTTTCAACGAAAGTTGGGTTCAAAATCGGGTTCAATACGCGCCGACGAGACCGAAATCGCCAGCGCACGCGGGCGGCCGCCGAACCCAGGATCAATAGCGTACGCCGAGACCCGGAATTTTGTAATCAGCAGGTCGCCGGTTCGATCCCAGCGGGCTCCATACCGTCTTATTCCGTCTATCCAATCAACGCCTGGGCGAAACGCAAGGCCCATTGGTGCTGGGTGGCCGCGTCCGATATCTCGTCCTGGCGGAATTCCACCTGGATGTGCGGCAGGCTCCGGCGCAGAGCGTGGAATGGAATGCTGTAGTCTACCTCCGGATCCAGATCGTAGGGTTGATTATCGCCTACCACTACTTCGCCGGACTGGCGCAGGGCGGCAAGCACGGGGTCGGTAAGGCTGCGGTCGAGATGACTGGACAGCGCGATTTGCCAGGGTCTTGGGATGCCGGCGAGACAAGGCGTCATGGAATGAATGGAAACGGCGATGGACGGCACGCCGCGGGCTTCACGTTCCAGCAAGATTGATTCGATCGCGTCATGATACGGATGAAACCAGCGTTCGATGCGGGTGGCTCTGACTGCTTCGCTGAGATGCAGATTGCCAGGAATCACCGTCCCGTCGCTTACTTCAGGTATGAGATCGGAAGCGTTGAGCTGGCGGTTGCAGTCGATTACAAGGCGCGAAGTGGTGCAGAGGATGGCCGGGGCATCGAGGATTTCCGAGAGCGCCTCGGTAACACCCGCCGCGCCTATGTCCCAGGCGATGTGCCGGTCAAGTTCAGACGCCGGTAAACCGAGGTCTTGAAGTTCGGCAGGAATGTAGTTGCTGGCATGATCGCAAAAGAGGACAAAGCGGCCGGCTCCGCGCGGGCGAAGGATACGAAACGCGGTCATGTCATCGCTATTCCGTCTCTTCGGTGACGGTCACTGTAACGTCCATGGCGAGGAAGGCGTGCGGGGAACCGTCGTAGGTGCCCGACAAGGGCAGCACCTGTTCGGGAGTCCACGCCACGGCGACGCGAATGAGGTTACGGTTGCCGACGATGCTATTGGTGGGGTCGAAGTCGACCCAACCGGCGCCGGGCAGATAGGCCTGCATCCATGCATGGGTGGCTCCCCCGCCTGCGAGGCCGGAACGGTTGGGCACAAAGATATACCCGCTGACAAACCGGGTTGCAATACCCAACGACCGCGCGGCCTCCATCATCAGGACCGCGAAATCCCGGCAACTGCCCCGGCGGCTCTGCAACGTCTCCTCGGGAGTCTGTACGCCTTTCTCAGGGCGGCGCGTGTAGGAGAACTGCTGGCGAATGCCGCTGGTCATGGCGCGCAGTATTTTCATGGTGGGGGTGGTATCCGATGGATCCAGAAACTGCAATGACCACTGCGACACGCTCTCGCCCGGGTAGTGCCGAGCCAGGCCTCGCGGGAGATTGATAAAATCCTCATCGGTATAGCGGAAAGGATACGTCCGCGCATACTCTTCAAGCGGGTATTCCGGCAGAGAGGTCTCGAAGTGCTCCAACGTTACAGTGCTCTCGAATTGGAGCTGGGTGGTGGTTCCCTCAAAAGTGGCGATGGCGACAGAGTTATCGAAGGGGTCGTGCAGCCACCGCAGTTGGGCGGGCTGTGGCGTGATGGCCAGGTTGGTCCGGAGCAACCGCAGGTCATGACTCTCGCGCGGGCGAAACATCATGCGATGTTCGCCGAGGCCGACGGGTTCCGCGTACCGGTAGACGGTGGAATGGCGCACCGTAAGCAAAGACATCAGCCGTCGGTTCCTGGAATCTCATCGGTCCAAACCCTGAAGCTCTCCAGAGTGTTGGGTCCAAACGTAGTGGCGATTGCGACATCGGACGCATCGCGGCCTCGGGCCATGAGAATGCGGCCCATGCGCGGAACATTGTTACGCGGGTCGAATATGTGCCAGCGGCCTCCTATCCAGGCCTCAAACCATGCCGCGAAATCGCCAACCGGATAAGGAGGCGGAGTTCCGAGATCGCTCAGGTAGCCGGTGCAGTATCGCGCGGGAATATTCATGCAGCGGCAGAAGGCGATGGCGAGGTGCGCATAGTCGCGGCACACGCCGATCTGTTCATTGAAAGCCTCGGAGGCGCTACGGGTGGGGCGGGCGCACTGGTAATCGAAGGCAATACGGTTATGAACATAATCGCAAATCGCCTGCACGCGAGGGTACCCGGGAGCCGTGAGGCCGAAAAGGTTCCAAGCGGTCTGAGTCAGCAAATCGGTCTCACAATAGCGGCTACCTAGAAGGAACACGAGACTTTCTTCAGGCAGATCCTGCACGGGGTCCTGCCACGCGTTGGGCACAACCTCATCCGGCTGGCCGCTATCCCGGATGATGGCGTCGGTGGTGAGCCGGAGGGGGCCCGCGGGCGCGAGGAGGCGGGTGCAGCGATTTCCGAATCCGTCGCGGTAGCTCGTGGTGGGAATGGATGGCTCGACGATGAGGCTATCGGAGACGACGATGTCGGAGGCCCTCGAGTCGTGGACACTCACGAGAAGGATGACCGGCGTGGGTTGTATAAAGCTATAAACTAGTTCGTAACCGATCCGGAGCTGCATGACACTCACCTTGTCCGCGAAGAAATCCGCGAGTGGACCCCAACTTCGTTAATAATACCAAGCAGCTGTACGCGACCTTCCTTCATCGCGCACGCCGCAAATCCAACGTCAACGGGAATTCGGGATTGTGCTCCTCGGGCGGCACGGCCATGGCGCCGGGAGTGTGACCGGTATCCTGAAACCGGGCCAGACGTCGGCTCTCCGCCTCCTGGGCGTTGACGGGAAATTGCTTATTGACCCGCCCCCCGGCATGCGTCACGTGATACCTGCAACCGCCAATCGCGCGTCCCGACCATGTGTCCACGATGTCAAACACCAGAGGCGTGTGCACCGGGATGTTCGGATGGAGGCACGACGGCGGTTGCCACGCGCGATAACGCACCCCCGCGACAAATTCGCCGCTTTCGCCCGTGGAGTGCAACGGCACCCGGCGGCCATTGCACGCGACCACGAAGCGCCCGCTGGCGGTCATTCCGGCCATTTTCACCTGCAGCCGCTCGACGGATGAATCCACGTTGCGGACGGTCCCGCTGCCGGAGGCTTCTTCTCCGAGCACGTGCCACGGCTCCAGCGCGTGCCGCAGCTCGAGCCGGATCCCGCGCCGGGTCACCGAACCAAGGAGCGGAAATCGAAACTCGAAGTGCGGGGCAAACCATTCTGACCGAAAGTCGTACCCAGCTTCGCGCAAGTCCTCCATGACGTCTTCCCAGTCGAGTTGAATAAAGTGGGGCAGCATAAAGCGGTCATGCAGCGTGGTTCCCCACCACTCGAGCTTGCGGCGGTAGGGACTCTCCCAGAAATGCGCCGTCAGCGCCCGCACCAGCAATTGCTGGGTGAGACTCATTTGCGCATGCGGCGGCATCTCAAACGCGCGCAACTCGAGCAGGCCGAGACGCGATCCGGCGGAGTCTTGCGAATAGAGCTTGTCGATGCAGAACTCAGCGCGATGCGTGTTGCCTGTCAGATCGGTCAGCAGGTGCCGGAAGACGCGATCGGCAAGCCACAGCGGGCTGGCGGCAGCATCCTTGTCGGGGATTTGATCGAAAGCGATCTCTAACTCATAAATGGAATCCGTGCGCGCCTCATCCACACGGGGATGTTGGCTGGTGGGGCCGATGAACAATCCCGAGAGCAGATATGACAGAGATGGGTGATTGTGCCAGTATCCAATCAAGCTTCGCAACAGATCGGGGCGGCGCAAGAAGGGACTGTCCTCCGGAGTTGGGCCGCCCATCACAACGTGGTTGCCGCCGCCGGTGCCGGAGTGTTGTCCATCGAGCATGAATTTCTCGGTGCCTAAACGGCTCTCGCGCGCGAGCTCGTAGAGAGCGGTGGTGTTTGTCACAAGCTCATCCCAAGATGCGGCAGGATGCACGTTGACTTCGAGCACTCCGGGATCCGGAGTCAGTTTCAGAACGGCGATGCGCGGGTCCGAGGGAGGGGCGTAACCTTCCAAAACGACGGGCATTTTGAGATAGGCTGCCGTATCTTCAATAGCCGCTGTCAAGTCTAGATAGTCCGCGATGTAGTAGACCGGCGGCATGAAGATGTACAGCTTTCCATCGCGCGATTCGACGCACAGGGCGGGACGCGAGATCCAGGCCGCCGATTCGCCCTTCTTCGGGGGTTCGGTTTGGCCCGCGTCCGGCGCGAGATCCTCCTGAACAGAGGGCCCGTCGAAAAGGTAAGGTTTGCGCTCCGACTTGGCTGGAAGGCGCGCGCGCTTTTCAAAGGGATCCGGGTCGTAAGAATAAATCACATCTTCGGGTTTGGTCCACGGAAGAGATTCGAGGGGCAAACGATATCCCATGGACGAATCGCCCGGGACCAGGAACATCTGTTTCGAGGCGAGAAACCAGGGCTGGCTGGTCCAGCGCGGCGTGCCGGCCGGGGAAGGAATACGGCGCAACGGAAGGACGTAGCCGATGGGCTGGTCCGGGCCCTGTTCGAAGATGCGCGCCAAGCGGACACGCTCGATCGGATCGGCGAGCTTGGAATCGAGGGGATCGAGGTTGATCGGCAGCTTCCGTTCCTTCCACAAATAATAGAAGGCATCCTCGTAGGCCGCGATGGTGAAAGTAGCGTCCACTTGGAGACGGCGCGCAAGAGCCTCAAGAAATTGCCGCGCGTGCTCCGCACCGTAACCGTAGTCCTTGCCATCCTCAGCGATCAGGCTGGCGTCCTCCCAGATGGGAACCCCATCCTTGCGCCAATAGCAACCCAATACCCAGCGCGGCAGCGGCTCGCCGGGATACCACTTCCCTTGGCCGAAATGCAGCAGGCCGTTGGGCGCAAAACGTTGGCGCAACCGGCCCAGCAGCTCCACGGCACGCTGACGTTTCACGGGACCCATGGCGGCGGTAGTCCATTCGGCTCCGTCGGCATCGTCGAGAGACACGAATGTCGGCTCGCCGCCCATGGTGAGCCGCACGTCGCCGGAGCGCAGATCGGCATCCACCTCATGGCCGAGTTCTTCGATGGCGTTCCATTGCTCGCCAGTGTATGGCCTGGTGACGCGAGAGGACTCGTAAATTCGATGCACCGTCATCTGGTGACGGAACTCCGTCTTGCAGGGCTCGAGAAGGCCGGAGATGGGCGCGGCGCTACCGGCGTCCGGAGTGCAAGCGAGGGGGATGTGCCCTTCGCCGGCCAGCAGCCCGGATGTGGGATCGAATCCAATCCAGCCGGCGCCGGGAAGGTACGCTTCGGTCCACGCATGCAGGTCTGTAAAATCGGACGTGGGGCCGGACGGCCCTTCGAGCGGCTTGACATCCGCCACGAGTTGAATCAGGTAACCGGAAACGAAGCGCGCCGCGATTCCGAGATGGCGCATGATCTGGACCAGCAGCCAGGCGGAATCGCGACATGAGCCGCTGCGCAGAGTGAGGGTTTCCTCGCAAGTCTGCACGCCCGGCTGCATGCGAATCACGTAGCCGACTTCGTTCTGTACGAGCTGGTTGAGGCCGACCAGAAAATCCATCGTGCGCCGGCTCTCGCGGGGAACTTTGGCGAGAAGGGCGGAAAGCATGGGTCCGGCCGGCTCGGTTTCGAGAAACGGCCGCAATTCGCGGGCGGCCGAGGGGTCATACGAAAAGGGGCATTGTTCAGCGTAGGGCTCGAGGAAGAAGTCAAAAGGATTGAATACCGCCATTTCGGCGACCAGATCCACCTCCACGGATAGCTCCGTGGTTGGCTCTGGGAAAACCAGCCGCGCGAGGTAGTTGCCTTGCGGGTCCTGTTGCCAGTTGATGAAGTGATTCTTGGGAAGAACGTTCAACGAATAGGCCAGGATTGGCGTGCGGCAATGGGGAGCGGGGCGCAGCCTGACGATTTGCGGTCCGAGAGCTACCCGCCGGTCGTACAGATAGCGGGTCTGATGATGAAGCGCGACGTGAATGGCCATGGATTCAGTGGTGCCCGCGGGCTATTGTTGCCGCTGCTGCTGCGCCTGCAACTTTTCGGCCTGCTGGTCGTTCTCGATAAAGCGGGACCACTCTTCGTCCGCCGCAAACTCTTTATCGGGAGGCAGCAGCGCATCGGATTGAGTAACACGCACACGCACTTGCAATTCGGTTTCAACCGACCCTTTCATCGTGCCGACGGTAGGGGACACATCGGCGTAATCGCGCCCGATGGCGGTTCGAATGTGCCGGCCGCCCACGATCAAGTTGTTGGTCGGGTCAAACCCTACCCAGCCGATACGCGGAAGGAGCGCCTCTACCCAGGCGTGCGTGGCGCCTTCGTCTGAGCGATCCGCATGATCGGGATCGCGATGGAGGTAGCCGCTCACATACCGGCACGGAATCCGTAAATTTCTTACGATGGAGATCATCGTGTGAGCAAAATCTTGACAAACACCCCGCCGGGATCGGATTGCGTCTTCAATCGCCGAATTCACGTCGGTGCTTTGCTTGACGTAGTCGAAATACTCATAGATTTTGGAGTTCAAGGTGGTCAGCAGTTCCAAGGGTTGCCGGCCATCGCGCTGGACCACTCCAAACTCCCCCGCCAGGGCTTCGAGTTCCGGCGACGTGCGGGCGAAAACGCTGGGCATCAGCATGTCCCAGTAATCCTCCCGATCGATCATTTCATCGAGTTCCTCCCATGCATTGACGCCTAGCGACTCGGGGAGTGGCGCCGGAGTTCGAACATCCACCAGGGCATCCGCAATAATGGTCAGCTGCCGGTGCTGTCCCGGAACGTCGAAATGGTGAACGAAATTGCCGATGTGATCCTGATAGGAGAAAACCCTGGCTTGCGGACTAACGGACAACTGGAAGGTGAAGCACCGCTGGGTGTGCTCGCTGCGCGGTTGCATCCGCAATTCCATTACGCTCTGCCAAACAGGACGGCTGTACCGGAAACGAGTGAAATGCCGGATCGCGTAGAACATCAAGCCTCCAGAGCCGATTGGATCGGGTAATCGATATATACTACGTGAACCGATGCATGCAGGTTATTGCACTGCTGGATAATACTTTCCAGGTAACGGTGCAATCCGCCGCTCATGATTTCGGCAATCTGAACGTAGGCGACAGAAGCGCGCAGGCGCCCGGCAATCCGTTCGATGCGGTCAGTGGCGCGGGTCAAGGACGTCTGGGAAATGGCGGCGATCGCCGCGCTCATACGCTCCACCGAATATCGAATGGAATACGGGAACTCGGGATTCAGTACCAAGAATTCCGCCATCGAGTCAGGCTTCAGATCGGCGGTATACACCTTGCAGTACGACTCAAAAGCGGCGCAACTTGCCAGCAGCCCAATCCAGTCCAGGTCGTCGGCCTTTCCGGCCGCTGAAAAATAGGCATCCAGCAGAACCGGCAAAGCACAAGACCGTTCCATGAACTTGCCCAGTTGAATGAAATGCCAACCCTCGCCGTGATTCATAGTAGCGTCCGTAACACCGTGAAACTGGTAAGAGCCCTCTCGGACGGCGGCCACAAGGCGCAGCGGGTCGGAGTCCGTTTCGAACCTGACATTGCCCTGCGTCACCTGGTGATACAGACGGTTCAAGTGCTCCCACATCTCCGAACTGATCTCTTCGCGAACCTGCCCGGCATTCTCGCGGCTTTCGGCGATACAAGAGGTGATCGACGATTCGTCATCGGGATCGCTGGTCAGCTTGATCATGGCCAATTGAGGGTCTATGCCCTCGGCTGCCACTGGGATGCCTAGAGACGCCATGATCCGATTCCATCTCTCCTCGGTGGAAAACTTCGAAGGATTGAGCATCAGGTTGTAGTTCGCCTCCAGCACGCGGGCACAATGATCCGCCCGCTCGAAGTAGCGGCTCATCCAGTAGAGACTATCGGCTACCCTTGAGAGCATTGAACCACCCGGACGATCAGTTCTGCAAAACCCATGTATCCTTCGAACCTCCGCCCTGCGATGAATTTACCACCAGAGAACCCTTGCGAAGCGCGACTCGCGTGAGCCCCCCCGGCACGATAGTGACCTTTTCTCCAAACAGAACGTATGGCCGCAGATCCACGTGCCGCGGCTCAATCTTGCCGCTCATAAAACAGGGAGCGGTGGACAGCGTTAGCGTCGGCTGTGCAATGTAGTTTCGAGGATCAGCCAAAATCTTGTCGCGGAATTCGGACTGTTGCACGCGGCTGCTGTGGGGACCGATGAGCATGCCGTAACCTCCCGACTCACCTACGGCCTTCACGACATATTTGTCGAGGTTTCCGCAGACGTGCTCGCGCTGCACGCGATCCGTCATCAGAAAAGTTTCGACGTTATCCACAATCGGCTCTTCGCCGAGATAGTAACGAATGATTTTCGGAACGTAGGCATAGATCGCTTTATCGTCGGCCACGCCGGTGCCAAGAGCATTGGCCAGCACAACGTTTCCGGCGCGATAGGCGTTGAAGAGTCCCGCCACTCCCAGGGACGAGTCGGTTCGAAAAGCCAGGGGATCGACGAAATCGTCATCAACCCGGCGGTATATGATGTCAACCCGCTGCAGGCCGGAAGTTGTCCGCATGTAAACCTTGTTATCGTGCACCACCAGGTCGCGGCCCTCAACCAGCTCGATTCCCATTTGCCGGGCGAGGAAAGCGTGCTCGAAATAAGCGGAGTTGTAAACGCCGGGCGTGAGCAAGACGATGGTGGATCGGCCGTCGGGCGCAAGGGAACGAAGCGTGGAGAGGAGCGCCTGGCTATATTGCTCGATGGGCCGCACGCCGCATTTCCGGAACAGCGTCGGGAAGATCTGTTTCATCACCTTGCGGCTGGTGAGCATATAGGAGACGCCGCTGGGCACCCGCAGATTGTCCTCAAGGACCACGAATCTGCCGTCCGGGAGGCGGATAAGGTCAGTCCCGACGACGCTGACATAAACGTCGCGAGGAACTTTTACCCCGTGCATCTGCCTGCGGAAGTGTTTACAGGTGTAGATAATCTCGCCGGGGATGACCCGGTCTTTGAGGATGCGGCGCTCGTGATAAACGTCGGCGAGGAACAGGTTAAGAGCTGTGATGCGCTGCGTGAGACCGCGCTCGATGGTGGCCCATTCCGAGCTTCTGATGATCCGCGGCAGCAAATCATGCGGAAAGATCTGCTCCGTGCCTTCTGCGCGGCCGTACACAGTAAAGGTGATGCCCTGGTTGAAGAACGAGAGATCGGCTTCCTTTTTGCAGCGATCCAGTTCCTGGGATGGAAGACCCAGCAGGTGGGTATAGAGATTCCGATAGTGCGGCCGGGGGCGTCCGGGGGCGCGGAACATTTCGTCGTAAGCTGCGTCGATCTCATAGTCCGAGAAGGGAGCCGGCACGGGGCGGTCGACGGATTGGGAGGGGAAGGACATAGTCCACGATGTCGTTTGAAACCGGGAGCCCTTCGACAGGGAAAAACAGCCGGAGACGCAAGCTAAAGCACGAGTATAGCTCAGCGGAGATTGGAAGGGCTCAGAATCGCTCCGTAGGTATGGGATTGGGTCGGCGTGGGGCGCGGGTACAGTCCTCTGGGCCGCAGGCGGCCCGCTACTCTTGCGGGAACAGGTACAAGGCGCGATGGCAGTCCACATTTATCTGCATACGCGGCTGGCTTCTTCGCAGCAGAGCGGGGGCAGGGGCCCCCGCGCGGACCAGGGGGTCCGCCCCACAGCCCGATGTGCAATCTACGGTAAGGGGTTGGTGGGGCGCTCGGAGTCCCAGAAGATTGTAATGACCCACCAGCGCTTGCCGTCTTTGAGCAATTGGAAGCTGTTGATGCCGCGGGCGAAGGGTTTTTCGGCGGGAGCGTGGCGGGATTCGTATGTGCTGAAGACCTGCGCGATGTTGCCGAAGGTCTGGGTTTCGCGGTGGATTTCGCTCTCGAAGAAACCTTTCTCAAGGGCGGTCTGGGAGCGCTGGATGTATTCGTCCAGGCTGAGGACGAAGGCCTGGGCGCCGCCGGCGTCGGTGGGGCGAGTGGGGATGAGGCGGGCGCCGGGATGGAAGAGGGAGCGCATGCGGTCCCAGTCGCGCTTTTGCCCGGCGGGTCCGGAGATTACGTCGTAGACCGATTTGACGATAGCGTCGAGCGAGGAGACGTCAGGTGGGGTTTCGGCGGACAGCGTGGCGGCTAGCAGAAGAGAAAGCAGTGTGGATTTCATAAGGTTGGCTCCATTGCCCGCAGAATAGCGGCCTGGTCTTCAGGACGTGTGTCATTCAAAAACGTGCCGTTGCCGCTTTCCACGGCGGCGAGGTATTTGAGTTTTAAGGGGCTGCGCTGGACGGGGAGGAAGTCGGCGTGGAAGTGGAACCACGGAGCTTCGCCTTTGGCGGGCGGCTGGCGCAGGAGCATCATCAGGGGCATGGGGAAGCCGTAAAGGTTATCGTATTTTTGGCGGACGGTGCGGAGGATGGCCGCGAGGTCAGCGGCTTCAGGTGGCGTTAAGTCAGTAAGGCTGGCACAATGGCGGCGCGAGCAGACTTGCATTTCCGAGGGAAACCGGCCGAAGTACGGCAGGAACGCCACGAAGCTCTCATTGCACGCGACGATGCGGCGGCCATCCGCGATTTCATCCGCGAGGATGCCGCAGTAGATGCACGAATCGTGTTCCCGCCAGTGCGCGGCGGCGGATTCATGCTCGGCGGCCACCAGCGGGGGAACAAACGGGAACGCATAGATCTGCCCATGCGGGTGCGGCATGGTGACGCCGATGGCTGCTCCGGTATTTTCGAATACGGAAACGTATTGGGTTGCGGGGTGAGCGGAGAGCTCGGCGGTGCGGCGGGTCCACAAGGCGACAATCCTGCGCCATTGTTCTTCGGGGAGCTCGGAGGGCAGCAGGTGATGATCCGGCGAATACAGCACCACGTCGCAAGCGCCCTGGGCCGCCGGATTATCGAATGAGAATGCCGGGAAATCGTTGGGATAGAGAAAAACTTCATAGGTCTCGGGGACGCGGCCGGAGCCGGGGCAGAAGGGACACCAGTTCTCGGGCATCTGCGGACGGCCCTGACGGTGCGCGGCCACCGCGACCCACTGGCGCAGAAGCGGATGCCAGCGCAATTCGGAAGCGGCGGGATCGGGCATCGGTCTTTCCAGGATAGCCGCACGCGCTCGCGACCTGTTACAACTGGAGTCGATATGTCCATTCGCAGAGAGGATGTGCTCGAATATCATTCGTCAGCGCCGGCCGGCAAGATTTCGATCACGCCGACCAAGCCAACGCAGACGCAGCGCGACCTCAGCCTTGCTTACACGCCGGGGGTGGCGATACCGTGCCTGGAAATCGAGCGCGAACCGGCGCTCGGCTGGCGCTACACGGGCCGCGGCAACCTGGTGGCGGTGGTGACGAACGGGACGGCCGTGCTAGGGCTGGGGAACATCGGCCCGCTAGCCGCCAAGCCCGTGATGGAAGGCAAGGCGGTGCTGTTCAAGCGGTTCGCCGATATCGACGTTTTCGATCTGGAGTTGAATGCCAAGGATCCTCAAGATGTGATTCGCTGCTGCCAGATGCTGGAGCCGACTTTCGGCGGTATCAATCTGGAGGACATCAAAGCGCCGGACTGCTTCTTGATTGAGGAAGAACTGCGACGCACGATGCGCATCCCGGTGTTTCATGACGACCAGCACGGCACCGCAATCATCTCGGGGGCGGCGCTGATCAACGCATTGTTTCTGGTGGGGAAGAAGCTGGAGGATGTGAAGGTGGTGGTGAACGGCGCGGGCGCGAGCGCCATTTCCTGCGCCGAGCATGCCATCCGGCTGGGCGTGAAGCGCGAGAATGTTTTGATGTGCGATTCACAGGGCGTGATTTACGAGGGGCGAACGGCGGGGATGAATCCGTACAAGGCGCGCTTTACAGCGCACACGGAAAAGCGCACGCTGCTGGAGGCGATGACGGGCGCCGACGTTTTCTTCGGGCTATCGGTGGCGGGATCGGTGACGGCCGAGATGCTGGAAGCGATGGCGGAGCGTCCGATCATCTTTGCGCTGGCGAATCCCGATCCGGAGATTCCCTACGACGTAGCGGTGGCGACGCGGCCGGACGCCATTGTCGCGACGGGGCGGAGCGACTATCCGAATCAAGTGAACAATGTGCTCGGGTTTCCGTCTATTTTTCGTGGGGCTCTGGACGTGCGCGCCACCACGATCAACGATGAAATGAAGCTGGCGGCGACGCACGCCCTGGCGGCTCTGGCTCGCGAGGACGTGCCGGACGCGGTGAGCCGCACATACGGCCTCGAGCGGCTGGAGTTTGGGCCGCTGTACATTATTCCCAAGCCCTTCGATTCGCGGGTGCTGCTGCGGGAGGCCTGGGCAGTGGCCAAGGCCGCCATCGACAGCGGCGTAGCGCGGGAGCCGATCAATCTGGATCAGTACCGGGATGCGCTGGCGCGCCGCGTGGGCAAAGTGGAAGGCGTGATGCGCATCATGATCGACAAGGCGCAAAAGAATCCCAAGCGCGTGGTATTTCCCGAGGGCGAAGAGAGCAAGATCCTGCGCGCGTGCCACATTCTGGTGGATGAAGGCATCGCCACGCCGATTCTGCTGGGGGATAAGCAGGTGATCCGCAAACGCATCGCGGATCTGAAACTGCAGAGTCTGGATTCAGTGCAGATTATCGATCTCGCGCATGCGGAGCCGCTGATAGAGCGCTATACGGCGGAGTTGTATCGCATCCGGCAGCGCAAGGGGATCACGCAGAGTGAAGCGGCGCAGATGATTCGGGATCGCAATTATTTCGGATCGATGATGGTGCATCTGGGCGATGCGGATGTGCTTATCGGCGGACTGACGCAGCATTATCCGGAGACGATACGGCCGGCGCTGCAGATTATCCCGGTGCGCGAAGGGCTGCGCAAGGTCTCGGGATTATACTTATTGATCCTGCAGCGAGGGGATGTTTACTTTCTGGCGGATGCCACTGTGAATATCGAGCCCAGCGCGGAGGATCTGGCGGAGATCGCGATTTGCGCGGCCGAGACGGCGCGGAGGTTTAACGTTACACCTCGCGTGGCGCTGCTCTCGTTCTCGAATTTCGGAAGCACGCGTCATCCGCTGGCGCAGAAGGTGGAGCGTGCGGTGGAGATAGTGAAGCGGCGCGCGCCGGACCTGATGGTGGACGGCGAGATGCAAGCGGATACGGCCGTGGTTCCCGAGATTCTCGAGCAGACGTATCCTTTCAGCTCGCTGAAAGGCGGAGCCAACGTGCTGATTTTTCCGAATCTCGAGGCCGGGAACGTAGCGTACAAGCTGCTCTCGCGGCTGGGGGGAGCGGCAGCGATTGGGCCGATCCTGATGGGATTGTCGAAGCCGGTGCATGTGCTGCAGCGGGGGGCGGAGGTGAATGAGATTGTAAATGTGGCGGCGATCGCGGTGGTGGATGCGCAGGAGGCGGAAATGAGGAACGCGCACTGAGCCGCGACCCGATTGTTTGGTAGTGGTGGTTACCTCTGCTCCCCGGCAGGGCCGATTGCTAATCGGCCCGCAGGTTGCTAACCTGCCCCACATTTAACTCCAGATCGCGGGGGCTTTTCGAAGGATCAGTTCAATGAGGTTCAGGGCGATCGCCAAGCCTAACAAACCCGGCCAGAGGCGCATGATGGATGGTTCGGAACGGCCGGCGGTGTCGAAGATTTGTTTGGGCGAGGGCTGGAAGCGGCCGCCGGTGAACTGGGCGATTTCGCGCAACAGGAACTCATTGGAGCCGTAGTCGAGGAGTTCTTGTTCCTGGCGGTACAAGCCGATTTCGGGGAACGCGCGCGATTCTTCAAGGGAACGGATGCGGAACAGGCCCTGGCGCGATGCGATGGGGATGCGGCCTCGGTACCGGCGGCTAGAAACCTTAGCGATGGGGAGCGGCTGCTGGAAGCCCGCGGGACCGAAGACGAAAACACTGGGGGGCTTCTTCGGCTCATCGACGTCGCGGCCCAGGACGTAGTTCACGATCAGGTCGCCACTGGCACTGTCGTACTCGGCTTGCGCCTCACCGGCAAGGGCGTGCGGCAGCAGGTCGCGGCACAGGTTGGTCCAGAAGCGGTCAAAGCCGGGCCACGTGACCCAGTCGGCGGCCCAGCGGCTTTTCGCATCGGAAGTGAAAACCGCAGACCGGCCCAACCCGTACTGCCAGCGCACCAGCAGCGGCTCTTTCTCGTCGATCTTCAGAATGGTGTCCGAGGTGGGGCGCGCGATGAAACGGACATAACCTTTCAGAGAGGGCGCTTTTTCCATGCCGACGCCATCCAGGATTTCGACGTTCTTGGCAACCGCCGGACGCAGCGTCTTTTCTACCGCAGTGGTGCCAGTGTGCTCCATCACGTCCTTCAAGAGGATTTGCTCGAGGCCTTGAGGGTCATTCAAGAAATACGATTTGCCTCCGGCGACGACCGCGACCTTTTCAAGGTACGGGCGGTTGACGTCCTGGCCGAGTCCAACGGTGGAGATGGTGACGTGCTGAGCCATGGCTTCCTTGGATAGATCCAGGCTGTCGCCTTCTTCGGAAATACCGTCCGTGAGCAAAACGATGTGCTTGAAGGTGCCTTTGGTCGGCAGGATTTTGTGAAAAGCTTCGGAGAGCGCAGGCGCGATCTGGGTACCGCCGTCGGGTGTGATTCCGGAGATAAGGCGTTTGAGCAGGGACTTATCTTCGGCGCGGCGGATGGGGATGGCCCACTGGAATGAGTTGTCGAAGATCAGGACGCCGACGGTGTCAATGGGGCGCAGGTTTTCGATAACGCCGATGGCCGCCAGGCGTGCAAGCTCGATCTTTTTTCCTTCCATCGATGAGGATTTATCAATAATCAGGACCACGCTGGTGCCCTCCGGCGAGCGCGGCGGGGCGAGTTTGGCGGGTAGAGTCCGATCCAGCGCGTCCTCGGTCTTCTTGAGATCGGAATAGACGTTGTGCTCGCCTCCGATTGCCAGCAATCCCCCGCCCTGCTTGACGAAACGCTCGAGCTCGTTCTTGCGATCGGCGGGAAGCGATTCCATATCCCAGTTATTCAAGACTACGAGCTGATAATCGTTGAGAGTGTTCTTTCCGTTTCCAAACTGCTGCGCATTGGACGATTGGTCGATGTCAAACTGGGCGGCGGCGAGCGTATCGAGCAGATGCTTTTCGGTGCCCTCGGGATCTTGCGAGAGGAAGAGCAGGCGAGGCTTGCGCAGGGTTACTGCGCGATCAAAACGCGCCTCGCCGAGGTCGCCGGCCCGGATGGCGCCTGAGAGATTCAACGCGCCCGCGCCGCTGACGCTAGTGTGAACGCGAATGCGGTTGATGCCGCGTTCGAGCGTGATGGGATTGGAGCCCAGCAGCTTTCCCTCGGCGCTGATCTCGACGGTTCCCGCGGCGCCTTGCGGAGCTTCCACGGTAAGATCCACGGGAAACTTCTCACCGGTGAACGCCATCACGGGCAGACTGATGGATTCAAGACGCAGCTTGGGACGAGTGCGGCCTTCCAGGGCAAAGGTGTCAATGGGAATGCCGAGCGACTGTGCTTGCCAGGCGGCGCGAGTCACGCTGCCCGCGTTTTCCTTGCCATCGGAAACCAGGACCAGGCGCGGAACCATGCCGGAGGGAAGCGATGCTACGGCTTCACGCAAAGCGGCTTCCAAGTCGGTCGCCGTTCCGGATTCGCCAGATGTGTAGCGCAGCTTCCAGGTTTTTCCGTGCTCGGCGAGGTCGGCGGCGCGGGTGGAGCGCGCGAATGGGAGCACCCGGACCCAATGGCGGCCCGCATTCTTTTCGAGCGTAGTAGCCAGCTCCGATTCCCGATCCAAGTCGGCGGAGGAGACGCTGGAGGAAGTGTCCAGCAACACGGCGACGGCCATCTTGGTTTCCGAAATGATCAAGCGCGGCTCGGCGATGGCGAGAGCGATGGCGATGAAGGCCAGGGTTTTCAGAAGCAGCGCGAGACGGCGATTGGTACGCTGCAATTCCCAGGCGGCCCAGGCCAGCGGCAATAGCACCAGGAACAGCGCCCAGGGACGATCAAACGTCATGACGCCTTTCTCCAGAGGCTGCGTCCGGCGGCCTGCGCGCTACTGACGCGCGCGACTCCGCGGCGGCCGAACAGGAGCCAATCGGCGAGGAAACCGAGCGCGCCCGCGGCCGCGAGCCACGGCCACAAATCGCGCGAGGCTGGTTCGGGTGAGGGCCGAGCGGGGAGCCCTTGCTTTGCGCGCACGGGCTGCCACAGCACATCGCCAGGCTGGGGGAGAGTCAAGGAGCAGACGATTTCACGATCACTCGTCAACACCCGCACGATGCCGGGATTGGGCGTGAAGAATCGCATCTTCTTGCCCTCCACGGTGAACGGGAGAGCGCCGGCGCCGTCGGCCACCACCTTGATGGCAGCGGGGTCGGTTTCGTTTTCCAGGTCGACGTCCACGGTTCCCACGGTTCCCGCCGTGAGTTCCCAACTCCGAAAAATGCCGGGCGCCATCCAGCGCAGGATATTGGCGAACAGCAGCGGCGTGGTCAGCTCATATTTCATCGCGGAACGCAGCGGATGAAATCCGAAAACCGCGAGCTTCGCGCTGCCCGCTTTGGCGGAACGGGCGACGATTACGGGCTGGCCGCCGGCCTCGGCGATGACGATGTCATTCGGCTCGACGCGAAAGGTCTCGGCGCTATCGAGCTCAACGTCATGCGCGCGGAGACCCGCGGCGAGTGGATGGTCCGAGCGCCAACGGGTTAACTTCAGTTTGGTCTGCGATTGCAGCACGGGCACGGGCGAATTTCGCGAAGGGGGCTCGATCCAGATGCTTTCGATTTTTGGCGGAACCGGCGGGGCGAAGCGATCGAGCAGCACGATGCCTTCCTTCAACGCAGGATCGTAGGCCGAGACCGGGAGAAATTTCGCGGTTACACCGGGGATCGCGTTGAACACGGGGCGAAGCAGGCTGGGATCGGCGGTGTAAACCGTAACGGGCAGAACGCTGCTGGCGGGCAGCTCAAGCAGCGCGCGATCGTCAGCGCTGAATCCATCGGACGACAGTACTTTGGCCTCAAGCCAACCGGCGGCCCGAGTACGATATTCGAAGGCGGCGCTCTCTTCGGCGCCGGGCTTGAGGTCAAAGCGGCGAGATCCTACGGTAGCGCCTCCGAATTGAACCACAACCGGCAGGGCGCGCGGGAATGCGCCGTAATTCTTGACCGCCACGAAGATTTCCCAGAGGCCGGGATCGGTTGGGGAGCGGCGCACATTCACTTTGCGAAGTCCTGAGTGCTCGGCTGGGCCGGCGACGGAGATCACGCGCAAGTTAGCGGGCGCGTTAAATGCCAGGGGAGCGTCCGCGGAGACGCGTCCCGCGCCGACGAATACAATCTCGCCGGCGCGCTGCGCGCGCAACTTTTGCGCTTGCTGGGCGAACGCCAGGGCCTGCTCAATGTTCAACGCCGCGGCGCCGGGATGGCTTTGGTCAATGGCCTGGCGCGATTTTTCGCGGTCGGATTCGAACAGCGTCGCGGGAGTGGCCAGAGCATCAGCGCGAATCACCATTACCCGATCGCTGGAGGGCAGCAAGCGCAGCCACCGTTTGGCGCTCAAGCGAGCCTGGTCGATCAAGCGGCCCTGGGCAGAGCGCGCTGACATCCATGCTGAGGTATCCAGGATGAGGACGTGGTCGCGTGAGGCCCGGTCCGGCGATCCCAGACGCAATTGCGCAATGGCCAGCAGCAGAAGCAGGATGCTGGCGAGTTGTAAGAGCAGCGACCAGGGCTGGCGCAGCTTGCGGCGATGTTTCAGGCTGGTGGGATTCTCAGCGAGGGCGAAGAAACGCAGGGAAGGAACCACATGTTGTTTGCGCTTGCGGTCAAGCAAGTAAAGCGCCACCACGACGCTGGCCACCGTCCCCAGCAGTGCCAGGAACTCAGCCGCGGTGAGATTGAGAAAGAACATCGCGGGTCCTTTTACTCTACTCCGCCGGCGCGAATCATCGGACCAAACACAGCTTCTTCGAGTGGCGTCGAGGTCGAGAGTCCGACATAACGGCCGGTGTTGCGCAAGCCGACGCGCTGGATGGACTGCGCGTGTTCGTCGAAGGCCTGAGTATAGTTTTCGCGCGCAGCTTGATCAAAGCCAATCTCGAGCTTGTCGCCGGATTCGGCGTCCAGCAGTTCCAACTGGCCGTCCCAGGGCGGCACGCGGTCCTCTTCGCTCCACACATGGACCAAGGACAGCTCATGTCCGAAGTCAGCGAGATATTGCAGGGGGCGCTCGCAACCGCCCTCATCGAAGAAATCGGAGATGACGATCAGGAGCCCCCGCTGCGGGTAACGTCCGACAAACTGGCGCGCGAGGCGGAGATAATCGGTCCGGCCGCCGGGCTGGATCTGTTTGAGGAAATTGACGGCGGGCATGAACCGGTGTCGGCCACCGGAGCATACAAAAGAATCGCCCAGCTCGGCGGCGAAAGGCTGGAGGCAGATGGTATCGAGCCGCACCAGGCCGACATAAGCGAGCGACGCTGCCAGACGGCGGGCGTAATCGAATTTCGCGAGCTCGCCGGTTTGCATGGAGCTGCTGCAATCCAGCATGATGCGGACCGGGACGCGGGGTTCCACCTGAAACATCTTGAGGAACAATTTGTCCAGGCGCAGATAGGCGCGCCAGTTGACGGCGCGCAGATCGTCGCCGTGGTGGAAGTGGCGATGATCCAGGAACTCCTGGCCCGGTCCGGCGGAATGCGAGATGTTATGGCCGCCCACCAGGCCGGGAAAGGACTTCTGCCAGCGCAATGCCAGCCGTTCGAGTTTCTGCAGAAACGCGCTGTCGATAAAGACTTCTTGCGGTTTCACCTTGCCGGTTTCACCTTGCCGCCGCGGCGGAGCTGACGTGGCTTATGATCTTGGTCAGCACGGTATCGGGCGTCTGGCCGTCGGCGTGCGCGTCGAAGTTCAAGATGATGCGGTGGCGCAGGACGGAGGGCGCGATTTCGCGCAGGTCATCGGTGCTCAGATTCAGACGCCCGCGCATCAGCGCCAGAACCCGGCCGCACTCCACCAGCGCCTGCGCGCCGCGCGGGGAGCTTCCGTAGCGTATGTATTTCTCGGCCAGCGGATGCGCGTACTCGGTACCCGGCTGCGTGGCCATCACCAGGTCAATGGCGAAATCCTGCACATGGGGAGCGATCAATACCTGCTTGCAGACGGCTTTCAGCTCCAGAATAGTGTCGCGATCCACCATCCGCTGGGGCTCTTCATCATCGCGGTGAATCGTGCGGTCCACGATGCGGCCAAGCTCGGCGCGAGAAGGGTAATCCACAACGATTTTCATCAAGAAGCGATCCAGTTGCGCTTCGGGCAGCGGATAGGTGCCTTCCATCTCGATGGGATTCTGGGTGGCCATGACGAGGAAGGGTAAGTCCAGCTCGTGCGTGGTGTTCCCACTGGTTACGGTGCGTTCCTGCATGGCCTCGAGCAGCGCGGACTGAGTCTTGGGCGTGGCGCGATTGATCTCGTCGGCGAGGACCAGATTGGCGAAGATGGGTCCGGGCTGGAACCGGAATGATTTGCCGCCGCGGTCATCGGTCTCGATGATCATGCTGCCGACGATGTCGGCGGGCATCAGGTCCGGAGTGAACTGGATGCGGGAATATTTAAGATGCAGGACGCGGCCCAAGGTACGGAGAAGGGTGGTCTTGCCGAGTCCGGGCACGCCTTCCAGCAGCACGTGCCCGCCGGCGAGCAGGCAGGTGAGCAGGCCGTCCACGACGTGTTCCTGTCCAACGATTACTTTGCCGATTTCGCGACGAACTTGATCGAGTTGAGTGGTAGCAAAGGTGAGGGCCGAGTCGGTGGGCACCACTTCATTGTAGCCCGTGATTTGGAAGGCGGCGGCTTCAGGCGGCGGCAGTTAGTTCGCCGCTGCGGGCGGCGAACCAGGCCACGACGTCAGTCATTTCGCGGAGGGCGATGCGGCAGGCGTCGGGGCGGAGGCGGCGGAGGATCAGATAGGCGGCCTTCATGGATCCAAAATAGGCCATGAGCAGCTTCTGCTCGAATTCATACTCGCGAACTGTGGCCCCCTGACGAAGCAGGGACATCACGATGCGATAATCGCGATCAAGTTCTTTTTGCAGGCGATCCAGCTGCTGCGTTTCCACCGCGCCCGCCAGGTGACTTTTCACATTGACGAAATTCAATTGATTCGCGGCAGCCACGCGTCCGGCATAGTCCTTCGCAGGCCTGGCGGCCAGCATAAGAAGGCACACGTAGCGAAACCAATAGACCAGCAACACCAGCGAGAGTGAAGCAACTACGGCGCTCGCAATCATAAGAGTTCGAGATGAGAATAGCATTGAGCACCACACGGTACAAGTGTATTCAGCGGGACTAAGGCTATTTTTTGGGAAGGAGCTCAGATATTTCTCCGATGCCGCGCGTCGAAAACCATGTCGGAGGGCTTTAGCCGGTGCTTGCGGCACCATTCCAGGTACAGTCGGCCATAACTGGACGTAATGTAATCGTGGCGGGAGTACCCTAACTCGCCCGCCCGCCGGTCTATCCAGCGGGGCGGCGCCTCCACTTCCATGAAATTGCCGATGGGCGTCTCGTCAAGTGTTACCACTCCGGGCTCGCCGGGGCGGTGGAACTCGGTCCGGTACTTTTCATAACGGAAGGCCGGGTGGAAACCGAGCTGCTGGAGAATCGTCTGAAGAGCGCGCGGATCAGACACTTCGGTCTGGATCTCTTCGCGAGTTTTGTGTATGGAAGGGCGCGCCCCGCCCTTAAACGTGAGCAGGTTGTGCTTTCCGATCCGGCGGACGCGAATCAGTCTGCCGGTGCGCCGCAGCTTGCGGCCGCGGGTATCAAACAGCAGATTCACCTCGAACGCCCGTGCCACATGCACGCGATAGCCGAGCTTGCGCAGCGTTCGCCGGGCGGCGTTGGGAGTTTCGCGCAAAGGGAGCTTCACTTCGATTTCGAGGGGCATGGCAATTCTCATCGTAAGTGAGCCGAAAGGCCAGTTGCAGGGGAGTCGATTGACAAAGTTCGGTTACTGTATACATGTGGTGTTTCGCGCAGCATTGGTCTGGGCAGTTCTGACCGCAACGATACTGCGAGCGGATGCAGATTCATTGGCGTTGCTGGGGAAGGTCCGCGGGAAAGTAAAGGAGAATGTCGAACGGCTTCCGAATTTCACCTGCGTGCAACAAATCGAGCGCTCGAGATTTCAGGAAGTGCCTCCGAGGTGGAGGTCTTGCGGGGATCTGGCGGAAGCGAACCTGCACCCTGGACGGCCGGCCCGGGAGCTGGTATCAAAGAACTGGCTGAGGCTGGACGTGACGGTTGCGAGCAAGTCGGAGATTTTCACGTGGGCGGGCGGCGAGCATTTCGAGACCGGCGATATCGATGCACTGGTGGGAGACGGCTTATCGGGGAGCGGAGATTTCGGCGCGTTCAGCGGCAACATTTTTTTCGAGACCGGCGTGGAATTTGTATACCGGGGCGAACGCGTGGAGGGTGGGCGCAAGCTGGCGCAATTCACCTATCGCGTGCCCGCCGCGGCGAGCCACTATCAGATCAAGATCGCGGGCGGCGTTCGCAAGACGCTGGCGTTCGGGGGTGAATTCTGGGCGGATGCGGAGAGAGGCGACCTGATGCGGCTGACCGTGGATATTGTGGATCCGCCCTGGGAATCCGAGGTCTGCAGTGCGGGCTCGGAAATGGTGTATCAAAGGGTCCACATCGGTGGCGCGGATTTCATGCTGCCGGAAGTGACCAGGCTGCATATGCTCAGCTCCGGCGGGAGCGAGGCTCGCAATGAGACGCGATACCGGGCTTGCCATCAGTTCCTTGGGGAGTCAACGCTGCGGTTCGACGATCCGGCGGCAAGCGTGGAGAGCTCCGTAAAGAAGGAGCCCGTGAAGATTCCGGCGGGCGCGGTGCTGAAGATCGCACTGAGCGCGGCGATTGATTCCGCAACGTCGGCCGCGGGCGATCCGGTGGAGGGAACGCTGGTCCAGCCGGTGATCGACGAAGGGCGGAAGGCGATCTTGCGGGCGGGAACGGTGTTGCATGGAAGGATCATGCGGCTGGAGCAGCGATTCTGGCCGGAGCGGGAATTTTTCCTCGGATTGCGCTTTGACACGCTGGAAGTGGATCGGGTGCGGCAACCCATTTCACTGCAGTTTTCGACGGGACAGAACGGGTGGAAGGATGGCGTTCAATATTCGCTGCCTTCGCGGGGCGGGAAGATGGAGCTGCTGCCGCTGGAGACGCGTCCTTATGTGGGGACGTTATGTGGGGACGTTTCGGTTGAAGGAGAAGGATCGGTTTCGGCTGGACCGCCGCTTTGTCACGGAGTGGAAGACGGTGGCACAGACATCAGTTGTGAGGTAATGCGCCGGCTGGTTTGCCCTCGGTGATTTCCTCGGCGGCGTTCTTGAGCTGGCCCTTCACGAAGGGACCTACCCAGTTTTTGACGCTGCCCGGAAGTTGAGCGTCCTCGGCTTTCTTGCCGTCCTTGATGGCGGCCTCGGCGGCGGCGTGGAGGGCGAGCATGAATTGCTTCTGGCCTTCCAGGATTTCCTTGCCGCCGGAGGGCCCGTGGCCGGGGAGAACGTGGTCCACATTCAGCTTCTGGGCCGCATCCATTACTTTGGGCCAGTTGCCGACGTTGGCGTCGGCGGTGTAGTTGTACGGGCCATTGACGGCTGCATCGCCGGTACATAGCACTTTTTCCTTGGGCAGATATACGAAGCCGTCGCCGCGCGTGTGGGCCCAGCCGAAGAAGTGGAACTCGACGCGGCGCGTGGAATCCTGGAGGATGTGCGGGCTCTTGGTGAACGTCTCTTTGGGCGGCTCGGGAGCGTCGCGATTCAGCTCGCCGACGTCCTTGCGCTGTTTGGCCGTTTGCTGCCAGCGGCCCGGCTCATAGCGCTTCAACTCTTCGGCTACGCCCGCATAGGCCAGCGTGATGGCGCCCTGCTGGGTCCATACCGGATTGCCGTAGAGATGATCGCCGTGATGGTGCGTGTCAAAGACATACTTAACGGGTTTGGAGGAGAGCTTCTTGGCGTCTTCGAGCACCGCCCGGGCGCCGGAGGGGAAGTTGGCGTCCACCACGATCAGGTAATCCTTCATCTCAATGATGGCGTTGTTGCAGTGCCCCTGGCCCATGATGTCGCCTTCGCGGAACCAGACGCCGTCCGCGATTTTCTTCACGGAATTGGGCTGCGCGTCGCCGCGCGTCAGCAGGAATCCGAGGGACAGCAGTACGGCGAAACCGCCGGTGAGCCATAGGCGCGTATGCTTCATGATTGGAGGAATTGTAACAGAAGCGGCTACTCGTAATCGAACGGCCGGCGCGGGGCCGGGAGTTCATCGGGGTTCTCCTTGGCCTGCTTCAGAAGCTCGTCAAATTTGCGCTCGAGGACTTTGGCGTGACTTTTGTGCTCATCGAAGGACTTCTGGAACACTTCGGCGCGGCGCGCTTCCTCGCCTTTGAGCTTCTGCACGGCGGCGGCCATGTCTTCAATGGGCGGGGGCTTCTTCACTTGCTTATGACGGATCACCGCGCGCAGCTCCGGATCGATCTCGAGCGTCGCATTGCAGCACGGACAGCGAACTTCGATCAGGCCCCGATTTTCCTTCGCCATACCGGCAATCTTAGCGCACTTATGCTAGCCTTGCGTTTCAGGATGCTCAAAGAGTTCAAGACGTTCATCATGCGCGGCAACGTGCTGGATCTGGCGGTGGGCATCGTGATCGGTGCGGCGTTCGGCGCGGTGGTTACCTCATTTGTAGCCGATGTGCTGATGCCGCCTGTCGGGATGCTGTTCGGGAAAGTTAACTTTGCCGATTTGTTCATCAATCTTTCGTCGATCCCGGTGGCGAGCGTGGCGGAGGCCAAAGCGAAAGGCATTCCGACTCTGAATTATGGGCTGTTCCTGAATACGCTGATCAATTTCATTATCGTGGCGTTCGCTATCTTTCTGGTTGTGAAGGCGGCTAATCGTATGCGGGGGCCAGCGGCTCCGGCCGCGGTAACCACTCGAGAATGTCCGTTTTGCCTGAGCCAGATTCCGTTGAAGGCGACGCGCTGCCCGAATTGCACGTCCACGGTTTAGCCGATCTAAGGTGTTTGACTGACCGTCTCCAAAGGCGTCGCCGCACCTTAGTACGAAGGTTCAATTGTGGGGGGACTCTTATCTAAGTACGCTATGCCTAGGAGTGTCTTCGCATGTTGCGTGGCATCATCATATGTCCGGACGTGGATTTGCACGACCGCCTGCAAGCGGTGTTAGCCGACATCGGCAGCACCAACGTCACGCGCTCGCTGGATCACTACCCTAACTCGCTGGAACTATTGCGCTTTATACGGGCTCACGCGCCGCAGGTGCTGTTCTTGAGCATCGATTCTATGCAAAAGGCCAGCGAAGTAATCGCCGAGCTGGAAAAGCATGCTCCGGGCATTCAGATAATCGCCATCAGCCGGGTGGTGGACCCGCAGATTCTGCTGGATCTGATGCGGGCCGGCGTCAGAGAGTTTGCGTCGCTGCCATTTGACCGCATCCAGATCCGGGATTCCTTGGCGCGCCTGTCGGATCAATTGAAAGCCAATCCAACCGAGATTGAGACCACGAACGAGGTGTTCTCATTCCTGCCGTCCAAAGCGGGGGTGGGCACTTCGACGCTGGCTCTGAACACGGCCGTGGCGCTGTCGCGAATCGCCAACACGAATGTCCTGCTTTCGGATTTCGATCTGAACTCGGGCATGCTGCGCTTCATGCTGAAGCTGGATAACGGATACTGCGTCACCGACGCGGCCGAGCATTCGCTGGAGATGGATGAGAGCCTGTGGCCGCAGATGGTGACGTCGCTGGACAAGCTGGACGTGCTGCACGCCGGCAAGTTGAATCCGGATTTTCGCATCGAGCCCACGCAGATCCGGCACCTGATGGAGTTCATGCGCCGCAATTACCGGGTGCTGTGCTTCGATCTATCCGGGAACCTGGAGAAGTATTCGCTCGAGATCATGCACGAGTCCAAGCGGATCTTCCTGGTGTGCACTCCGGAGATTCCGTCGCTGCATTTGGCGCGCGAAAAGTACTTGTATCTAAAGCAGGTGGACCTGGCGGATCGCGTCAGCGTGCTGCTGAATCGCTGCCAGAAACGGCCGCTGATCAGTCCCCAACAGATTGAGCAGCTGCTGGGCTTGCCCGTTCACATGACCTTCCCGAACGATTATCAGGGGGTCCACCGGGCACTGACGTTCGGCCGCTGGGTGGATTCCACCACCGAGCTGGGCAAACAGTTCCCGCTGCTGGCGCAATCCATGCTCAACAACAAGCCGGTGGTTGCGGAAGCGAAGAAGAAGTTCATCGAGTTCTTCTCGGTTGTCCCCGGAAAGTACGCCGCGGAGACCAAGAAGACCGCGGTGTAGCGGCGGAATCCGCTATCCTCACAGCTTGGACGTCGTTTTCGGCTGGGTCTCCACTTACGGCTATATCGCTATTTTCTCGCTGCTCGTGCTGGGCATTGTGGGACTGCCGGTTCCAGACGAAACGCTGCTGGTGTTCTGCGGATATCTGGTGTTCAAAGGCAAGCTCCATCCCCTGGGGGCGTTCCTGGCGGCGGCGGGCGGCAGTATGTGCGGGATCACTTGCAGCTACACCATCGGGCGGACACTGGGCTGGAAGGTGCTGCATTCGCGGTTCGGCCGCTTCCTGCACATCACCGAGGCCGAGATCAAGCGCGTCCATGACTGGTTTGGACGGATCGGGCACTGGGCGCTGCTGGTGGGCTACTACATACCCGGATTCCGGCATTTTTCGGCAATCGTGGCGGGCAGCTCGCACCTGGAGTTGAAATCATTCGCGCTGTTCGCGTATGCGGGCGCGATTTTGTGGGTTTCTACATTTCTGTTCATCGGGTATCATTTCGGCGACCGGTGGCAGCAAGTGCTGGACGGAATCGAGCAGCATTTGAAGATTTTCTGGTGCGTGCTGGCTGTGATCGGGGCGGGCTGGGCGCTACTGCTGTGGCTGCGGCACCGGAGGGCCAAAGCCGGCAAAGTCAGGATGGGAAAATAGAGGCATCTATGAGCCTGCTTGAAAAATCAGACACGTGCGAACGCCTGGGATGCACGTGCACACCGCGCCTGGGCAGCAAGTATTGCGGCGAATGGTGCGAGCAAAACCCGGCGAGGCGTCAGGAAATCTGCGGCTGTGGCCACAACGGGTGCGGAGCGATTGGCGTGCTTGCGGATGAAGGGTCGCTGGTGCCTGAAT